>JANRJX010000024.1:0-14540 GCA_033763755.1 Chloroflexota bacterium
CGTTTCAATGCCTCAATCGGCGTGACGGTCATTCAAGCGATGGTACCGCTGGCGTAAACCGCGCCATTCTTGGTTTCAATGCCTCAATCGGCGTGACGGTCATTCAAGCCACTGCTGCCCAAAGACACGACGCTCACGGTCTAGTTTCAATGCCTCAATCGGCGTGACGGTCATTCAAGCCACACAGCCACGAACGCGCCCGAAACGAACGCCAGGTTTCAATGCCTCAATCGGCGTGACGGTCATTCAAGCAGCGTGTACCCGTCGGCTATCAGCACATTGGCAGATGTTTCAATGCCTCAATCGGCGTGACGGTCATTCAAGCCTATCGCCAGGAGATCGTCATCCCGTTTGCCGCGAGTTTCAATGCCTCAATCGGCGTGACGGTCATTCAAGCATTTTCGATTTGATAAAAGGCGATGATGTCCGGTTTGGTTTCAATGCCTCAATCGGCGTGACGGTCATTCAAGCCTGCCGGTTGGCCGCCATTTTTGCGGCCTCGTCGATGTTTCAATGCCTCAATCGGCGTGACGGTCATTCAAGCTGACTTATACGCCTGACCAACACGACCCACCAGGACGGTTTCAATGCCTCAATCGGCGTGACGGTCATTCAAGCAAAGGCGGCGCGGCAGTACGGGCCATGCAAGCCCTGTTTCAATGCCTCAATCGGCGTGACGGTCATTCAAGCGATTTAGGTGCTGCGCTGATGGTGCTGCGCAAGGCGGTTTCAATGCCTCAATCGGCGTGACGGTCATTCAAGCACAGAGCGGCGGCGCGTCGCCATTGCATTCCTAGTTTCAATGCCTCAATCGGCGTGACGGTCATTCAAGCGTTGTGCAGACGCCTGATGAAGCCCTTGCGGTCATGTTTCAATGCCTCAATCGGCGTGACGGTCATTCAAGCGATGGCCGTCGGCTGCTTCGACGCGACATACCCCGTGTTGTTTCAATGCCTCAATCGGCGTGACGGTCATTCAAGCGATGCTGTGCTTTAGGCAAGCTTGATGACGGGCAGGTTTCAATGCCTCAATCGGCGTGACGGTCATTCAAGCCCCTATTTGGCTTGAAAAAAGCCAGTCCAGGGGACCCAAATCATACCTTACATCAAAATATTCTTCCAAAAAGCGCTTTGTCATGTTCTCCGCTCTCCAAAATCACTCAAAATCTGCGAGAGGCGCTCCCTCGCCATCTCTCCAGCTTCGCCTCTCGCAAGTCGTCTCTACCCAAAATAGACGGTCTTCTCCTTTGGTGGGCTGCTGCCAATCGTTTCAACGTGCTTGCGATCAGCCTCGCACACCGGGTAGAGCCGTAGGCTGTCTTCGCTTGGCTCAAGGATGTCATGAAGCTTCGCTCGCAGCTCCACCAGCTCTCGCTTGTCCAAAAAGCATTCGAACACGCTGTACTGCGTCCAATCGCCAAAGCCAGATAAGATCTTGTGTACCTTCGTCCGCCGCTTATCATCTGGAATATCATAGGCAATCAGATAGAGCGTCGTCGTACTCATCGGACTGCAAACCCCCGAAAGCGTCGCAGTTCCCCCAGCAGCCAGCGCGATAGCAGCCGCATTTGCAGCTCTACGCACCGGCGATAGGTCACCTTCGTTCCAAACACCGGATGCACGATGATCGTGTTCAGTCGTTCTTCAAACTTGATCAGGAATGTCTTTCGCCCCGCATCATCCATACGCCATGTTCCCAACGTCTCCTCAAAATCCGCCCCCGTCAACATACGATTATTCAGCAGCGTCAGGATCACCGAGTCGACCACCGGCGCGCGGAACATTTCTACGATATCCAGGGCCAGCGCGGGCTTGCCATACTGGCTGCTGTGCAGATAGCCAATGTAGGGATCAAAGCCGACCGTCTGCGCTGCACCGGCAGTTTGGTTGGTCATCAGCGTATACCCAAACGAAAGCAGGGCATTCACGGGGTCGGTCGGCGGGCGCTTGTGCCGCCCTGTGAACACCTCTGACCACCCTTCTCCCAAAAGCAACTTGTACCCTGAAAAGTATGCCGCTGCGGCTGCTCCCTCCAACCCCATCAACTGTCCGTGCACCGTGCCGCGCTGCGGCTGCGTGGGGTCTGGCGCGTCGCTGTCTACGTCCGGCAGTTCATCGATGCGGCGGATCAAGGAACCTATCTCATCCGCACGTGCTGCAATCAAAGCGTCATGACGGGTGCGATTACCGCGCAGAAGCAGCGTCCGTTGGTTATGCAGTTTGGCGCGCACACAAACTTTGGCAACCACCAGGCGCGCCGTGGGGTCATCGTGTGCCCGCCGCTGCGCCAGCCGAAGCTGCCCATGCTTATGCTCCTGTCCGCTCAACCGCCCAACGAACTTCCCATAGCGCGTTAAATACACAATCTCGACTTGCCGCGCCATCAGCGCCTCAATCATCCCGGTCGTCAGGGTCACCTGTCCAAATACCACCACCTGCGAAATCTTCCCAAGCGGCAGCCGCTTGCGATATGCCTCGGCTCTCCCCAGTGCCGGGTTGGCGGGTGCGCGCACCAGCACAGTGTCGCCATCCAACCGAGCTGTCGAGTACTGTTCGCTTAGATACAACACACTCATTCGCGCTCCTCTTTCAGCATCATTCGCGTCTCCTGAGGAAGGCAAATCGGCTCGAGGCTGCAATCGCGGCACTTTGCCGGGTTATCGACCGGCAGTGGCATCGTCCCCGCTGCCAGCAAGGCGAACGCCTGCGCCGCTGTCGCAGTCGTTTTTGCCCGAAGCGCTTCATCGAACACAATCCGTTCACGGCGGCGGTTCGCCCAGTAGAAGATTTCGCCTTCAGCGATGGGAACACCTGTCCGCTCCTCTAGACACATCGCCTGCGCGCACAGTTGCACGTGATCGTTCAGCCAGCGTCCCATACGCCCGCGTTTGTGTTCCACAGGTGTCCACTGCCCGTCAGTCTCCTCCACGTAATCAGCGACTCCCGCCACCCGCAGGGCGTCGCTCCACACGTGCACGCTGCGCAGGATGCGCCCATGCTCGTCGCGCTGCTCACCTGGCCGATGCGCGCGCCCATGCCGAAGCTGCCCTTCCAGCACCGCAGCGTTGATTTCCATCTCCCCCTGCACATACATCAGCCAGAAGCGGCGTGCGCAGAAGAGAAGCTGGTTCAGATAACTCAGCGGCAGATACTCCGGCAGTTCCATCATTCACCACGATTCGTACGCATCCGCCGCACCTGTCCCAATCCACAGGTGGTTTGGTAGCCCACGCCCGTGAAAAAGGCGAGATCTGCCAGCATGTGTGCGTACGCGCGTCGTGACAGGTCTGAACCTAAATCGATGCTCACCTCGCCCAGAAAAGCTGGAATTCCACGACGCTCCACCGTGACCCGCACAAGGTCCAGTGCCAGCGGAGTCAGACGAGCGGTCTGTGCAATCCACGCATCGAAATCGTCCGACTCTGGCGGCAGGCCAACATCGACTGCGCGTTTACGCAGGCTGCTAAACAAGAGCTTCAGGTCGGGGAGGCTGGCATAGCGATAATGCCCCGATTCTTTATCGTGCCCCAGACTGAACACCGTCGGTGATACAAACGCCAGCAGGATACGAGACGGCGGCGCATCCAGACGCTTCTGCCAGCGCTCAACGAGTTCAGTCGCGGTCACGCTCCCGCTTTCTGGATGACTCTGTGATGCAAAGACATCGGTCACCATAAACTGCATCGCCCCAATGCGAAGATGTGGCAGGTTGCGGTCGAGCAGATAGCGCCGCAGCACCGCCTCGAAAGTGGGCTCGCTCATCAGTGTAAAGCGCCATTCTGCCTCGTCCCCCTCGCTAAAATGATGCGCACCATCCCGACTCCGTTTCCAGCTTCTCAAGGGACTGATGGTGTAAGGCTTATGAATATTGGCGTCGTGGAGCTGTTGTGCCAGCGTCTCATCGCCTGTGCGAATCATGCTCAAAAAAGCAGCCCGCACCTGGGTGCCATGGTCGCGCGGCACAGCTCCGCTCCGCAGCGCTATCAGCCGTAGCACGACCGCATACAGCCGCTGATTGTCTGCGATCATCGTCGTTCCCTCGTTACCTCTACGAAAACATAGGCGAGTCGGATTGAACTTCTGACATCTGCAGGAGAGGTTTCAATGCTGCGTGCGCCTCAAAAGCGCTCGTCCCTAGAAAGATCAGGTAACCTTCATGAGATCGCGGCTGTTCATCCCCTGCACAATACAGAGTGAGGCGGCGGGGATACAAATGGCTGTGCCTCAGCCTGCCCCGTACACGTGCTTCGAGGTCGCCTTGTGCGGGAATGATGAGGCAGACTATCCACTGTGCCCTCATCCAGGTGTTCATCGCCTGCGGAACCACGCCATCATGGAGTAGGTATAAATCGCGCAGGGCGACGGGCGCTTTTGTCCAACGGTTGTCGAAACTTGCACGATCGAGCTGTGTCTCACACCCAAAATCGATCCGAGCTGGCGTTTCACGCCGCGCCTTTAACTCAGCGTAGAAATCCGCTTCAAGCTCCTCGCTCGCTGCTGAAGCACACACGCGCTTGAAAGCTGCGCGATCTTTCAGCAGTACAAGATCATAATTTGCCAGCAGGTGCAGTGCGCTGTACACAGCGACCGCCTCAGACGAGAACCAGCGCTGCGGATCGCAAAAAGCGATATTTGGACTCCCGAACGAATCGCGGAAACTGAAAAGTGCATCCTGTAACGTGACACGGCTCTCAACGAACTTGACCAGTTCCGCCGAGCGCCGCCGCCAGAGTACATCGAGCTTGGAGTGCAAAGCAGCATTATCAGGGCGCTCACCATATTCTGCTTCCAGCCAGTCGCCCACCACCTCAATGCTGCCTTGCGGCGCAGTGTCAGGGAGTCTATGAGCGTCATTCAACCACAGCTTTCGGTTGCGGTGGTGGCGGTAGTGTGTCTGCCAACGCCCCAGCGTACTCTTGCTGTTCGGTGAAAGGGCATCCCGCAGTCGTTCGAATATCGCTGTCACTTCCGAATGCAGATCTCGCGGCAGCGTGCTGCTCAGACGACTTAACGGATATGCCGCTTCCTGAAGCGCGTACTCTCGAAGGTAGGCATCCAACCGATGCTTGATTGGTAGCGCGTCGATGCCCTGTAGATGCTGCGCAAATTCCTCACGGCTAATCTGCTGTCCATGCAGCGTAGCAAGTCCCTTCGCCGCGTTGTCTGAGAGAAGGACAAATGCCCGACTGGGAATGTCCGCTCTTTCTTTTTGCAGCACACGCCCGGCACGCCCGATGCGTTGCAGGAGCTCGTCTCTATAAAGTGCTTCGCAGATCACGAAGTCAATATTCTGGCGCTCGCGTTTGTCCTGCTTGACGAAATTGTATCCCAGATCGACCGTCGGCGTTGCCAGAATGAGCTGCGCCTGCACTGCCCGCGCTCTCGCTTCGCGGGGTTCCGGTCCCGTCAGCCTGAGAACTCTTTCGCCTAAATGCCTGAGATAACTATAGACGGTATTGATGCGTGCCAAACTGCCGCTGATGATGACACCATCCTGTGCATTTTCATCGATCCAGCTTTCAATCTGCCCGCGGTTAGCACGCACCCAGGACTCCAAATCTTGTGTCACGACCGAGACTTCCAGAGGAGAAAGCGCCGTTACTCTCGGCAGATGCTCGCTCCCCGGCGGTTCGTTATCGGGCGCAATGAACGCCAGTTGACTGCCAAACAAACGATTTAGTGCTACCGTAATCTCGGAGCGCGGCGTCGCTGAAAGCAAACAGATGCGTCTATCTCGATGACTGAAGTAGCCGAACTGGTCAAACAACGTCAGCGCGAACAGAAAGTTCGCCACTTGCTTGCTGCTGTAGTAATGGAACTCATCAATGATGATGTAATCAAAGCGGCTGACAAACGCCTCGAATACGTTACGGACATCGTGTTCTCCATAGCGCATGTAGAGCGCGTAGTAGAAGATATCTGGGTTGGTGATCATGATGGTAGGTTGGAGGGGCTCCCACTCATCGGCGAACTCCCGGTAGTTGTTCAGATAACGCTGAAGTGTTTCGCCTTTGCGCAGCCCAGTATTCGTGAGTCGTGCGATATCTGGTGCGCGAATGGGCAGCACTTTGAAGCGAAGCCGATGAAAAGCTACAAATTCCTCAGCGTCTCGTACGTGCTGTGCAATCAACTCATTCGTTGGCGCAATGATCAGAACATTCACGCCCTTCCCATCCAGTTCTAGCAAACGTAGATGCGCGGCGCGAGTCTTGCCCGTACCGGTGTTATAGGTGTTCAGCACCAGTGGAAACGAACGCAGCGCCTCCCATGTTCGTACCTGATGCAGCAGCAGTGGCTGTCCCTTGTACTCATCATTCGCGGGAGCGAGCTTTTCGGCTCGCCCCTTCACTGTAAAGACTGTCATGGCAGGTGCTCGACGCCGAAGTGCATTGCCGCAGGCAGGAAAACGCCATCCTCCAACTTCAGAAGGCGTCCTGTCACCCGTGCATTACGCACGAGAGGCACTGGCGGCACGTTCACCAGATCGAAAATCGACATTTGGCTGTCCGACGACAAATCTGCTGGATTGAGCAGGTGGGTGATCACTTGTTCACCGATATCTAGGGTGTCATGTGCCAGACGTCTACTCTCTACCCTCGCCTTGCTCATAAACTTTCCCAAACGAATGTAACGCGGGATGACGATCTCGGACGTGCTGAGGACATAGGCACACGCCCAGTTCTCCGCAGCCAGCATTCTAATGCGCCCTTCCTGAGGACGATTGGTTGGGTTGTGGCGGCGCTGTGTTCCATTCGGCTCGAGGGTATACCAGTGCTGCCCGCGCCGCTCCGACCACCCAAATTCCGTACGTCCCACGACAACGCCTGCGCCATAGGCTGACCAGTAGGCATCAGTCTGCGCGTTGAAAGTACGCAGGAGAAAGCGCGGCGAGTCGACGAATGACGCCGGGGTGATGTAGAGTCCAGCTTCGTTCAGGCGACCTAGATCTTCCTTATACGTTATGCCGCCGTCATTGTGATATCGTGACTGCGCATAGCCGAACGCATACGCAAGCGCGTAATTACCGATGAGCGGCTCCGTCCCGTATAGGCTACCAATTTCGCGACTGCTGAAGAATGTCGCCTCCTGCAGCGTGATGTCACAGCGGTAGATAAACATGGTCGCCTACGCGGGATACATGCTGCTGGCACGCTCCAACGTGGCACGAAGCGTGCCCTCGTCCTGGAAGATCCCGGTCACCTCACTGACTAACTGTGCCACTTCATCGTTGCTGAGTATGCCTACTCGTCCAGGAATTGAGGCAGCGAGTGAGACTGATTGATCATAGGCTGTTGTGGCAACCGTCTCCAAACGCAGAGGAAACGGCGGCTCATCTCCCTGGCGCAGTACGTCGAACACCGCCTGTGTCAGCTCCAGGTTGCTAAACAGTTCGCAATCGCTGACGATGATGCCAGCGATCCGGTTCTGTACTTTGCCAATGCGCGACGAAATCGCGCCGTAACGGGTCGAGCGCAGGACGTTTCCCACCACGTAGACAAACTCTTCGCGCGTCAGGTCGCGCAACGTCTCCATGTCAAGGAAAATGCTTCCCGGCTTGACATACTCATCGGTTCCAATGCTGGTCGAAGCGGTACCGTCATCATCGCGCATCGTGCTGTTGTCGAAGAGCGCGTTGAATTGGCGTGCTCCCACAATGGTTGTCGCAGGATGCAGGCTGAAGGCGTCATCGGTGATGACGCGCGCGCGCTGGGCACCGCCTCCTCCCGCCGCAAACCCGTAGATCATGCAGTCGAGGCACTTCTCGCAGGGCTCATTGCGGTTGAGCGCGCAGATTCTGGTCTCGCCTTTGCTGGTCACGCTGTGCTTTAGCAGGCCAAAAGCTCGCAGGACTTCGCGCCCAGTACGCCGCTCGACGGCAGTCTGCTTACGCTTGCTGATGACGACGCGCGGGATGACCTCCTCCCCTTCTTTGCCTGCGTAGACGTATTCGCGGTTGAGTGGCTCGCCACTGCCTTCAGTACGGAAGATGGCTTCCGACTCAATCTGGCGGGCAATGATGAGCGTCCAGTAACGACCCTGCGGATAGTTGTGATACTTTTCGAGGAAGTAAGGTTGGTAAGCGGACAGAATCGACATGACTATGCATTCTCCTTGTCTTCTTGTGTTCTGCGCGGGATTTGTGACTTGATATAGAAAAGGAAAGCGGACATCAGTGCCTTCTCGTCTGCGAGCAGGCGCTGCACCTGCCCGGCGTAGACGCCATCGACTACCAGGTCGTACCACCCACGCACGAACTGCTCGATAGCTTCACGTTTGGCGCGTCCAATTTTGAACTCGCCCTCTTGAATGCGGTCGAGATGCGCGAAGATGTCTTCGCACGTCAGCGCAATAATGAATTCGCGATCATGCTCACGGCGCTGCTGCGAAAGCTTCTCGAAGATTGTCTTGACCGGATAGAGCAGACTGCTGCGCTCCAGGCTGCGACCGCGCAGTCGATGCTCCCAGGCATGTACGGCAAGGTGGGTCAGAGCTTCACTCAGTTGTGCCATACGGTGTCCTCCCAAGTTGATTGCTAATGCGACTAGATGTTCATGCGCATCACGCGCGCTGAAATCACGTTTTTTCGCTTCGAGAATACGATCCGCTTCAAAGAAGATATGCAGTGGACTCGTTCCCAGCGCGCGTACGAGCTGCGGCATCACGTCTTCGAGCGGCGAGAGCATTCGACGCAGCTCGAACAGACGGTAGACGGCATCCTCGAGTTCGCCGAGCGCCCCTGCACTATCCGCGCCACCATCGTATGCGTCGTACCGAAGCAAACCCGCAGTACCAAGCGGCATCGTATCAAGAAACAGGTCGGGCAGGTGATCCGCGATGAGAGGTGGCGTTGGCTCGCGCGTCAGAATAACTTTGCCGCCAAAGTACTGCCCAAGCACCAGCGCATACCAGAGTGCAAACAGGTAATTCTCCGTGTCGTTTTCACCCGGAGCATTGAGCGGCATCACCATCAAGCCGGCAACAGTCGCATCGAACTTCGGCACATAAACACCATAGGTATGTGGCTTACCCGCTTTCGTGTGAAGATGGAAGCGTGGCAGCAAGGGTTCTGGATCGTTGGCACGTAACCCTTTGAGTGCTGTCTCAACATCCATATGTAACGCCCGAAAGTCGGCTCCGCCATCTCGAATGCGTCGATACGCGCGGCTCATTCCCTCGGTAAATGCGCTCGTGGTAAACGTCCGTGGGAAAATATGCAGATAAAACAGGCTTTCGCCCTTCACACCATCGAAAGTCAGCGCCTCGATCAGGAACTGTGTGCGGCAGACGCGACAGATCGACTTGACAGGCTCACGCGCCCCACCTCCAGAGAGACGATTGGAAAACTTCTGAACTTCGATTCCGTCACGTACATCGGCGGCGCGGAGCGGTTGAGTTAGGAACGGGCTGCTGCAATGGATGCATTGGTGATGCTGGTTTTCGATGTAATGCACCAAATGGTCAGACCACTCGCTGAGTGCCAGCGACAGCCCGTCCACGAGCGCGTATCGCTCGACGTATTGTGTCCATAGCTCGGCATTTGCGTCCCCCATGCCCGCGCCAGTCATGCGTTCCCAAAGATCGTTACCATCGGCAAGGATACGCGCATAGACTTCTTCTTCAGTCAGAGGGATGCTGTCCGCCAGCACATAGGGGCGGTCATAACGCGCATCGAACTCATCGAAGAGCAAATGCAGATCGAACGGTACCTCCAAGAGCTGGTAAAGACGCTGCCAGGGTTTCGTCACCTCAGGTATGTAATCGGTGAGCAGGATGAAGTAGGTTCGCGCAAGTTCGGCGGCGCGCAGTTGTTCGTCGCTGGCACTGACGAGCTTGCTTCGGCTGCCGAGGAACAGGTCAAGCGCAATAGCACGCTCGGGAGACTTCTGAGCCAGGCGTTCGCGTGCCGCTCTGATGCGCTCGCGTGCCTTCACCTCAAGATCATCTGGCTTGAAGCGCCGCCTTGAAACGAAGTTGCGGACAGCAGCCATCAGTGCCGAAAAAGGCTGACCGGAGGTGAAGGCATCCGGCTTGAATTTGATCCCCTGCGCTGTTTGCTCAATTAGGTCGTTCGGGCTGCCTGCCACGATTTGACGAATCTGGGACGCCACGCCTGCGCCCAAACTGTAGCGCAGTGTATCCATTTCAGGCAACGCACTTCCACGCGGTGCAAGGTAGACGACACCATCCGCATAGAGAAGCAGCACCCGCCAACCATACGCTGCCAGTACTGCCATGAAGGCATTGTGCATGACGTTAGTCAACAGCCCGCGCTGCTCTACCAGCCGGTGGGTATGCAGTTCGAACTGGCGATCTAATCCGCTTTCAGAGAGATAGCGGTTGAGATGGCTGAGAAAGGTCTGCTTGTGTTGTTGTTCGTCGAGCGTATGCGATAGTCCGAGAATGTCTGCGGCGCGCATCAACTGCGTCAATGCCTTGACCCGTGACATGCCAAGCGCATAAGCGGCTTCGCGTTTGGGCATGAGCATTTCCGTACTGACGGCGTAGTGACCGCTGTGACCCCGGATGAGCGAGGTGATGTCCTGGAGATAGGTCTGCCAGTCCGGGAAAAACGCGCCCAGTTGCAACCGCTGGATTTCTTCTGCCACGCGTTCGGGCGTGACCAGTTGGCTGAAGCTGACCTGTTCGTCCGTCACCTTATTAAGATCATGAATAGTGAAAGCGGTGTAGAGCGCGCGTGCCTCATCATCCTGTAATTGCAAGTCTGGGCGCAGTGTTTCGAGGACGAGAACGCCATTCAACACATGGGTGAACAGGCTTTCCCCCGCTTTTTTGCCCGTCTGGATGATCGTGCGGTAACGCGCGTGAGTGATGCCTTTGATGACGTGTTCAACATAGTCAGAGAGGACATAGCGAGACTCATCAGTGAACGCATCCAGAAAAGTAAAGTCATTCATCAATACTGATGCTCCTTTCGGCATAACCACTCTATCTAAAGCATAGCAAACAGACTCTGCACAAGCAGGCGGGAGACAAAAAGATAATCAAAGTACAACACTTCCAACGCCGAACGGGCAGATAGTAACGTTACCTATCTGCCTGTACAAAACCCTTAGTGACACGTAAGTGCATCAGGTTCGGGTAGTGAATAGATCACAAGAGTCACGACGGACGGAGGTTCCTGCCCATCAATACCGTCTTTTGTGTCGTGACAGTTGGGTGGATCGACATATTCCTCGAAGCCGGGAAGAACAAGTTGAATGGGTTGGGGGGAATCGGACACAGTTGCACCTCAAGATTATGCTGGACAATGAGAGGCTGTGTCGATACAATGGGTATAGATTGGCGATTGCTACTACAATCCCATCATACATTGGGCAACAGCCCGCGTGAAAGCCGTCTCCTGCGACCGCAAATCTCTGGAGACGGCTTCTTCGTTTAGAGTAACATAAAGCTTTTTTGGTGTCAAATGCCCATAATAGATATTCATGTACTACGTATCATACAACATCTTGACCAGACGAGGTTTGGCGGTTAACCTAGTGTAATGTCCATCCTATCCATTCTTCTCGATACACTGCCGAATGAGGCATTAAAAGGTACGGTGGTTATCTGGGATGGGACAGCTAAGTTTCCGCCGATTGAGGCATACAGGTCAGGACAAAACTGAATATGTTTGTGCCAACGCCTGCACGAGCGCACGCATTTCGCGCCGCGCTTCGTCACCACCGATGACCTCACAGTTTGCGCCGTAGAACAGCAGCGCCCGCACATCGCGGAATAGGTTGTGTGATACAGCGTGGACTTCCGCGCTGCCGTCGGGCAGATAATGGATCACGCTGCCTGCCACAATCTCGGCAACATCCCCCGCTCTGGCAATTTCGGGCTTCAGGCGATAGACCAGCTCTTTAGGCTGCGCACGCGCGTCGACAGGTCGGAAGTGTGCAGGCAGCAGGATCAGATCGCGCATGCGCTCGACGCGATACTCGTGGACGGCAGGCTGCGCCATCGTCTTGCCAGCGCTCGCCAGCTTACGTGCTTCCAGCAGATAATGGCGGCGTGCTGGCTCCAGATACACCCGCAGCGGTTGGACATGATGGCGACGCAGCTGCCCATCGGCATAGCTGGGCGAGAGATAGGCGAACTCGATCTCGCGATGTGTGCCGCACGCGTGCATCAGGTCTTCAAGCAGCAGTTCGTCCGGCCGCTGTGTGTCGCGTGCCTGCAGGTTGACTTCCAGGAGCCCACGCATCCTCGCCGCCTGCCGCGCCCGCTCCTCGGGAAGCAGGCGCAGCACCTGCGCGACGAGTAGGCGCACCTCCTCGCTGTGAACAACATCGGACTGCTCAAATGTCTTCTGCAGGAACGCCAGCCCGCGCAGCGCATCGTCCGAAAGATCGACCAACCCACCTTCGACCGTCTCCAGGCTGTAGACGCGTTCGCCGCGGACATACCGAACATCGCAACCGAGGTTCGTACGCAGTCGCTTCAGGTCTTTCTCCAAGCGATCTTGAAGTTGATCCGTGCTGAGACGCTCAGGCTCAGCGTCATGCTCGCGGATGATATCGAGGAGTTCTGCACCCGTGGCATGCGTTCGCAGCAGGCGGCGTATCAGCGCTAGGCAGCGCAGGATGACAGTCCATTCAGAGGCGCGGTCATGAGGCATAACAACTTCCTATGTGCCGAAATCAGTTGCGTTGATGTTATCTTATCCCTGTTGCTGAACAATCTGTCATATATGCAGCGCTGATACACGTACCCCTTTGCTGTTGTCTCGTACGAAGAGCCTGCCCAACCAGGCAACTTTCTAGCGATCCAATTAGAACTCATGATAGAGAGTCTTTAAGCTATCCAATGTGTCGGTCGATCTGCTCGCGCAGGGATCACATAGCGTACAAGACAAGAAGAAGGCGACACCGCAAGCAGCGATGCCGCCCGCCCTATGCGCTAGAACTCGACCTCCTCCTCGCCATGCGCACCATTCTCGGCGCGGTCGAGCAGCACCAGACGGTTGGCATCCATATCGAGGCTGACCTGGGGCGAGCCGCTCTGGTCAACCCACGCACCGGGGCGGAGCCACTCGCTCGACACCTGCACCAGTGAACCTTTGTGGACGTACTGTGCTGCTACATCCGCCAGCTTCCCCCAGGCGTTCACGCGCACCCACAACGTCTGCTTCTGACCAGCGCCGCTCTTGCGATTGACCGCGACGCTGAAGCTCGCCACGCGCTGCTCACCGACCGTCTTGACCTGCGGATCGCTGCCCACAAAACCCGTCACCTGAATGTTGATTGAAGTTCCCATGATCCTGTTCTCCCTTGCGCTGTGCGCTTATCTACTCATCGACCCGATTGCCGATTTCTGACAAGACATCAGCAGGTGCAATCAGGCAGACCGTCACCGCAGGCGCAAGCCGTTTTCGTTGAGCGTCAGCGGCACAAGCCAGGCGAAACCGGTGCAGCGACCCCGCGTGCGGGGTTGATGGGATGCCGCACCTGCTAGTCTGGCAGAGATAAATCGGCAATTGTGGGACGGATGAGGAGCGCCACGGCGTGCTGTGGGGACAGACAGGGACTTTACCATTCAGATGAACGGCACTGGGCAGCAAATCAGCGCAAGAGGCCACGCAGTCGTGAAGAGCGAAACCGTGTCAAACGCTGGGCGGAAGGTTCAACAGCGTGCGTGCGAGGACGGTTTAGGGAGTCGGTTAGTGGTGCCGATCTGCTTCGGACGGGAAATAGGTGCTGTTGAGATCGAACATCGCGGGCTGGTCGCTGTGTCGGACGCCTTCATAGAGCGCTGAAATGATGCGTTCCAGCCCCCGCTTGAGCTTCTCACGGATGTAAGACGCATCGCCATGCGCCAGAAGCTGGATCGCCGCTAGGCTCAGGAAATCGCAGGCAACGAGCAGGTGATAGGCGGCGCGCCCCTGCCAGGAGTGAACACCGTTGGCGTGTGCAGCGGCTGTCTGAAGGTCATCGCGTCCGCCGTAGGCGGTCATCATCGCTCCTGCCGTCCCCTCAAAATCTACGATGCGGAGGTCATCGTTGATGGCAAATCGTTGCAGAAAGCGACTCATTGCCTCAAGTGTGTGTCTGGAGAGAAAACTCTGTCCACAAGATACTGCTAAGCGATGGGATGCACCTCCCTGGTCGGGATGTCCACATAATTCGAGGCTGGCATCCTGCAATGCTGTCAACAAAGCAACCACACCGGCGTCATCGCGTTCAGCATTGAGGTTGGAGGCGATGAACTCGCCAATGGCGGTGTAAAGCGCGTTATCGAATGCAGCATTGTAGCGCACGAGTGCAGACTCGCGCTGTTCAGCATGTGTCATGAGATTCTCCCAAATTACAAGCAAAGATGAAGGGACGGTGGGTTAAAGAGTGTGCGATTGAAACCATATCCCGCTGAAGCGCGAGATTTCACCGTTATCGAGGAACCGCACCCAGAGGGTGTGAATGCCATATGACATCGGTCGTCCCCGATAGATCGCGCCGTCACACAGCGGATACGCGATGACAATACACTTGCGGTGTGGGTCGATGGTACTCAACCCGACGATGTGACCCACTGCACCGG
>JANRJX010000025.1:0-7208 GCA_033763755.1 Chloroflexota bacterium
CCAGTTGGTGTTGACCCACGGCACGCTGTCGTTGCTGAGGAACAACGCTTGCACCCCTGTGGCCGATGGCGTGCAGGGCGTCTCGCGCGTGGTGTAGTACGTGCCGCTCGGCGTCCAGGCCAGCGTGCACAGCACCGGCCCCGTGGCGCTGCCCGTGCGGAGGCTGATGTTCCCGCTGCCCGCGCTGTCGCCGCGCAGGCGGAAGCGCACCACGCCGCCGAGTAGATCGACAGTCGTGAAGCCGACCCAGCGCGGCGTGTCGAAGTTGTAGACCGCCTGCCCGCCGCCGACATCATCCGTGAAGCCGAAGTAGACGCCCGCCGCCGCGCTGGTGTAGCTTTCCGCCTCGATGCGCAGCACGCTCGTCGTGCCGCCGGGGGTCGCCGTGCGCGTCGCTGTAGCGGTGGCGCTCGGCGTTGGCGTGGCGGTCGCTGCGGGCACGGTAGGCGTCGCCGTCGGTGTGGCGGTCGCAGCCGCAGTCGCGGTTGGCGTGGGGGTGGCCGTGGCGCTGCCAGCGGGCAGCAGGTCGAGTTCGAACCAGTTGTGGTTGATCCATGCGATGCTTCCCGCGACGAGGAAGAGCGTCTGAACGCCCGTCAGCGACGGCGTGCAGGTCGCCGCCTGCGTGGCGTAGGCGCTGCTGCCGCTCCACGACAGCGTGCAGAGCACCGTTCCTGTGGCGCTGCCCGCGCGCAGCGTGACCGTGCCGACGTTGGGCGTATCGCCGCGCAGACGGAAGGCCGCCAGACCGCCGCGCAGATCGACATTGTTGAAGCGCGCCCAGCGGCCGCTGTTGAAGTCGCGCAGCTCGCGGCCACCCCCTTGCGGATCATAGGTGTCGGCGCGCACCACGCCCGATGCCAGCGCATTGGCGTTCTCGGACTGCACGCGCACCGTGGTGACGGTCGGCGCTGTCGTCGCGGTGGGAGTGCTTGTGGACGTTGGGGTTGCTGTTGGCGTAGCGGTCGCAGTTGGTGTCGCGGTAGCGGAAGCGGTCACCGTAGCAGTTAGCGTTGGCGTAAGCGTAGCGGTGCTTGTCGCGGAAGCTGTCGCTGTTGCGGTCGGAGTAGAGGTTGGCGTATCGGTGGCCGTTGGCGTCGGGGTTGCTGTTGGCGTAAGCGTAGCAGTGCCTGTCGCGGAAGCGGTGGCGGTCGGCGTGAGTGTAGGGGCGGGGGTAGCGCTTGGCGTATCAGTGGGTGTTGGAGTTGGAGTGTCCGTTGTCGTCTCATTTGGTGTATGCGAGGGTGGGGGTGAAGGTGTCGCTGTGGGCGTAGGTAATTCTGAGATGGGTGCGGGAACGATAATTAAGTCGTTTGTATTGGCATAGCCTAATTGTGTCCCATCAGGACTCCATGCTACAGACATCACTGGTTGTCCGGTTTGTTCTTGCACAAGCTGAATTAGGGCGTAGGTGTCTGGGTTCCAGATTTCGACCACGCCGTCCGCATAGCCCACCGCCACTAGTGGCAGCGTGGGATGCCAATCGATGCTGAAGATGTCTACATAGTCATCCCGAAGCGATATTACATCGCTTCCCAGCCGACGTGGAAAAAAAACGAACGCTTGAAGGGTACCACCGTTGGTGCCGACAACCAGATTATCTCCATTTGGCTCCCATGCCATAGCCCATGGAGCATCTCGGTCGTATACATCCGCGCCTGAAATTTCATCGCTCGTCAGCAATTCTATCGAAACAAAGCCCGTAGAGTCTGCGTGTGCTAACTTCGTTCCGTCCGGACTCCAAGCAGCGGACACCATTGGGCTGGTAAAGGGCTCAATCGTCCGGATAAGTTCTCCGGTCCGACTGTGCCAAACATAAATGCGGCCCAACAAAGCAGCAAGAATCTGTTGCTGTGTATCGTTCCAGTCAATCGCATCTAACATGTCTAGACCCAATGGATGAGACGGTACCTGTAGACTTAGCGACAGAGATGCCTGCATTCTATCCCATACATTCTCCCAAATCTGAAGGGTGTACTCTCCACCAAGGGCCAAGCGCGTGCCATCATCACTCCAGCGCAGCGCTCGCACTGGGAATGGCATGGACGGCAGAGTGTTGAGTACTGCACGCGTCCGTGCATCGAGAATAGTGACGACGCTAGCTGCATCACTGATGGCAACGAGATTGTTGGAATTCCAATCCATTCGAAGCGCAGGGATCTCTGAAGGAGGACGTAACTCTTGCGCCTGAACAATGCTGCCTTGTAAGCTGATTGGCAATATCGCAATCAGTGCCAGAGATGTAATAATGCGTTTCACAGTTATTCCTTACTGCTGAAATACCGTTGTAATCCATGTTTCGCTACGGTTACGATCGATCCACAAAACATGTACTAGATAACTTTGGGCGAACCCGCGATAGCCATAATCAGGGTTCATCTGTGCCGCCTCATGCCGCACCCAGGCTTCGGCCCTTGTCTCGTTGATCTCTTCTTGGCGCTCCCTATTGGGTGCACGTCCGCTCGGGTTGCCGAGCAGAAAGTAGCAGCGCGGAAGTCCGCAACTGTAGGGTTGATCGTCTGTGTACAGTCCCAGGTTGATTAGATTTCGCGTGCCGATAACGGTCTCCAAACCAAGCTGCTGATTAGAGGTCTGTGCGTCTGTTGATGCCAACCACTCTACGACCACGACACTGCTGGGATTGACTGACGTAGCCTGACAGTTGCGGCTTTGTATTGGCACTGGCGTTGGGGCCGAGGCCTCGGTAGGGGGTGCTACATAAGGGGACTGTGCACAGAAAGTTTGCATGTTGATTCTTGCTCCATCACCGTGACAACTCGTAATGCGTCCGCTCGCGTCGCGCTGCCAAACAAAACACGAAGAGGTGTGCTTTACATACTGCGCCCCTGCAACGGGATTAGGGCTTTCGTTCACATAGTCGGCGATAGCGGCAAGGATAAAGCCTCTAATGTCAGCGTAGGCCACGTCAAAATTGACCAATCGGTTTTCCAGCGGCTGCCCTGTTCGTAAACATTCCATATAGCCATTGAACCAGCGAAGGATGGCTTCATCACTTTCACTTGCTGCTTGAGCGTAGCTGAGGGCTACAGGTCGTCCTTCAAATTCGCATGATATGCGCCCATCTTGAAATGACCAAAGGTCGTACTCAGTATTGGAAATTGAGCCACCCCATCGACGCATGTACGCAGCACCAGCTGACAGGTCGTCTAAAGGAACGTTGTTTAGAATGGTTCTTGCCATCAGATAGCGGTGGTCATGATCGGTAATCGAATTGGCGATGGTTGGGGCAGTTCCGGGTAGAGCTTCATAGAGCGGAATTTGTTGATTTCCGTTTGTTTCGTTGTAGATGGCCCAAAATATGATGCCGATAAATTGTTCGTAATATTCCTGTTGGGGTGTACGCGTAGGTGTCGCAGTCGGCGTCGGTGTGTCGCTGGATGCCTGCTGCACCACCACCGGCTGGCTGCCATGGATGCGGCCGGGTGCGCTGCGGGCAGCGCTGACGGCGTTCAACCCCGTCACGACCCATGTCCCGCTCCGTCGGCTCAGGCGTTCGATGTAGTTTGGCGCGCTCGCGCTGTCGCGCATCTCCAGCAGCAGCGATTGGCCGCTGGTCTCCCACGCGGGGCTGCCCAGCCGGTAGGGATGCGTGAAGGCAACGACTGCCGTCCGGACGCTGGGAAGCTGCAGCGCGACGCCGGGCCGCCCCGCGTCATTCAGCGTCAGTTCGACCAGGCGCGTATTCGGCTGTCCCGCCGACGGGCCTTCGACGACCACGATGCTGCGGCCGTCGGGCGACCACGCGGGTGCGCTCAGGCTGCCCGCTGCCGCGTACAGCACAACATCGGCACAGGTCGTTGTTCCCCCGCACGCGGCCTGCACGACCGAGAGATCGCCGTCGCTGTTGCGGTGCCATCCCATGTCGCGCTGGGCGTGACCGACGCGGTGGCGGTGGGCGTTTCGGACGCGGGGAGCGTGAGCGTGCTGATGCCGTCCCAAGTGGCGCTGAGCGTCAGCGACGCGCTGTCCGTCGTGGTCGGCAGGGGCGTTTCGGAGGGCGCAGCGGTCGCCGTGGCCAGCGGCGTGAGCGTGGGCGGTTCGCTCGGCGTTGGCAGGGCGAGTGTGGGCGTGAGGGATGGGGTGAGCGACGGCTCAGGCGTTGCGGTCGGTAAGGGGGGGGGTAATAAAGTAGGCGTTGCGCCAGGAGTTTCCTGGGCGCGGGCGCTGAAGGAAAGTAAGACCAACAAACAAGCCATCAGGACAGCCAGCGAGCGGGTAGCGTAGCGAAACATCGATGCCCTCGCACCGTCATCTAGTGTAGTTTGCTAACAGTGTAGCGCTGGAAATCGAATTGGCAAGGGGTGCTGACGACTCTTAACACACGTAGATTTCGACCGGAGTCATCGGCGCTCATCAAGCCGGGGTGACGCAGCGGCGTCAGGGCCCGGCCGTGCGAAAAGCGATCTTCAGAGGCGCGCGGTCACGCTGGAATATCCTGCGTGAGGGCGATGATGTTGCCTTCGGGGTCCTTAAACCACGCGCTGTGGACATCGCCCAACGAGGCGATGCCGTTGACGGTCTTCAATCCCGGAAAGTCGTAGTCCTCGAACACCACGCCACGCCCGCGCAGGTCCGCGACCTCGGCCTGAATGTCGGTCACAGTGAAGGACATGACGGTATTCTGCGCCGTCCCGGCATACCCCGACTCGTAGACCATGAACCGGCCCCCGCTGGTTTCGAACATCACCCCGCCCATGACCTCTCTGGGCTGAGGCAGACCGACGACGTCGCGATAAAATTTCGCCGTGCGCGCGACATCGCGCGCTGCCAGCACCGCCGTGACGACCGCATTCGAAAGCATCATCCACCCCCCGGTATAGCAAAGGCTCGCCTCTACTATATGCGCGTTTGCGCTTTATTGATCCGACGAATGCAGCGCTGGCTTGTGCGCCCACACGCGGTCATCATCGACCTGCCACGCGTCGAAGCGCACGCGCGTCAGGCCGAGCGCCGCAAGCTGCTCGCGCAGGGCATCGGGCGTCAGGAAGCTGCGTCTGTTGCGGTCGGAGTCACGGTTGGCATAGGTGGCAGGGGAGAGGCTGTGGTTGCTGTCGTCGCAGGTAGGGGTTCGGGTGTGTGTTGACGTTGCTAACGTCAAAATACTTAGCGTGCCAATTGACCTTACCTTGCTCGTCCGCGCACTGATTCAACCCTCTACACCTAGCTTAGGCCAGCGAGAGAGAGGAGTTCCTGAGTGACAATTCTCACGCTGTCCCTGAGCCGATCAATATCTTCCCTATGCGCGTTGTAACGCCTGCTATGCGCAGAAAGATCACCTTGAGTCTTTAAATCTCTAATTGCTTTAAGACCTTGTTTGCTATTGCGTGTTAGATTCCATGTAGGTTCGGTGAGAAATGCTCCAATCAGCTTATCTAAAGGATAAAATTCACCATTCTCTTGTATTCTGTCAGCAATTTTGTGATGCTCATAGGTTTCGATGATCAGTGTTTCGACAAGTCGACGGATCATGACTGCGCAAGCATCGTAGCAGGTTTCCTTATAGGTCCTATTGATTTGGTATACGACCTTGATGATGTAATTGCGATTACATTTCTTTAGCAGAGCATGTGGAAGTATTGGCTGTTCGGCCGACGCCGTAATCTCAGAAGGTGGAGCTAGTGCGTTGCGAAGGTCTGCACTGATTTTCTGCGCAAGAATCTGCGCAAATCTGGCTTGATACCTACTCATTTGAATTTGTTTTAACTGCGCGCAAGATTTAGGTGTTTTGCCATACTTGCAAAGATTTGGTCAATCTGTTCAGTACTAGCTTCAGGAGATATATGAATCTGAAAGTCAAAGTGCAATGAGACAGAATTCTGCTCATGTGAAGTCTGAACAACAGGTAAATCTGGTTGTTCGGGCACTTGAGTCATACCAACCCTTGTTTGTTCGTTATCTCGATTGGCTGATTTGGTGTTATCTGGTTTTCCTTTGCTTCTAGAATTCGAATTCGCTGTCTTGGAACGACTGGAACCTGTTGAATTGGTTGTTGCTTCCGATGCTTCCTGAAGATCGGCTTTCAACAATAGAAAATAAAAATTAGCGTTCTTGCCTGCTGCACTCTCGCCAAGTCCTCGTTTTGATATAAACCAGCGAGATACTCTTTCTATGGGTGTGGATGCATCAGGCGCAAGCGCGCGCAGTTCGTCATCATATATTTGGTCTAGGATTTCTTGGCATACTGACGCGTACTGCGTATCATCACGCCATCTATAGGCCAGATCTGTTGGTTTACCACTGTCATCGATTAGACCAACTATCCGCATAGGACCAACTACGTTGGCTCGAGCGGAGTCTTCTTTTATGTTCAAAACAGATGCTACATAACTGAGCGTGACTCGATTAGGCACAGTCCGAAGAAATTCTCTTCTCAGTGCAAACCAGTTCTTAGGTGCAATTGCAGGATAACTCTTATTGCTGTCTGCCATTACTATTCTCACCTTTCAGCTTTAGAATACACAGATAATAACAAGGCTATAATTCTTCAAGTCTTAAGATTATATCGACTAAAATCTCGAAGAAGTATGATGAAGTTTTGTATTGCTCGACAGACAGCTCTATCGTGCGAGGGCTACCGTCTAGTACTGTCCCCTAGCTGCCCCATTCATCACTACTCAGCTTTGTACTACCAGACTCTGGGAGTGTACGCCTAATCATAACTCCTATCACCACCTGTCTCAAAAGTTCATCAGCCGCTCTAGCGCTCCGGCGCTGGTGCCGCTGGCTTATGCGCCCACACGCGGTCGTAATCGACCTGCCACGCGTCGAAGCGCACGCGCGTCAGGCCGAGCGCCGCAAGCTGCTCGCGCAGGGCATCGGGCGATGGCACTTTGCCCGGCATCCAGCGCGCCGTGCGCCGGTGGGTGATGAGCAGCCAGCCGCCCGGCCGCAGCACGCGCACCAGCTCGGCCAGCACGTGCGGCGGATGCATCATGAATTCGAGCGCTTCCAGGCAGGTGACGACGTCAAAGGCGTCATCGGCGAACGGCAGGCGCTCGGCGTCCGCGTGCAGCAGCATGACGCCCGCCTGGTCGCGCAGGTGCTCGGCGGCGATGCGCAGCATGGGCAGGCTGGCATCGACCGCGAACAGCGGCCCCTCGAACTGGGCGTGGCGCAGCATGGCGATGGGCAGGCGGCCGGTGCCGGTCGCCACGTCCAGCGCGTAGGGCGCACGGTCGGGGTAGACG
>JANRJX010000026.1:0-17695 GCA_033763755.1 Chloroflexota bacterium
GGTCACGCTGCGCCCGTCGGCTTCGTCTTCGATGTAGCCGTAGCGGTGGGCGAAGATGCCGACGTACAGGTCTGCCGTGTCGAGCTTGTGCAGGCTGCCCGCCGTCGCGCCAACGGGCATGGCGCTGAAGTACTCCATCGCGATGGGTGTGTAGCCCATCCGCAGGCAGATTTCGACGGCGGCGGCGCGGTAGTCGGCAAGGTCGCGGCTGGTGCTGCTGATAAAGACGGTCTTCATGGGCTGCGCCTCGGCTTCTAGTGGCGTGGTGTTGACTAAGAGTAGTATAGCGTGATTTCGCTGGCGACTGACACATCGCGCGGCTGTGCTGAATTGTGATAGACTTCATCTACAAAATGCGATGCGGGGAAGATGGTGATGTATAATCTGATGGTTACGCTAACGGACGAACAGCGACAGCGTGCGGAAGCAAAAGCGCGAGAACTGGGCTATGCAGATTCAGATTCGTACTTGCTCGCTGTCATCGATGATGCGCTTGAAGACGAGATTACGACAGAAGAAATTCTTACTGCGATAAAGGACGGCATCCGTGAGGCGCAGCGCGGCGAAGGGATGAGCGTCGAGGAATTCCGCCGCCGGATGGCGCAAGATGACTGAGGTTATCATCGCTGCCAGTTTTGAGCGCCTTGCCAAAAAGCTGCGCAAGAAGTACCCAAACGTCATGGGCGATGTCGATCCCCTGATACAGACGCTCGAAAGGGGTGATACGCCGGGCGACTTGCTGCAACGTCTTCCTTACTCGGTCTATAAAGTGCGGCTTGCCAACAGTGATGCACAGCGCGGCAAGAGCGGTGGTTATCGTGTACTTTACTACCTGCGTACCAGAGATAAAGTCTACCTGATCGCCATTTATTCAAAATCAGAAATTGAAGACCTCCCCGCCTCAATGATTGTTGCTGCCATTCAGTAAGCGATCAATCAGTCAGATGTCAGCAGTCTACCGACTGATCCACAAGATGACTCAACATCAAGTAGTGACGAGTAAGGGTTAACCACTCACAGATAGACTTCCCACCACCGACCACTCGTCCCCGCTGACCAGCGGCGAACGCGCGCCATCGAACCACGTATAGACCTGCACAGCGACCGTGTACTCGCCCGGCGGCAGCGCTGCGGGCGCGAGCGGGTGCGGGTCGTAGATCGTTTCGCCCGCTTGCCAGCCAGTCGTCGGGCGGCGGTTCTCGAACGGGAAGCTGTCATGCTGCGCTGCCAACTGCCCGCCCGCGTCCAGCACGAACGCCGACACCGAGTAATCCTGTGCAATCGGTGCGTCGCTCGTCCACCACAGGTCGATGCGCATGTCGGCAGGATGAACCGCCGCGTGGCGCAGAATCATGCCGTTCTGGTAGCGGGCGATCTCGCCTTCCGGCAGGCGGTCGTAACGGTAGGCATTGAGCGCATTGCCGATGTGGTCGGTCGTCAGCAGCGCCGTGCGCACATGCCCGGTCTGCGTCAGGAATTCAAAGCCGGACGGGTCAGGACTCCAGTGGAAGAACCAGACATGATCGTAGGCGTCCAGCACATCGATGATGCCCTGCGGGTACTGCTCCGGCGTATATTCGCGCCAACGCCGCAGCGACTCGACACGGAGCGTGTTGCCCGTCTGCCAGTCGAGATAGTAGTTCAGCGGATTATCGCCGCGAAACACCTCCAGCAGCGCCAGGTCTTCCGGCTGCGCGTACTGCGTGGCGCTGGCGGCGAAGACATCCCAGGGTTCCTTCGGGTAGTAATCGTCCACCACCGCCAGCCCGAAGACTACAATCGCCGCCACCAACACCAGCCGCTCCGGGACGCGGATGTTACGCAGCCCTTGCGCGATCAGGATCGCAATCGGCGGCGAGAGCAGCAGCAGGCGGTGCGGCGCAAGCACGACCGGATAGAGGATATTGAGCAGGAAGCTGATGACCAGCGAGATCGCGATCCAGCCCGCCAGGATGAACGTGCTGCCCAGCGGTCGCCACTCGATGCGCCTGCCATCGATCAGCCGCACCATGCCGAGCAGGAGCAGCGCCACCATCAGCCCCCACTGGCTGCTCATGAACTTTTGCAATAGCTGCACAAACGTAGACCAGTTGGAGACCAACGCCGCCGCCACACCAAAATCGTTGTTGCGCTGCGTAAGCACTACGCCGAACGCCCAGGGCGCAAAGCACGCGCCGATCAGCACCAGCCAGCCGACCGCCTTGACGCGCACCGCGCCGCGCAGGAACAGCAGCGCGTGCAGCCCCTGCACGATCAGGATATAGGCGCTCTGGTACTGCGTGTACATCATCGCCACCGACGCCATCACCCACCATAGGGCGCGTTGCGACGTTTGTCGATGTGTCCAACGCAGGTAGAAGATCATGCTGATCAGGATCAGCACCGTGCGCAGCGTGTACATGCGCACATCCTGCGCCAGCACCACGTCCGGGTCGGACAGCGTGAGCATCAGCGCGCTCAGGATCGGGACGGACGGGTGCTGGAACCAGCGATGCGGGCGGGCAAGTTCGCGTGCCAGCGGCACCATCAGCGCCACACCCAGCACGCCGAACAGCGCCGAGAACATGCGCATCGACAGCACTGAGCCGCCCGCCAGCCCGATCCAGCCTTCAAGCAGCATGAAGTACAGCGGCGGGTGTACGTCCGTGCGAATGAGTGTTTCGAGCAAATCCGGCTGGCTGATGTTGAAATAAGTGATGCCTTCGTCAATCCACAGGCTTTGCGCAGTGATATGCAGGATGCGCGTGGCAGCCGCCAGCAGCAGAATCAGCGTGAGCAAGGCAACAAAAGAGACCTCGCGGCGATTTTTAACCACGATCAAACCTCAAATCATCAGTGCGTACATTGGGAAATTAATCACAAGCGTGGATATTCGCATATCGCCATGCGCATAATACAAAGCACGATGCCGGGGAATAGCATCACTCAAGCGCCAACTTGAGCAAACCCCCAGCATCGACCTCTTCAGGTACGGGTGATCGTATGTCGATTTCCCGTCTATTGCAAGGAGTCTCTGTCCATGCGCTCATCTCGTCTGTTTATCGCCCTGTCTGTCGTGCTGCTGCTGGCGCTCACGCTGTCGCCCGCACTGGCGCAGGAACGCCAGGTCGTCAATGTCTATTCGGCGCGTCATTACGGCGCGATGGAAGCGGCGTTTACCGCCTTCACCGACGCAACGGGTATCGAAGTCCGCCTGTCACAAGGCTCGGTGCAATCGCTGTTGGAACGGCTGCGCGCGGAAGGCACGCAAACCGTCGCTGATGTTTTCTTCAGCATCGACGCGGGCGGGCTTGACCTCGCCGCAAGCGAAGACCTGCTCCAGCCGATTGAGTCCGACATCCTCACGGAAGCAGTGCCGGAAAACATGCGCGACCCCGAAGGGCGCTGGTTTGCCGTCAGTCAGCGCATCCGCACGATAATGTACAATTCTGAAACCGTCGATCCGAGCGAGCTTTCGACTTACGAGCAGCTTGCCGACCCGATGTGGAACGGTCGGCTGTGCCTGCGCCCGGCGACGCACATTTACACCATTTCCCTCGTCGGCAGCCTGATCGCTGATCTGGGTGAAGAAGCGGCAGAGGAAGTCGTGGCGGGCTGGGTTGCCAATAACCCGACGTATATCGACAGCGATACCCGCATTCTGGAGACGATTGCGGCGGGCGGCTGCGATGTTGGGTTGACGAACCAGTACTATCTGGCGCGACTGCTCAGTGAAGATCCGGAATTCCCGGTGCGGCTCTTCTGGGCAAACCAGGGCGAAGGTGAACGCGGCGCGTTCCGCAATGTCAGTGGTGCGGGCGTAACCAGCGCGGCGCTCAACGTCGATAACGCCATCCGCCTGATCGAATGGATGGTCACGGACGGGCAGAGCGCGGATGAGACGGGCATCCCCGGCGGCAACTATGAGTTCCCGGTCAATGCCGACGCCGACATCCATCCGCTGCTGGTTGAGTTTGGCGAGTTCATCATTGACCCGCTGCCGTTGAGCGAATACGGCGATGTGCAGGAAGCCGCCGTCGCGCTGCTCGAACGCACAGGGTACGGATTTTAGAATTTAACCCTCACCCTAAATTCCTCTCCCTCATGGAGAGGGACTTTGAAAGACTCTTCAGGGCGTCACTGTCCTTGAGACAGGTGACACGAGAAGACTCTTCTGGACTCCCCTCTCCAGGAGGGAGAGGGGTGGGGGGTGAGGGTTTAGACTTTTCAGGACACACATGGTCGCACGATCTTTCGACACACCGCTCCCATCACTGCCCCTGACGCAGCCGAGTGCCAAAGCGCGCATCCGGCTGCGTTTGCCATTGCTGCCGTTGCTGATCGCGGGCATCATCGCTGTGCCGATTTTGCTGCTGGCAATCGAACTGCTGACGCCCAACATTGACCTGTGGGCGCAGTTGTGGTCTACGGTACTGCCGCGCATGATCGGCAATACGCTGCTGCTGATTGCGGGCGTTGGCGTGGGTACGCTGGTGATCGGTACGGGGCTGGCGTGGCTGGTCACGATGCACGACTTCCCGGCGCGGCGCTGGCTGGACAAACTGCTGCTGCTACCGCTGGCAGTCCCGGCGTTCGTGATGGGTTTCGTGTTCATGTCGCTGCTCGATTTCGCCGGACCGTTGCAAACGGCGTGGCGCAATCTGTTCGGGCGTGGCGCGCCGTTCCCCGACCTGATGAACGGCTTCGGTGCGGTGATCGTGATGACGCTGGTGTTGTATCCGTATGTCTACATGCTGGCGCGGGCGGCGTTCCGCGAACAGGCGGGCGTGACGCTGGAAGCAGCGCGGGCGCTCGGCTGCAACCGCCGTCGTGCCTTCTGGCGCATCGCCCTGCCGATGGCACGTCCGTCGCTGGCGGCGGGTGTCGGGCTGGTGCTGATGGAGACAATGACTGACTTCGCCACCGTGCGCTTCTTCAGCTTTCCGACGATTAGCGAAGGCGTCGTCCGGCTGTGGGAAGGGCGTATGGATCGCGTGGCGGCGACCGAACTGGCATCGCTGCTGATGGTGGTCGCGCTCGGTCTGCTGCTGTTGGAACGCGGGCTGCGCGGGCGCTCACGCTTTGACCAGCAGGGCGGGCGCGGGCGTGTCCCTGTGCGGCTGCATTTGGGCGGATGGCGCGGCTGGGCGGCGTTCGCTGCCTGCGCGGGCGTGCTGCTGCTGGCGTTCGGGCTGCCCGTCGGTCAACTGGTGCTGTGGGCGATCAACGAGATCAACGGGCTGATCCCCGGCACCTGGGAGACAGTCTACGGGCAGTATATCGCCAACACATTTGCGCTTTCGGGCGGTGCGGCGCTGCTGACGGTGATGCTGGCGCTCGTGCTTGCGCAGGGCGTGCGCGCCTGGAAGACACGGCTCGTGCGCGGCGCGGCGCGGCTGAGCGCGCTCGGTTACGCGCTGCCCGGTTCGGTCATCGCCGCGGGCGTGCTGCTGACACTTGCGCCGATTGACCACGCGCTTGGCGACTGGTTCGGCACGGGCTTGATCCTGACGGGTTCAATTGCCGGGCTCTTGTACGCCTATGTCGTGCGCTTCATGGCGGTCGCTTATCAGAGCGTGGACGCCAGCATGTGCAAGGTCAAGCCGAGCATGGAAGAGGTGGCGCGCACGCTTGGCGCGAGTCCCTGGCGCGTGCTGCGGCGTATCCAGGCACCGCTGGTCGTCAATGGAATGCTGGCAGGCGGCATTCTGGTGTTTGTCGATGTGATGAAGGAACTGCCCGCCACGCTGCTGCTGCGCCCGTTCGGGATGGACACGCTCGGCGTGTGGGCGTACATGCTGGCAGCCGAGTCATTCTGGCAGGCAGCGGCAATTCCGGCGCTGACGATTGTGGTTGTCGGGCTGATCCCGGTGCTGCTGCTGATGCGCGCGGGTGATAAATCCGCATGAGCGCACCTGAGTTCGCGGTCGAATGTATCGATCTGACCAAGACATATGATCGCCAACCCGTCCTGCGCGGCGTGAGTCTGCGCGTGAAAGCCGGGCAGATCGTCGCCCTGCTGGGACCGAGCGGCTGCGGCAAGACGACGACGCTGCGCATGATCGCCGGCTTTGAGACGCCGGACGGCGGCAGCGTTCTGATTGACGGGCGCGTCGTAGCAGATGCACGCAGCAGCCAGCCCGCCGAAGTCCGCCGCGTCGGGATGGTGTTTCAGGAGTACGCGCTGTTCCCGCATTTGAACGTCTATGAGAATGTTGCGTTCGGGCTGCGTGGCAACCAAAAGGCGGCGCGCGTGGCGGAGATGCTGACGCTGGTCGGGCTGGGCGGGCTGGACAAGCGGATGCCGCACGAGCTTTCGGGCGGGCAGCAGCAGCGCGTGGCGCTGGCACGCGCGCTTGCCCCTGCCCCGCGCGTGCTGCTGCTGGACGAGCCGTTCTCCAACCTCGACACGGCGCTGCGGGCGCAGGTGCGGACGGAGATCAGCGCTATCTTGCGGCAGGCGGGCATCACGGCGATCCTGGTCACGCACGATCAGGAAGAGGCGCTCAGTCTGGCGGATGAGGTGGCAGTGATGTTCGAGGGACAGGTGGCGCAGGTGGCGGAGCCGCAGACGCTCTATCGCCAGCCGACATCGCGCGCGGTGGCAGCGTTCGTCGGCGAGGCGAACTTCCTGCCCGCCAAGGCGCACGGCATGACGGCGCGCTGCGCACTGGGCGACCTGACGCTGGACGAACATGCGTCTGGTGCGGTGGATGTGCTGCTGCGCCCGGAGCAGTTACAACTCGTTACCAGCAATGACGGCGCGGGGCGGGTGCTATGGCGCGAATTCTACGGGCATACGCAGCGCATCGGTGTTTCGTATGGCGATCTCGCGCTGGTGGCACGGGCGGATGCGATAGAGCGCTACACGCCAGGGCAAACAGTAAATGTAGTTGTGCGCGGGCGTGCGCGGGCGTTTGGGGGATGATATTTCAAGCGTCCGCCTCACTTATCTCACAAATCCCTCATTGCAGGCAGATGACTATCCCCGATCTTCCCACAAATTTCTCGGCGGTGGGGGCGGCATTCCGGCATACGTAACCGACGTTCCACCCGGCGCACGGATGAAACTTTCTGACCGCAGCACGAGCAAGCTCCGCTCCATCGATAGCACCACATCGATCAACTGACCCTGTGCATAAAGCATGGCGGCAGCGATGAACGCTTGCGCCAGCAGCGCCACTGCTGCGAAGTAGAGCAATTCTACTGGCACGATGATGCTGAGTTGACCAAAAAAGCTTGCGATATTGCTGACATTAAGGACGAACGTGACAATGCCAAACAAGGAAAATGTGAATTGGAGAATAGCGACCAGTTTGAAGAACCCGGCGATAATTCGCAATTCTACGTACATGGCGATAGCTTTCGGCTAAGAAGATACGATTGCTCTTTAAGCCTAACGCCGGTTCGCGCTTGCTTGAATAAATGATCTATAATGGGAAACAAGAAATGCAAGCTTGTAGAAAGCTGTGCATGATTGAGGCGCCATCCGTAGAAACCATCCCGCTGCATACAGATGAGCATGGAAGCGATTTACACCTTGGTGAGCGGCGACTTTATTTCGCCAGGTTCGGGGATGGGATAGCCGCGATCAAGCGTTGCCGCCATCCAGCCGCGCTTGGCATCATCCAGCATTGCCAGTGCTTCAGGAATGGTATCTCCCGCCCCTACGCATCCCGGCAACTCAGCAATGATTGCGCCCCATCCATCATCTTCTGGAACTAACACGATTTGGTATCGCAATCCCAGATAGTATTCAAGATCTTTCGTCTTCACTATCTCCATCGCTCACATCCTCCGCTGGACTTAACGCCAGTATCTCATCAATCGCTGCTGTTGCCGCCTTGACATATGTGACTTTCACGGGCTTATTCAATGGAATGACCAATGTCCATAAGCGCTTTTCTTTTTCGCATTGAAAGATGTAGTGACTACCAGTAACACGATCAAGCACAAATCCATGATCTTCAAGGACTTGCTGCAAGTCTTCAATCATTACGTTTTTCGGATTTTGACGAATCCGACCGAGGCGCTTTTGTCGTTTGCTCATGTGGAAATGATAACACAATGACCCAGTTTGACCATGTGGTCGGACAGAGGTAACTTACAGTGAGGGTAGATGTGAACAGGAAAGGCGTGTCAACCACCCTATGGACATGATTCGCAACCTCCTCAAGTCCATGGTCAGCAGCGGGCAGCCGCACCCGCTCGATGCGAGTGAGTGGAATCCCTCGCCAGTAGGCGATGTGCGGCTGCCCGCGCCCATCACGCGGCGGGTGCTGATGATCACCCACAACCCGATCCTGCAAACCAGGGGTGGCATCACCATCAAGGATCACTTTCGCTGGAACGACCCCGAAAAGCTGGCACAGGGGTATATCGACGATGTGCGCGAATGCAGCTATAACTACGCCAACTACGTCATCCACGATCACATTGTCGCGCGCACCTACCCACTCAAGCGCGATGGCTTCCGTTATGACGAAACCAGCTATCTGAAAGCATGGAGCAATCGCAGCTTTCATCAGCCGGATGGCGTCGATTATCTCGAACTGGTGCGCGAGTTCGACATGATCGGGCGCATCAAGCGTGACGAGATCGATGAAGTCTGGCTGTTCGGGCATCCCTACGGCGGCTACTACGAGTCGATCATGGCGGGCAAAGGCGCGTTCTGGTGCAACGCGCCGCCGCTGGATGGTACGCAGCACTGCGAACGGCGCTTCGTCATCATGGGCTTCAACTTTGAGCGCGGCGTGGGCGAAATGCTGGAAAATCTGGGGCATCGCGCCGAGTCGATGCTGTACAAAGTCTTCGAGGGGACCGTGGGCGATGCCAACCTGTTCGAGCGCTTCACTCGCTACCATCTCAAGTATCCCAACCGCGCCGAGTGCGGCAACGTGCATTTCGCGCCCAACAGCGTGCGCGATTACGACTGGGGCAACCCAACGCCTGTCCCAAGCTACTGCGATCACTGGTATCGCTTCCCCGATCTGTCTGGCGCGCCGCGCGTTGTGGACAAAAGCGAATGGGGCGGCGGCGATATTCGCGCCCATCATCGCTGGTGGTTCCGACACTTCCCACATATCGAAGGCAAGGCGAACGGCATCTCGTGGAACTGGTGGCAGTACGTGGTCGATCCAAACTTTTGATCGTACCGATGTCCTGTAGCTCATGTCCTCGATTTCGCGCATAATGCGGTCCTTGCTTCGGCTTGATTATGGATGGGGGCACTTATGCGCACACGATTTGGAATGCTTCTGCTGGTGATGACTGTGCTGTTGGCGGCACTGCCTGCATCGGCACAGGCGGGCGGCTGGTCCGTCTGGCTGTACGCGCCAGAAAGCGGACGCCTGACTCAGGTCAACGACGCGGGGACGGTCACACGCGAATTCGTTATTCCACTGGATACCACACACGATGCGGCGGGCTACCCCGGTACGGTCGCCGTCTCGCACAACGGCGAGGTTGTCGCTTACGTTACGCGCAGCATCAGTACCGATATACCGGTCGTGAATGTGCTGGACGTGTCGACGCAGGACATCATCCGCGTTTTTGAGATGCCTGCCGGAACGCGCGTCAGCCTGGAATTTGCCGCCAGTCCGCTTAACTTCAGCGAAAGCGACTCGCAGATCGCCTTCTCACATGGTGTGGAAGCAGGCGGCTGGCAGGTGATCGTGCTGGATCTGTTCACGAGCGATGTCTTTGTCCTCAACGGGTCTGACCCGGCGGCGATTGCGGGAGGCGTCCCGGCAGGTCCGTTCATCGTGCCGATCGTGCAATCCTATCGTGGGGCAATGGTTCATTTCGTCATGCTGCCCATCCCCAGCGATGCGTTTGGTGGTCCCAGCTATCTTTGGGATACGACCACCAATCTTGTCGGTCCGACAGTCACTTATGGCTATCTGAATACCGACACGCTGCTGATGACGGGCGAAGTCCTGATGCCCAGAGATGATACGCGCCTTGCGAGCAGTGCATCGCCAGATGCGTTTCCATTTATCCAGTTCAACACGGTGACTGTTTACGATCCACTGTTAGGTGGGCGCTTTCCCTTCTACACCGAGGCGGAAGCCTCGTTCTATCAGGCAGTCTTCGTCCAGAACGGCGAGCGGGTCGCTGTTGTGGGCGAACGCTCAGACGCCACGCCCTTCGTACAACTGCTGGAGCGTGACGGCACGCTGTTAGGCGAGACTGGTGTGAGCGTGGAAGACATTCAGGGTGTGTTTGACGGCTTCATCTTCTTAACGCGCGAGTCGGCGCTGACGGGCGGCGAAGGCATCACGGCCCTGTACTACACCGAGACGCGCGGCGGGCTGCCGGCTGTCGCTGGCGTGCCTGTGTGGACAAACCCGACCCCCGACGAATTCGTCACGCTGATCTGGAACAGCGACAACTTCATGCCCGGTCCGGTCGCACCGCTGGCGTGGGCGCGGCTGGCAGAGCCGGAGTTCGTCGGTGCGGCAGCGGCAGTTGCCCCTCCCGCCGCAGCGCCCACGTTTGTCCCGCCGACGGTGGTGGCGGCTCCGGCAGGGCTGGCGGTCGGTGCGGATGCTATCGTCAACACGACGGAAGGCGACTCGCTGCGACTGCGAACGGGGGCGGGGCGCAGTTTCTCGGTCATCATGGAACTGGCGAATGACACGCGTGTGACGATCATCGAAGGACCGCGTGCGGCGGATGGGCTGGTCTGGTGGCGGGTGCGGCTGGCGGACGGGACGACGGGTTGGTGCGTCGAGTCGGTCGATGGGATACAAACGCTGCTGCCTGTGACGGCGGGGTAGGGCTCGTCGCAAGCAGGCAAACACCTATGTCCTGTGGGTTCAATCCAGCGAGGGGCGAGGACGCAGCACCTCACCCCTCCACGACCGCCTGCCTTGCTGCGCGCCACCCATCTATACCGCCGGACAGATTGGTCACGTCGGTGAAGCCGCGCGCGCGGAGGTAGCTTGCAGCGATCTGTGAGCGAAGCCCGCTGGCACAGTGAACAATGATCGGCTGCTCGCGCGGCAGTGTGTCGATGTGGCGTGCCAGCAGCGGCAGCGGCAGATGATGGGCGCCCGCGATATGGCGCGCGTCGTACTCGCTTTGCCCGCGCACATCCAGCAGCCAGGCATCTCCGCTGTTGATGCGCGGCGCGGCTGTGTCCGGCGTCACGCCGGGCAGCATCATGTCGAAGTGCAGTGACTCCGGCGTCCAGTAGCCATCCAGCCGATCCGCGCCGACCGCGTGCAGCAGCCGGGCGACCTCCGCCATAGCGTCCGCCTCGGCGATCAGATAGTACGGCTGGGTGTAATTGATCAGGTAGCCCGCATAGGTGTTGAACTTGTCGCCCTGCGGGATATTCACTGTCCCGGCGATATGCCCTGCTGCGTATGCCGCCAACGGGCGGGCATCGATCACCAGCAGCCCTTTGTCGAGAATGCCCGGCAACCAGACTGGATCGAGCTGGCGGAGCGACGACAGGTTGCTTAGCAGCATCACACCATCGCGGTTGACGCGCTTCATCTGCGCGAAGTACGGGGGTGTCTCCGGCTGTTCCGCCAGAAGCCAATCGACAAACGCTGCTTCGTCGTCAAACTGGAACGCCGGATTGAAGCGCTTTTCGTAACCGAGCGTGGACGAGGGCAGAGCGCCCAACGCCTTGCCACAGGCGCTGCCCGCGCCGTGACCGGGGAAGACCTGGAGATAATCAGGCATGGCGCGCAGCCGCTGCATGTTCGCGAACTGCCCGCGTGCGCCAATCTCCTTGCTGCCCACGACTCCGGCAGCGGTCTCCAGCAGGTCGGGGCGTCCCATGTCACCGACAAACAGACAGTCGCCCGTGAAGATACCGAACGGCGCATCCGCTCCTGCCACATCCGTCAGCACAAACGCCAGATGCTCCGGCGTATGCCCCGGCGTGTGCAGCACATCCAGCCGCACCCCGCCAAACGCAATCCGGTCACCATCGCGCAGCAGCACCGTCTCGTCATCCGCCCAGCGATATGTCCAGTCGTCGCCGCCTTCGGCACTCAGGTACAGCCGCGCACCTGTCGCCACCGCCAATTCGAGCGCGCCGCTGACGAAATCGGCATGGATGTGGGTCTCGGTTACATGGGCAATGCGCAGCCCTTCCTGCTGCGCGGCTTCCAGATACGGCGTGATGTCGCGCGCCGGGTCAATGATCATCGCTTCGCCGCATGACTGGCAGCCGACCATGTAGGACGCCTGCGCCAGCGCGCGGTCATAAAAATAGCGTAGCAGCATTCCAGTACATCCTGTTGTTAAAGCCACCCTCATCATAACGCATGTGCGCAAACCGTCGCCCTTGATAGGCGCGGCTGGCGACTGCTATAATGACGTGTCACTGCCGTAAGCAACCATGCCCCCGCGCGGGGCATGTTTTTTGTGGGAAGGATGATTTACGTTATGCACGAGCTGATTAAGGCGTTGCAAGCGCCTGTCCCTGCGCACCCCGAATTTGGCGCGGGCGATACCATTAAGGTCTATCTCAAGGTTGTTGAAGGCGACCGCGAGCGCGTTCAGATGTTCCAGGGCATCGTCATTCGCTATCGCGGCGGCGGCAACGAAAAGAACTTCACGGTGCGCCGAATTGCGTCGCATGGCGTGGGTGTAGAACGCACGTTCCTGTTCAACAGCCCGCGCGTCGAAAAGATTGAAGTCGTGCGCCGCGCCAGAGTGCGCCGCGCCCAACTGTACTACATGCGCGATCTGCGTGGTAAGGCAGCGCGTTTGAAGGAGCGCCGCTAACCCGTGCAGCCTCTCATCGGTATCACAACCGCCGAATGGACCAGCCCGGAAACGGGTTGGAAATTTAACCGCATGTATCAGCCGATCGCACTCGGTGTCATGCGCGCAGGTGGCTTGCCCGTCATGATCCCGACGCGGCTGGATGAGCCGTCGCTGCGCGCTATTTACACACGGCTGGACGGCGTGCTGCTGCCGGGTGGACCGGATGTCGATCCGGCGCACTTTGGTGAAACCCCCCACGAGAAGCTCGGCTATGTCGATGTGCCGCGCGATGCGATTGAACTGCCACTGACGCGCTGGGCAATCGCCGATGCGCTGCCGCTGTTCGGCATCTGTCGCGGGCATCAGGTTATCAACGTCGCGCTTGGCGGCTCGCTGATTCAGGACATCCCGTCGCAGCAGCCAAGCGACCTTCAGCATGACCAGACGGATGACCACCCGCGTAGCCGCCGCCTGCACGAGGTCACGATTGACCCCGGCAGCCGCCTGGCAGATGTGTTGGGAACGACGCGCGTGACGGTCAACAGTCTGCATCACCAGAGCGTGGCACAGGCAGCGCCCGGTGTGTGCGTGACGGCGGTTGCGCCGGACGGCATTGTCGAAGCGCTGGAAGTGCCAGAGCATCCGTTCGCGTTGAGCGTGCAGTGGCATCCCGAAGATTTGGCGGGCGACGACCCGGTGATGCAGCGGCTGTTTGACGCCTTTGTGCAGGCGACACAGCAGCGAATGCAGATGTAGATACACATCCTTCATCACGACGAAACGCGGGGCAGCCCGCGTTTTTTGTTTGTCCTCTACTCCCCCTGCGCGTCCAGCGCCGCCGCGACCGCCAGCAGGTCGGCGTGGCAGCCGGGCGGGAACGCGCTAATTGAGCAGAGCCATTCCGGTTGCATCGGGGATCAAGATTGTGGTTTGCCCTGTTCTTATACTCAATTGAGACAAACTGGCAGGCGTATTGAAGCCTTGAATAAACAACAGGCGTTCGTTATCGAGCCACGTTGCTTGAGTTATCCCATCTAGAAATGCGACAGCCTGTCCAGTTTGAAAGTCCACGACAGCAACTCGTCCTAATTGACCTGCATTACCGTAGAGCAATCGTGTGGCATCAGGCGAGAATAGAAATGCTGTTATGGTTCCACCATCCATTGCCGCTGGATCAAAGACCGATCCAAAGCGGAAAAGACTTACCGCCTGTGTGTCGCGGTCCAGTGCATAGAATTCAACGGGAGTTAGCGGCGGCGCACTGTAGCGATTTATAGCCAGCAAGAACTGATGGGTGTTTGGAATGAGCGTAAAAGATGTGATATCAAGATCATCGGACGTTTGGAGTGTAGTCACCTGTAACGTCGTCGCGTCCACGAGTGTCACCTTGCGTGCCAATGACAAGATCGCAAAGGTTGTATCGTCGAGCCATGTCGTTGAATGTTCGCCATTTGTGACTGCCATCGCAACTTCCGAACATTGTTGTGTTACAATCTCCAGCATACAAACACGAGGTAGGGTTTCGAGATAAACACCTTCCCAGTAAATTATTGCCACCTTGTCGCCTTGGGGCGAAACGCTGTAGCCCATAATGTTTGTGTGTTCAAACAGCACTTCTTCATTGTTCGTTTGTAGATTCGCGCGCACCAACCTTCCAGGTTGAAGAATCGGTGGCGTAATTTGGGGTATAATGTCAACACGATACGCATACGTCTGACTGCGATCCAAAGCATGCGCAGTACTCTGAAGCGCAGGCGTTACTGTTACCGCTATGCCATCGGTCCCGATAACGTTCGCGCCTAATTCAATGACCAACCGGGACTGCAACAGGTCAAAGTTCCATTGGGTAATCTGATCATTCTGCATGACGAAGATCGGGCGCGTTTCTGTCGCAATCGGAGTTTCATCCTGAGCGATTGCGATTTCGGATATCAATATGTCGCCCAGCACCATCAGACCGAGTGCTATTGAAAAGCCCATTTTGAGTAACCGTCTCATGATTCTCCGCATCCTTTTCTTACTTTAGCAACCATGATTGTCATAGAAGTAGGTGTTGGCATTATCCGCTCCAGATACGTTTCTATATGGAGCGATGCCAATGTAGATGGTTGATAATCGTGGTGAGTTGCATGATTGAGTAGCAACCGCCATCACTGTAGCGGGATTTGAGGCATAATCTGCTCCTTGAGGAACAAAAATGCCAAAGAAGTACAATCCGAGATCACGTACTGCGCCATTGAAAACGCCTGGGTATTGGGTGTTCAAGTTTCCATTTAGAAGCGCTACGGCGTAGTCATAGATAGTGGCGTCAATGCCATAACCGGGCGGTGTGTTGGTGATCCCTGAGCTAGCCGGCGCTCCAACGGTCCAGCAGTCAAATTGATCACTTTGCCGTACAACCTGGTCTGCTGTACCGTAGTAGGTAAGTGATCGCGTTCGGTTGCGGATGACATAGGCAACTGCCAGTGCGTCGGCTTGGTCTTCAAATGTACGGCTATTTCCTGCTTCACAGGCAAGGATGAAAGCGACAATATTGACCTGATCCTGCGCATTCGTTGGATTCCAGGATTGATGAACGCAAATGTTACCGGGTCCGCAGCCCGCCGGCACGGGAGCAAATGACGCAGGAACAGGGGGCATCTGAGTCGCATTCATGTTGAGATAAGGTGTTGGCGCTGAGCCACCGCAGTTGGCGGATCCCGCTTCCAGAAGAAGACTGCCGCCTGGTTCGCTCGTTCGTACCCATAATGTATTACCGCTATAGGCTTCATATGGGGAGATACGTGCCCACTGTACACCATCTCGTGCCATACGGAATTCATAAACATTGACAGTTGTACCTCTATACAACTCCATAACGATTTGTCCATCGCTGTTGCTCATGGTTTCAAAGTCAGACGCAGGGAAATTACGTACTCGAACATAACCGTTGTTTGAGGTAACAGTACAAGGGATGTGGTAAACTTGGGGCATTGGTGTTGGAGTAAGAGTAGGTGGCAGCGTCGCCGTCGGCGTGGGCGTACTTACCTCCTGCTTCCAGTAGATATAGCGGACGCGGGCGGTGCCGCGCAGGTTCACGCCCCAGTTCGACCAACTCATAGACTCTGGGGAAAACGCGCCGCGACTGTTCCCATTGACAAGGATTGCCCCGCCCCCAATGCTCGCTGTTGAGCCTGGCAGGTAGTAGGTGCAGATTTGGGCGGCATTTGCAGTATAGTTTGGCATCCAGTTGGCAGCGTAACTGATGCCACAATGCTGCGGACTTCTGTACATCCACTGAATCACCCCGCGCCGATGGCGGAAGCTGCCGCCGTTTGCCTGTACGCTAATCCCGCGAAAATTGAAGTTCATCCCGCCATCGTACATGTATTCGATGATATGGTCAGAGCTTGGCACCATCGTCAACCACTCAAATGCCATGCCAATGAGGTAGGTGTCTGGTGTCGCCGGGTGATTCCCCAGCGGTTGCACAGGATGGCTGTATGTACCGTTGGTATAGCGATAGGTCAGATTGATCCAGTCGCTTGCCCACACGCCCGTCATAGGCGGGGTCACTGTCGGCGTGGGGGTCGCGCCCTGCGCTGGCGGCGCAAAATTGCCCCAATCAGGATTGAAATCGTTTCCGCTGCTGTTATGGACAGGGTAATGGGTCACGCCGAACGGCGATGCCGACGCCGCACGTGCAAAGCCGCCGAGCGTTGGCGATGAAGTCAAGCGCCAGATCAGTTCACCGCCATTGGGTGAGTAATCTGCGGCGATGGCATCTTTGACACTGGAGATAGTGACAACCGTGTAGGGTGCGTAGCGCAGCACGCGCCGCAACGTGTATTCCGGGACTGTGCCATTGTAGATGATCGATGTGAAAACTATCGCACTGTTGTCAGACGACCATGACGGCTGGAGTTCCGCGCGCAGCGACTCGCCCAACAAATGGTAGCGGGTGTAGTTGTAGTTGGTCATATCCACCAGGTATAGGTCCCAAGTGTTGTCGGTGGTCGTATTTAAGGCTGAGATCACCAGAGCGCTGCCGTCAGGAGACCACGCCGGGTCTTTACCCGCGCTAATCATCGCGGCTTGGTCGCCTTCAGCTTCGGAAGCTCCGGCATACAAGACATAGACCCGCTCCACACCACCTCGATTTGAAACAAAGGCAAGCCGCGAGCCATCGGGCGACCAGACAGGACTGTGATCAAAAGCAGCGTTATTGGTAACTTGCCACAGCCCACTGCCATCACTGTTCATGACCCAGATATTGGTATTGTTGCTATAGGTAGTGCCATCGCGCCAGGCAGTAAACGCAATGTATTTGCCATCAGGCGATAGCACGGGTTCGTACTCTTTCCCAGGCGTGTTGCCGGGTAAGGCTACAAATCCGCTGCCGTCAATGTTCATGCGATACAGGTCATGATCACCCGTCGTTGCATTCATAAGGCGGTCAAAAATCACAACAGGCTGCGTCGAAAACGGCGACAGGTTCATGCTGACAGCACTCATGTCGATGGGCGGCGCAATCTCTGCGCGTGGCGTGCTGCCCGTCATCTGCACGTTGTCGATCCAGACTTCGCCCGTCGGGATATTGTCTACCGCCATCCACACCTGTCCCGGCGGCAGCGGTGCGGGATCGACGTAGTGCAGCACCATTGCGCCGTCAATGCTGGCGCGCAGCGACCGCCCTGTAACCGCCAGCCGCAGCGAGCGCCAATGCTCCGGCTGCACCGGCACCAGCCGCACCGACGCGACGACCGTCTCCCCGCGCGCCAGTTCCAGCAGCCCATCTGCGCTCAAGCTGAAACGGTAGTAGCCGATGCCTTCCGTGTAGTGCGTGCGGATCGACACTCGCCCGCCCGTCATGCGCAGATTGAGCGCCAGCGTGACGTTATTCTGGTCGGGCAGCCGCGCGCGGACGGCATACGGCGTGCGGAAGTGCAGCCAGTACGTCCCATCTGCCGACGGTTCCATGACGGGTTCTGTAAACTCCCAATCG
>JANRJX010000027.1:0-4956 GCA_033763755.1 Chloroflexota bacterium
GGAAGTTTGTGTTTACTAGCGTTCTTAAACCGAAAGTAAACTTTACCCCTACAAGCAGAGTAACACACATTCTAAATCAATTGATGATAGAACTTGTGAAAAACATAAATAATTCGTGACATCAATGAATATCGGAAGTAAACAGAGGCGAAGAACGTATGGAACAGCAGGCAAATGCACTAAAGAAGCAGGTTCGTAGAAAGATCGAAAACCTTCTGTCGGAGTTTGCGGAAGGAAAAGTCAGTCGCGAGCAATTCCACGCGATTTACGATCACTACAACAGTCAGCTACAATTGATCGATCAAATGGGCGACGCCGACGAAGAACAGCTCACGGCAGTTCCGGGTGGAACCATTGCCATCCGCAAGGCGACGATGGGCAAGGCGCTGGGGTTGATCATCTACCACAACAAGACTGGCACATTTGTCGATACGCTTGGCGAATTTGATGTGCCGCCCGCGCTGCTTTCGCCAACGCTCAACGACTTCACACAGTTGATGGAAGCGAACAAGCTGATCGCACGCCGCATCAACAAGCTGCCGGATCACGGCTGGCTGTTGTTCGCAGCGGCGCGCATGTCCAGCCTGGTCGCGCTGTTCCACCACGAACCATCGGCACAGCAGGTGCGCGAGATGGAACGGCTGCACCACGACTTTGAGCAGGCGAACCAAACGGTATTAAGCGGCACGCGCGCGATTGACAAGAGCAGTCTGGCGTATCCGTTTCTGGTTTTCGTGCAGAACAAGATTCAGAAGGGATAACCCCTTGATGAATTCATTTCAACGGACGACACATGTGTCGTCCCTGGTGCACCAACAACATGAGAGTGCTGGATTGAACAAGGGGCTTAAGCCCCTTGTCCGGGCATCAGTTTAATCTTGTTGCTGTACTACCCATCCCCACTCACCATCAGCAATTCCTCGCGCGTCGTGATGGTGCGCATGGTAGCGATCCAATCGTAGATCGACGCGCTGTTATCGCGAATGCGCTGCACCGCCGGACCAATCGGGTCGCTGCCGCCCGCACCCGGCGCACCGGTTTGATAGCCGCCATAAAAGGCGAAGAATGCCTGATTGATGCGGCGGATGATATAGCCATTGGCGACGAACTGCCGCCGCCGCGTCTCCATGTAACGCTCTGCCGTTTCGATCAAGCCCGCCGCCAGCAGCCCGTCCACCGTAACGCGCGTCTGGTTCATCTCGCGCCCGTAATCGAACGGCGCAGGTTGCAGCGGCGCAAACAGCAGCGCATCGGCGCGGCGGGCGAATGTTCGTGCCTCCTGTGTCGTGGGCGGCAGCAGGTCAGGATAGTAGCGCGCAACGACCAGACGGCTGACTTCGCGCCCAAACAGCACGGCGGTTGTCTCGTTGATGATGCGCGTCTCGTTGCCAAACTCATAGGCGAAGCCGAGCGGGAACAGCAGCAGGTAATGATGCAGCCATTCATGCGCGAACGTGTCGAGCGACGCCGGAATCGACGTGCGTTCGAGGATCATCGCCGGGTAGAGCGCGATGCCGCCCAGAGGCACCACCAGCGCTGACACATCTTGCGCCGCTTCCACACGCGCCTCGATTGCTGCCTGTGCGTCGGCGGGCATCGGGTCGAGCGGGTAGCCGTACTCAAACTGGATGTTGTCACGCGGCGACGTGACGAGCATGTTCGGCACGGCGGAGAAGCGCATGGCAATCGGCGGCACAAGCTGCCCGCCGATGCTAAAGCCCTCCTCCACCAGCACAGCGGCCACCTGCCCTTCCAGAATCGCCTCTGCCAGCGACTGGCGGCTGGCGAGATCGGCGCGCAGCGCGTCGCGTTCGGTGCGCACTTCCGTGGTCGCCCGCGCTGGATCGCCCACGTTTGGATCGGCGTATACCGCATCAATCTGCCCATTAAGCGCATTCACGCGCGTCAGATCATCCATGTAACGGCGGACGTACGCGCTGCGCTCGTCTTCGTTCATGAACGGATGGACACCGTAAAGCGTCTGCTCTGTCTTCGCCAGCAGCGCGCCCGCCATCCAGCCCACGTAATCAAAGAGGGCGTCGCCTGCCAGCAGTGTGATCGCGCCGATACGGTCATTCGGCGGTGGTGTCGAATAGCGCAGCAGCACAACCAGCAGCACCAGCCGCGCCGCCCATGCCACTGCCCAGACAAACGCGCCCCACAACCGGCGCACCACGGTCATCATGCGCCCGTCATACCCTGCAAGATCCACAGCACGATCATGCCTGCTGTCATCGTAAAGATGGCGTTCTTCGTGCGCCACGCCACCAGAATCGCCACCGTTCCCGCCGCCAGACGGATGGGCGAAAACACGCCATTACGATAGATCAGTTCGGGCATGATCAGCGCCGCCAGCACCGCAGCCGGAACAAAGCGCAGCGCCCGTTGCAAGCGCGCAGGCATTCCGACCCGCCCGACCAGCGCGATGAACGAATAACGGATCAGAAACGTCAGCACACCGACAATGACGATGAGTAACCAGATGTTCATCTAAGCCACCTCGTCGTTATCCCGTACCGCAGGGGCAGGATGCATCCTACCCTTACTCGCCTGCTCTTCATACATATACCCCGCCGCGATGCCTGCCACCGCCGCGATGATCAAGCCGAGACGGTTGGGCAGGAACGCCAGCACCACCGCCACCGCGCCGCCGACAATCGCCGCAACGACCAGCGGGCGATCCTTCAGACCTGGCACCCAGATGGCGATGAATGACAGCGGTGCGGCGAACAGCAGCCCCCATTCTTCGGGGACGCTCGCGCCCAGCCACACGCCAATAGCGCTGGTAATCTGCCAGGGCAGCCACAACGCCAGCGCCGCGCCCAGATAGAACCATACCTTGAGCGTTAGCGGTTCGTCGGGATGTTCGCTGTAGCGGTTGACGCTGACGACGAACGCCTGGTCGGTCAGCAGGTATGACAGCAGTACTTTTACACCGTTGGATAGCGGCTTGAAAGTGGTGGCAAGCGCGGCGCTGTACATCAACATGCGCAGGTTGACGACGCTGGCACTGAGGATGATGACCCACTCAGCAGCGCCCGCGCTGACCAACTGCGACATGACGATTTGCGACGCGCCCGCAAACATGATCCACGACATGCTCCATGCCGCTTCCGGCGGGATGCCCGCCTCGACAGCAACGACGCCGGAGATAAGACCGAACGGGATGAGACCAACGATAACAGGCGCTATCGTGCGGATGCCGAGCATAAACTGGGAACGGGGCGACATGAGGCGACCTCAGGGTGCAAACGTCAACGTCGGGTGCTTGAAGGGAATCAACGCCAGAATAACGGCGTGTTCATAGTATAGCACGCGGTCGATCACATCGCCTGTCAGCAACCCGACAGAGCCGTTCTGCTGTTTCGAGTTGCTGCGTCCAAAGACGACATCATCGGCATCGCCCAGTTCCAGCCCATCGCGCACCAGCTGCGCCACTTCCTGCGGCAGTTGGAAGGTAGCACTGCGACTGCTGCCTGCCCGCGCGCCGGACAGGATGACGACCCACGCGAACGCCAGCATTTCGCCGTCAGTGTCGCTGATGCCGCCCTCAATGCCGACCCAGTAATCGGCGTCTGGCGTGTGGATGCGGGCGTTGGCGGCGCGCTGCGCAGCGCCATCGCGGGTTTCGCGCTCACTCATGGGCTGATCGCTGACGCCAGACGGGACGTTGACGCCGTGCAGATCAAGCGCATCATTGGGGAACATGGCGACGAAGCCACGCCGTGCGGCTTCCAGCTTGACGGGATTGGTGGAGGCGACAACTACTTTCATCAATTAGCTTCATCCCTCAGAATGCTGTCCAATTCCAGCATCAATGCAGGAAGACCTTCCGTAATTACTTCCCATACAATGTCATAGTCAACATTCAGATAATCGTGAACAATCCGATTACGCATACCAATCACACGTCGCCAGGGAATTGTTGTAAATGTGGTTTGAGTCTCAGAAGATACACGATTTGCCGCCTCACCAATGATTTCGATGGCTCGGACAACGGCAAATCCAATCAGTTCATCATCTTCAACAAGCGTTTCGCGTGTTTTGCCTCTGGTATACTCGATCGCTTTGCGTGCAGCTTCGCGCATGTCTTGAAGCAACGCTTTATCGTGGTCGTTCATACAGAACCAACGCCTCACTCACCACGCGATCACGAAAGTAACGGCTGAGAAAGCCAATCGTATTCAAATCCACCTGCCTACCCATGAGCATTGTCAGTTCATCCTGCATATCCACGAACTCCCAACCAGGAATATGCTGCGGATCAAAGGTTACCAGCACGTCAATATCGCTGTCTGTGCGAAAATCGTCCCGCAATACAGAGCCGAACACTGCCAGTTTGACAATGTGATGCCTTTCGCAAAAGGCAATGATGTCAGCTTGTGAAAACGCAATCGGAAGTTCAGCAACAAACATAGAGACACCTCACCCACTCACCAGCAGCAGTTTTGCCAGCGCGAACAAGCCGAATGCCATGTGCGCGACAATCGCTGCGCGCGTGCTGCCCGTCGCCGCGCGCACTGCCCCGTAGATCAGCCCTTCGAGGATCGGCGCGATCATGCCATACCACAACGGCGTGATGCCGCCCTGCGCGTAAGCAGGCGGATAGACGAAGTAGTGAAAGACGCCGTAGAGCACGCCGCTGATGAACCAGCCGAACGCACCGCCCGCCGCCGCGCGCAGTGCCGGAAACGCGACACCGCGAAAGACCAGCCCGTCAGCGACCGGCTGGATCGCCAGCATGAAGACAATCGCCACGCCCCATGTCAGGAAGTTGGGCGTGAACGCGCCAAAGCTCGTCAGTTCCGGCACGCGAACGGATACGCCCGTCACGATCAAGCCGATTAAATCCACCGCCACCGCCAGCCCAAAGCCAATGAAGGCGATCAGCGGCAGCGGCGTGCGGCTGTCGACCATCTGCAAGGCGGCGCGGTCGGCGCTCTGGCGGCGCGTCTG
>JANRJX010000028.1:0-75807 GCA_033763755.1 Chloroflexota bacterium
GGCAGTGCCATTGCAATCGCACCAAGCGTGCCGATGATCGCCATCTGGATCGTTTCGAACATCGCCGTGATGACAGGCAGCCAGCCGATCTCCATCGAACCGCCGATTTCACGCCCACGATATTCGAAGGTTGGGATTGAAATCGTGCTGCGGGTAATGGTGAAATCAACAATCGTCTGCCCAAACAGACTGATTTGGACGGGCTGTTCGCTTGCGACTTCCCATCCGGGAGGGAACATGCGGAGGATTAAGTTGCCCATTGCGATGAAGGGGTCAGCAAATGAAGTAATGCGGTTCAATTCGCTGGGGCCAACGGCGCTCAAGCTCCACGCAAGAATGACAATGACGAGCAAGAGAATGAGAATGCCGCGCAGGTTAAAGGTTGGAAACGGGCGCAGTAGTTGTTCACGGATTTGTTCAGGCGAAAGCTGGATGGGTATCCCTTTTGCGTTTGCCTGATCTACGGTGATATTTGCCATCGGTCAGCCTTTGACTAAACAGGGACGAGTTCGCGAAGTTTGGCGAGTTCTGCCAGATCTTTTTCCGATAGGTTCTTGTCGAAGCGATAGATCGCATCGAGAACATTCATGTTGAGTTCCGATGGCGCACCGTCAAAGACGATCTTGCCCTGCGCAATGCCAATTAGACGGTCACAGAACTGCTGTGCAAGTTCGACCTGATGAATATTGACGAGCGTGAGGACACCGACTTCGCGGGCGACACGCGCCAGATCTCCCAATACCTGGACAGAGAGTTCGGGGTCAAGGCTGGCGACGGGTTCATCTGCAAGCAGGATTTTCGGCTGTTGGCTGATGGCGCGGGCAATCGAGACGCGCTGCTTCTCACCGCCAGAAAGCTTGTCCGCACGAAACTTGGCGCGATGCAGCAAGCCCACTTGTTCAAGGCTGCGCAGCGCAATGTCACGATGTTCTTTGCCAAAGTAGCCGAAGAAACTGGCGAAGCTGCTGTTGTAGCCTAGTCGTCCGGTCAGGACGTTGGTGATGGCGGGCAGGCGTTCGACAAGGTTGTATTCCTGCCAGATAAAGCCGATTTCGCGTCGTGCCTTGCGCAGTTGCTCGTCATTCATCGCCGTCAGGTTTACACCGTCCAGGACAATACTGCCGCTGGTCGGCTTCTGCATCCCGTTGATGCAGCGCAAAAGCGTCGATTTGCCCGCACCGCTGCGCCCGATGACGCCGATAAGTTCGCCTTTTTCTGCTGAGAAGGTAATGGATTTGAGGGCTTCGTTGCCATTCTGATAGACGACACGTAGATCTGTCACTTCGAGCATTGGCATAAGATGTCGTTTCGCGCCCCCGGCGTAGTAGGTTGTGTTAAGTTGAACGATGCACAACTCTAACGGTCTAAGGTCAAGCGAAGGTCAAGTAAATGTTAAGGAATTTTCATTAAGTAGGCTCGGAGTAGTGGTTATTGCTTAACAATCTGGCGCTTGACATATCGATACGAATCGATATATGCTTGCAATTATGATTACACTGACTGAAGAACGGCTGTTTGCCAAAGCGATTGCTGATGATACGCGCTACGCGATCATGACACATTTATGCTGTGTCTGGTTGAGCGTGGGCGAAGTTGTGGAGAAGCTCGGCGGCAAGGTCAATCAGCCTACCGTCAGCCATCATCTAAAGGTGCTGGAAGAGGCAAAGCTGGTTAACATTCGGCAGGAGGGACGCCAGCGGTTCTATACATTGAATCGTCATCAGGTGGTGTTGTGCTGCGGCACACTGCAACGTCTGCTCGCGCCGGAAGACGGCGGCGGCATGATCCCGCTCCAATCGATCCTGATCGAAGAGGCAGAGACAAACGCTAAGGCACCAACAACGCCAGGTGTCGGATAAATCTTATGGCGTTCTTGGTGACTTAGCACTTTTTTGAAGTGTTTAATCGATATATATCGATATGAAGGGGTTCTCGAATGAATACGTCAAACGTCACCATTCACGAGGTTGTGCGCGAACGCTACGGCAGTATCGCGGCTGGGACACAGCAAAGCTGCTGTGGGACAGGCAACACCGATTGTAACTGTGCTTCGCCACAGTTGTACGATAGTCAGATGCTGCTGGAATTGCCGGACAGTGTAACGGGCATTTCGCTTGGCTGCGGCGACCCCGTGACGATTGCGGGCTTGCAGCCGGCCGAGTGGGTGCTGGACCTGGGCAGCGGCGGGGGGATCGATTGCTTCCTGGCAGCAAAGCAGGTCGGCGACGACGGTTATGTGATCGGTGTGGACATGACGCCGGAGATGCTGAAGCGCGCCAACGAGAACAAGGTCAAGCTCGGCGCACACAACGTCGAGTTCCGGCGCGGGCAGATCGAAGCACTGCCAGTGGTCGATAACAGCATGGACGTGATCATGTCGAACTGCGTCATCAATCTGTCGCCGGACAAGCGTGCGGTGTTTGCCGAAGCGCTGCGCGTGCTGAAGCCCGGTGGCCGCCTGAGCGTGAGCGACATCGTGACCGAAGGCGACTTTACGCCGGAGATGCGTGCAGATGCTGCGCAATGGGCAGAATGTGTGACGGGCGCGATTGACGTGGGGGACTACACTGCTATGATGGAAGATGCGGGATTTGAACGCATCACGGTGATCGACAAGGCGGATGCCGAGGGCATTGTCGAACGCCGCGACGGGATGCCGCGCCTGTTCAGCGCGCGGATTACGGCATACAAGCCGAAGGAACTGTAAGTTGGCAAGTGATGGAGACTTTGGCGCGCTGTCGGATGCACAGCGCGCTCAATATGAGGCGATAGCGCGCAAGCTGGCGCAGACGGTGCAGAACACGCAGGAAATCCGCGACGGTTACACGTTCCGCTTTCCGCTAGCAGTGTGGGGCGCAGTGACGGACTTTGTGCTGCTGGAGCGCAAGTGCTGTCCGTTCCTGCGCTTTGAACTATCGCTGACGGACGGCGACGACTTCAGCCTGACGCTGCGCGGGCGCGATGATGACGCTGCGTTCGTGAGGGCGGAAGTCGAAGCGCTGCGTTTGGCGTAAGTCTGCTTAATACGCCTTCGCGAACAGTGCCACGCGCGCGGCGGGCTTGCCCGTCAGAAAGCAGGTACCCCCGTCGCCCGGCTGTTCCAGCGGGAAGCAGCGGTGTGTCGCGCCCGTATCGTTCTTGATACGCTTGTCCTCGTCTTTTTCGCCCGCGTACCAGCCGCGGGCGAAACCGCCTGCTTCGACCACCTGCTTGAGTTCGTCATACGTCTTGACATCGAAGATGTTGGCGTCGCGGAACGTCGTCGCCTGCGCCAGCAGATTCGCCTGGATTTCTTCAAGTAGCGCAGTCACGCTGGCGGCGATACCTTCCTGCGGCAGCGAGCGCTTGCGCTCCTTGCCCATGTCGCGCCGCGCCGCCATGACAACGTTGTTCGCTACATCCTTGGGTCCGACTTCCAGGCGCACGGGGACACCGCGCATCTCCCAGTCGTTGTACTTGAAGCCGGGCGATAGATCGTCACGCAGGTCAATCTTGACGCGGATGCCCGCGCTCGCCAGTGTCTTGTGCAGTCTATCCGCAGTCTCCATGACCTTGCTACGCTCATCGTCAGTCTTGAAGATCGGCACGATTATGACCTGAATCGGGGCGAGGCGCGGCGGCAATCGCAGACCCTTCTCATCCCCGTGCGCCATGATGACCGCACCGACCATGCGCGTGCTGAGACCCCATGAGGTCGTCCAGCAGTGCTGAAGCTGATTACCCCGGTCGAGGTACTGGATATTGAAGGCTTTGGCGAAGTTTTGCCCCAGATTGTGACTGGTGCCGCTTTGCAGCGCCTTCTTGTCGCCCATCATCGCTTCAATCGAATATGTTCGCAGCGCCCCCGCGAACTTCTCGCTTTCCGCCTTCTGCCCCTTGATGACCGGAATCGCAGCGATATTGATCGCCATATCCGCGTAGACATCGAGCATTTGCAGCGTCTCGGCTTCTGCCTCATCATGTGTGGCGTGGGCAGTATGACCTTCTTGCCACAGGAACTCGGCAGTGCGCAGGAACGGGCGCGTGCGCATTTCCCAGCGGACGACGTTCGCCCACTGGTTCATCAGCAGTGGCAGATCGCGGTAGGACTGAATCCACTTGGCAAATGCCTCGCCGATGATGGTTTCACTCGTCGGGCGCACGACCAGCGGTTCTGCCAGCGTTTCGCCGCCGCCGATGGTGACGACTGCCAGTTCCGGGCTGAAGCCTTCGACATGCTCCGCCTCGCGCTGGAGATAGCTCATGGGGATAAAGAGCGGGAAGTAGGCATTCGAATGCCCGGTCGCTTTAAAGCGCATATCGAGCGCATTCTTGATGCCTTCCCATATTTCGTAGCCGTACGGCTTGATGATGATGCAGCCGCGCACAGGCGATTGTTCGCACAGGTCGGCGCGGTAGACAATATCGTTATACCAACCGGAGTAATCTTCGGCAGGCGATGGCAAAGGCTGGTTCGACATGAATCCTCACAAGATGCGCAGGTGCAATTGATTGAAACTATGGGTGATTATAGCGGAGGGCGTACAAGAATTGAACCATGGGGCACGTTGCAAAAGCTGGAAGCAAAGATATATAGGGAACGTAGGCATCTTATGACTGGCGGTTTCGACTGTTTTTCATCTGGCTGAACCAGAAATCATCACGCTTCTCACAATCGCCAAACTTGGCAAACAGGACCGGAAAGTGCTCCTTTAGCACTGCATCATACTCGGATTCTTTGAACCCCTCTAAAATACTTTTCCCTTCTACTTCACGAATGACTGTTGGGCGATCGATGATGTCTGGGAACTTGACACCTAGTTTTTTGCAGGCTTCGATGCTGACTACCCACAATGACCCATATGCCTGATCCTCAGTAGTGAGATGATCAATCAGAATTTCGGGATCGTCCAATGCGCGCAGGTACACATCTCGCCCTCGGCTAATCAGCCACGCTCTGAAGTCGCTGAAACCGTCATCGCTGCAACTACAGTTGAGCAGGTAACAGGTGTCCCACAGATTGAAACGATATGCACGCGCTTCAAATCCATGATACCAATAGTCAAAATCCTGCACTGCCTTTACGCCAATAGCAACCAAACGATCAACCAGAAAATCAACCATAGGATGATCCTTGTCGCCGCTCGCCTCGCGCGCTTCATCGATCAGCGCCCAAAACTCGTCTTCGGTCATCATGACTCATCCCTTTCCCCCACGCCCATCCCATAAATTGCCTTGCGATCCCAGCCACTTTCTGCTGCCAGCGCTTTCGCCGCGTCTTTGAGCCGTTCGCCCGCCGCCAGCCGTGCGCGCAGGGCGGTGAGTACGCGCGCGTCGTCCCACACCTCCGGCTCGCGCGGCGGCGCACCCCCGATCAGCAGCACGACTTCGCCGCGCGGCGTGTGCGCCTCGTAGTACGCCAGCAGGTCTGCCAGCGGTGCGCGCGTGTACTCCTCGTGCAGCTTGCTGATCTCGCGCCCGACGCAGCCGGGACGGTTGCCGCCCAACACTTCAATCGCTGCCCGCAGCGTATCGACCAGCCGATATGGGCTTTCGTAGAGGATACTGGTGCGCGGGTCGTCCGCCATTACGCTGAAGAAGGCGCGCAGGTCGCTCGCCTTGCGCGGCGGGAAACCGAGAAAGACGAACTGCTCAGTCGGCAGCCCGCTGGCAACCAGCGCCGTGATCGCCGCGCACGCACCTGGCAGCGCCTCCACACGAATGCCCGCCGCCAGCGCCGCCTGAATCAGCTCGTAACCGGGGTCGCTGATGCCGGGCGTTCCCGCGTCGGAGATCAGCGCCACGTCGCCGCCCGCCAGCGCCGCAAAGATCGCATCGAGCTTGGTCAGCTTGTTATGCTCGTGGTAGCTGGTCATCGGCGTGTGGATGTCGTAATGATCGAGCAGCACGCGCGATGTGCGCGTGTCTTCGGCTGCGATCAGCTTGACCTCACGCAGGATGCGCAGTGCGCGCAGCGTGATGTCTTCGAGGTTGCCAATGGGCGTTGGGACGATAAAGAGTGTGGGCATAGAAACTACTGTCCATTACAATCATTGAATCACATTATACACTTTGGGATCACCATCATGCTGCGACGACTGCCTTTTCACTATGCTTGGATCGTCGTCCTCGTCACGTTCGCTGTGCTGCTGTTCGCGGCGGGCATCCGCACGATACCGAGCGTGGTCATCGTGCCGCTGGAGACGGAGTTCGGCTGGACGCGCGCCAGCCTGTCGTTCGGCGTCGCCATCAGCCTGTTCGCTTTCGGCTTTGGCGGACTCATTGCTGGCACATTGGTGGATCGCTTCGGGGCACGGCGCGTCATGCTCGGCGGATTGGTGTTCACATCGGGCGGCTTGTGGCTGATGTCGAATATGAGCAGCATCGTTGAGTTCAACCTGATCTGGGGCATCATCGTCGGTGTCGGCACAGGCGTGATCTCCAACGTAATCGGCGCGGCGGTCGCCAATCGCTGGTTCAACAGGCATCGCGGCACGGTGACGGGGCTGTTGGTGGCGGCGTCGGCGGCTGGACAGTTGATCTTCCTGCGCAGTCTGGTCGAAGTGACCGTCACCACAGGCTGGCGCAACAGCATCCTCATCACCGCCATCGCGACTGGCATCCTGATCATTCCCGTCTTGCTGCTCATGCGGGATAAGCCTCAGGATGTCGGGCTGGAGCCTGTGGGGGGGACCCTCACCCTGGTCCCCTCTCCCGAAAGGCGAGGGGATTCAGAGCCCTCTGGTGAGAAGCGGACGACCCTGCGCGAGGCGCTTCCCACGCGCGATTTCTGGCTGCTGGCGGGCAGCTTCTTCATCTGCGGCTACACGACCAACGGTATGATCGGCACACACCTGCTGCCGCACGCGGTCGAGCATGGCTTTGTCGAACTTGAGGCGGCGAACGCCATCGCTGTCATGGGCTTTATGAATATCTTCGGCACACTGGCGTCCGGCTGGCTGAGCGACCGCTATGATAATCGCAAGCTGCTGGCGGTCTATTACGGCTTCCGCGCGCTTTCGCTGACGGCGCTGCCGTTCCTGATCGACATGCGCGGGCTGCTCATCTTCTCGATCATTTATGGGCTGGACTGGGTGGCGACGGTGCCGCCAACGGTCAATCTGACGGCGCAGCGGTTCGGGCGCGCATCGTTGGCGACGATCTACGGCTGGATCTTCTGCTCGCACATGATCGGTGCAGGGATTGCAGCGGAGGCGGGCGGTGTATTCCGTGACTGGCTGGGTGACTATCATCTGATCTTCCTGAGCGCGGCGCTTCTCGGCTTCGTGGCGTCATACATGGCGCTCGGCATCAGCGTTAAACCTGCATATAGGGTACAGCCGCAAGCAGCGTGAGGCTGTGGTATGATCGCGCCTTGACGCCAAATTGTATGCATGGGCAACTCAGCAGATTGCCCTTCCACAGGCAATTGTTCTTATCATGCTCACCTTGCTCAATCGCCACAAACTCCTTCTCCTCATCATAATCGCTGTGTTGGTACGGATGGGGGTGCTGATCGCGCTGTATCCGTCGCTGTTCGCGTTTGAACAGACAGGCGCAATCCACGGCTCTGGCGCATATGATAGTTACGCGCTCAATCTGTTGGTGACAGGCGTCTACGGCAAAGGTGAGCCGGGCGTACCAGATGCACATTTACCGCCGTTGTACAGTTACTTTCTCGCGGGCGTGTACAGCATCTTCGGGCGCAGCGGGCTGGCGGTCGGCGCGGCGCATATCGCGCTCGATATGGTCACGCTGGTGTGTTTGTATTATTTGTGCAAGCGGATAGCGGGTGAGGTTGTCGCCTGCCTCGCCTGCCTGTTCTTCGCAGGCTATCCGTACCTGCTCTTCCAGAACCTGACGTTGATCGACACGCCGCTGTTTATGGCGCTGCTCTACGCTTGGCTGCTGGCGATGATAGTGCTGCGCGAGCGCGCACGCTTCGACCGAACGACGCTGCTGCTGGCGCTCGGCGCAGGTGTGCTGCTCGGCTTGCTGGCGCTGGGGCGGACGAATGTCGTGCTGCTCGCGCCGCTGGTGGGGCTGTGGTTCCTGTTCCGGCTGCCTCTGCGCGCGGCGGTTGCGCGGTTGTTGCCGGTCGCGCTCGTGTCCCTGCTGACGATCACGCCCTGGATTGTGCGCAATTATGGCGTGTACGGGCAGTTTGTAGCGATCTCGCTCAACGGCGGCGAAAACTTCTATCAGGGCAGCAATCGTTATGTCGTGCCGTACTTCACAGCGGGCTACGATGTGCAGTGGGTGCCGCCGCCGGATGGGATGGAAGCGGCTGTGGGCATGACGCCGGAGCGCAACGCGGCGCTGATGGTGGCGGGCTGGCGCTACCTGAACGAGAATCCGTCGGCAATCCCGGAACTGTTGTGGACGAAATTCCTCGTCCACTGGAGTATTGATGTCGCGCCTGCGCGCAACCCGACGGCGGGCGAAGCACCGCGCATCGACTACCAGGGCGACACGATCCGCCAGACGGACGGACAGGGCGACTTGCAGATTACCGGGCTGCCGCCGGGCGATCCGGTGGATGTCTATTCCGAGAGTCTGTTCGATGTCGTCGGGCGGCTGCTGCACCGCGTCTATTACGGTGGGCTGTTCGCGCTGGCGCTCGTTGGCAGCGTGGCGGCGTGGCGGCAGTGGCGCACGGTATCGCTGATCTGGCTGGTGCAGTTCGGCATGACGTTCAGCTATGTGCTGTTCCACCCGGCGACACGTTACCGCGCCCCGACCGACCCGCTGCTGTTCGCGCTGTCCGCGTATGCGCTCGTCGCGCTCTGGGCGTGGTGGAAAGGCAGAAGCAAATGATCCGCCAAGCCCTCGACACCCCTTGGAAAGCGCGCAACGAGATCGAGCGCCTGCTGCTGCTGCCGCTGGCGTGGCTCGGCTGTGTGGGGGCGGGCGTGGGCTGGGGCGGCGATTGGAAGCTGTACGGGCTGCCGATTCTGCAAATCCACCGCCGCAGCCAGATACAGATCGGCGCACGGCTGACGCTGCGTTCGATGCGGCGCAGCAACCCGCTCGGACCCAACCGCCCGTGCATCCTCAGCACGCGCGAGCCGGGCGCAGTGCTGACGATTGGCGACGACTTCGGCATGACGGGCGGTTCGATTGTCTGTGCGCAGCGCATCGAAATCGGGCAGCGCGTCAGCGTCGGCTGTAACACCATCATCGCCGATACCGACTTTCATCCGCTCGACGCGGCGGCACGGCAAGCGGACTTTCTGGCAGGGGCAAGCGCGCCGATCATCATCGAAGACGACGTGTTCATCGGCATGAATGCGCTCATTCTCAAGGGCGTGCGGCTGGGTGCGGGCTGTGTCATCGGCGCGGGCAGTGTCGTCACACGTGATGTGCCGCCGGGGGCAGTCGCAGCAGGCAACCCGGCAGTCATTGTACGGTCTACTTCGCTTCCCACTGCAACACCACTATCCCCACAATGATGATGCCGATGCCGATGATCTTGCGCAGGTCAATCGTCTCTTCGCCCAGCGCTGCGCCGATGACCAGCGTCACGACCGGATACGCTGCCGTGACCGCTGTCGCAATCGATGGGCTGGTATCGCGCAGCGCGAAAAAGTAAAGCAGCGCCGCGCCCGCCGCCGCCACGCCGCTGATCGCCGCCCATTTAAACGCCTCGCCGTTCATGCTCGTCTCCGGCGATGTCCGATTGCCGATGAAGTACAGAATCGGGATGAGGATGATTGATGGGATGTAGTACATCCACTGTACGTTCAGCGGGTGGGCGTTATTGACGGCGAGCTTGTTGACGTAACCCCAGACGCCCCAGAGGACGGTCGAGATAATGAGCAGAATCGTGGAAAGCATGATTGGGCAGACAACCTTTCTGACCTGTAGTTGAACTGGATTTCGGCGGCGACCTCACGAACCCCGTGCCGGAACTATACGCGAGAGCGCGCTCGCGCCGCCAGCCACAGCATGATTACCGACGCCATCGAGCAGAGCGTCATGACCGTCAGCGCGAGCGTGTAATTGCCCACACGATCATATAACATCCCAACGGCGGCAGGCGCAAATGCACTCACCACCGAAATGATCAGCAACATGACGCTGCTGATGGTCCCGTAATGCGCTGTGCCGAAAAATTCCGCCACCAGCGCGGCGCGCGTCGGTGTGATCGCGCCATACCCCGCCGCGAACAGCAGCAGAAACAGCCAGACAAACGCTTCGCTCTGCACACCTCCAAGCGCAATCACGCCCAGCGCCTGCGTCAAAAACATGCCAGCCGCGATGCCAATCGGCGCGACACGGTCTCCAAGGGGCGTCAGGATCAGGCGTCCTGGCAGCGAGACCGCCCCAACCAAGCCATAAACGAGTGCAGCGAAGGCAGGGGCATATCCGGCATCCTTGAGATAAGGAACCAGGTGGATGACAATGGCGTTCAGCGTAACCGCGTTGAACATGAAGCCAAGCGTCAGCCACCAGAACGCGGGCTGGCGCAGCACGCGCTTCAGTTCGCGGCGGGTACTGGTGGCGATCGGCGCTGGCGACCCGTCTGTCTGTATCGTGTCACCGTCGGGCTGTAGACCCAGATCGGACGGGCGACGGCGCAGGATGAGCAAATGCAGCGGCACCGTCGTCAGCGCCAGCAGCAGCGCGTAAATCACGAGCGTGCTGCGCCAGCCATACGCGCTGACGAGCGCCTGCGTCAGCGGTGTGAAGATCAGACTGCTGAACCCGGCTACGAACGTCATCAGCGTAAGTGCCTGTCTGCGCCGTTTGGCAAACCATGCCGACACCACCCAGAACGCAGGCTCGTAAAGCACCATCCCTTTGACGACACCAAGCGCCAGCCAGATGGTGAAGTACAGGCGGTAATCCTGCACATGTGCCCATCCAAACACCAGCAGCGCTGCCAGCAGCGAACCAAAGCTCATGATGAAGCGCGCCCCGTGCCGATCCAGCCAGCGCCCGATCAGCAGTCCGACCAGCGCCATCACCAGCGTGCCGAGCGAGTATGCCAGCGTGATGTCGCCGCGCGTCCAGCCAAGTTCCGCTTCCATGGGTTGAATGAATACTGTGAAGGCATAGAAGAGCACGCCGTAGGAAATCGTTTCGGTAATCGCCAGTGCAGCGACCATGATCCAGCCGTAATAGAGGGGTTGCTTCGTTGTGGACATCTTGCCTGCGCATTCGGTATGCTTGGCACATCTTCGCAAAACGTTGAATAGAAAGCTATGCCCATTATGACCGCATCTCTCACCCACCGTGCCTACGGCACAATGCCGGATGGTACGCCTGTTCAGGAGTTCACGCTGACGCAGCCGGGAATCGAAGTCAAGCTGCTTAACTACGGTGGCATATTAACCTCCATCGCCGTCCCAGATCGCGATGGAAATATGCGCAATGTCACGCTTGGCTTCGACACACTGGAAGACTACATCGCCAAAAGCCCATACTTCGGCTGCATCACCGGACGCTATGCCAACCGCATCGCCAACGGCAAATTCACGCTCGATGGTATCGAGTACACGCTTGCAATTAACAACGGTCCGAACGCGCTGCACGGCGGCATCGTCGGGCTGGACAAGCGGGTGTGGGCAGCAGAGACGGATGAGGCGAACTGTGCCGTCAGGCTCACCTACCTCAGCCCCGATGGCGAAGAAGGATACCCCGGCAGCGTCGCGTTGACGGTCACGTACACAGTATCGCCGGGCGCGCTGCGGATTGACTACACCGCCACAACGGACAAGCGCACCGTTATTAATCTGACCAACCATGCTTACTTTAATCTGGCGGGCAACGGTGCGGGCAGCATCGAAAACCACCACATTATGCTCAATGCCGACCGCTACACGCCTATCATTGATGGGGGCGCGATCCCGACAGGTGAACTTGCACCGGTCGCTGGGACACCGTTCGACTTCCGTACGTCAAAGCGGATCGGCGCGGACATTCGCTCATCACACCCACAGATGGTCTATGGCAGGGGCTACGATCATAACTGGGTTCTCAATCGGGAAGATGATACATCGCTGGTGCTGGCGGCGCAGCTGCATGATCCCACAAGCGGACGCGTAATGGAGGTGACAACCACCGAACCGGGCATTCAGTTGTACACTGGCAACTTCCTGGATGCGACGCGAGTTGGGTCAAGCGGGGGGATGTATCGTCAGGGCGACGGTCTGTGCCTAGAGACGCAGCACTTCCCCGACTCGCCCAATCAGCCGCACTTCCCCAGCACGGTGCTGAACCCCGGTGATGAGTATCGCTCGACAACGGTGTTCAGCTTCTCGGTGGATCAAGAGAGCGCTTAAGTCGTCTGCATCTTGTATTTGTTCGCCACTTTTTGTGTGTCGGACATAAATGGGCGTTCAACGATCAGATGGAAAATGTACGCCCACAGCAACGTCAGCGGCACACCGACCAGCAGCAGCCAGGGGTAGAAGACATCTCCGACCAGTCCCTGGCTGTGCAGGATGACGGTGAACAGACACAGGAACGGCACATGTGTCAGGTAGACACTGAACGTGAAGCGCCCATACGCGCCAAGAATCGGCGAGCTGAGGAGATTGATGAGCGACCAGCGCGGCAGCACTCCTCGCCGCCAGACCTGTGTCAGATGGATAAAGAGCGCCATGCAGCCGACGGCGAAAATCAGATCCGTTAGTGGGTCAAGGTTAAAGGCATACGGGTCAAAGCTTGGTACCAACAGCCGGACAAGTACTTTTGCTCCCTGCCACACTGCAAAAGCACCGATTGCCAGCGCCAGCCAGGGGACTTGCTCGCGCCAGCGTATTTCGTTCGGGCGACGCGAAAAAGCGATACTCGCACCCATTGCACCGATAGACCACATCGCGAGATACCAGGGATGTAATGCTTCATAGTTGTGAAATGGGATAAAAGCGACCAGCAGCAGCGTTAAGGCAGTCGTAATGATGACCATATTGACGGAGCCGAAGCGTCGCCATAACGGGAGCAGAAACAGTGGGAACAACAGGTAAATCTGCTCTTCGACGCCCAATGTCCACTGTGAGTCGTTGATGCTCTCTGCCCAATGTGGCGATAGGGTGTGAATGAAAAGTGCGTGCGCAACGACCGAGTCCCAGGTAATCGGGATGTTGGCATCGTTATAGACACCGCGTTTGATATTTAAACCCGGTACCAACAGGATCAAGATGATCGCGATGATGAGTGCGATGTAATAGGGCGGCCAGATGCGCCAGATGCGTCGCTTAAAGTAACCTTGAACTCCGCCGCGTATCTGCTCATCCTGCGAGCGCGCCACGCCAAGCATCAGGCTGAAGCCCGACAGCACAACAAAGAGCTTTACTCCCCACGGACCGACACGCAGGAAAATGTCATCGTAGAGAAAACGGATCATGTCACCGATAACCCCGTCGCCCAACGGCAAAATCGGCGTTATGCCAAAACGATCCGTGCCGTAGCCTTGCATTTGCAGCGCGTGCATAAATAGCACAGCAATCGAAGCGAAGGCGCGCAATCCATCCAGGAAATCGAGACGCTGAGTGGGTTTAGGAGTAACAGGTGTAGTGGTTGCTTTGGCACTTTCTTGAGTCGAAAGTGCAATAGAGTAGCTGTGTCGAAGGATCGCCATAATTCTTTGTCGTTGTAAGCTAATTGACGAAAATTTCTAATGACTGATCCTAAACAGCCTTCCTAACAACTGCCTATCACAACTTCATCAGCCGCCCCGCAAGGGACGGCTGCATGCGTCATCGTGCGATTTCGGCTTCCAGACGCTTGCTCAGGTCGCGCAGCGGTCCGCGCATAATCGCCCCCAGCGCCAGGGGCAGCGACATGGCGCGTTCGGGCGAGAGCTTGCGCACCAGCATCATGCCCATGTTCTCCTGCACGACTTTGTCTTCGAGCAGCCAGCGCGCGAAGGTCATGCTGCCGATCTTGAACAACCAGTCCGGCATGTCGCTGTAGAACGACGTTTGCACCCGATCCAGTGTTGAGCGATACATCGGGCGCGTTTCGGCGCGGGCGGCAGCATTGTACCAGGCAAGCGCGGCGCTCCAGTGCATCGTACCACTGTGCGCTTTCGTAATCGCCTGCGCCAGCAACTTCGCTGTGTAGACCGCGTCATAGATGCCCTGCCCGTCAATCGGGTCCTTCTGGTGATAAGCGTCGCCCACCAGCGCCCAGCCACTGCCGCCCGGCTGCCGGTACAGGTTGCCGACCTTCTTCATGCCGCGCACCTGGGTGACCATCTCGGCGTGTTCGAGACGTTCCCAGACGACGGGCGCACCGCGCAGCAGATCGAGATAGTGCTGTTCCGCTTTCCCATCGCTTTCGAGCAGTTCCGCGCGCCCTTCGATGCACACGCATAGCGTATCATCGGCGCTGTCCATCAACAGGAAGCCATAGCCTTTGCCTTCGCCGTAGGCAGTCGCGGCAGGACCGCCGGGTGTGGGTGCGGCATTGCGCCAGTAAGTGTAGAGCAGGCTGGTCGGGTGGTCCGTGTGTTCATCGAAGGTCTCAGCGTTCACCTTGCGCGCGACGGTGCTGAAGCGCCCGTCCGCTCCGACGACCAAATCGGCAGTGATGGTGCGTTTCACCTTGTCCGCGCCATGCCCGATTATGCCGACGACTTGTTCGCCGTCCCAGAGCAAATCAGTCATGCTGAAGTTTGTCCACGCGGTCACGCTGTCGTAGCGCTGCGCGTTACGCCAGAGCGCGTCGTCAAAGCGCGCGCGGTCAATTGCATAGCCATAGTCGCGCCCGTAGGCGTTCGGCACGCGCAGCTCAGTCTCCATCGGCGGCATCCGGTTGACCATGCGATACAGGCGTGGGGTGTTGCGGGCATAATCCGCCTCGTCCGCGCCGATCTCATCGAGCATACTCATGACGGACGCATAAATGATCGGCGATGATGCGCCGGGCAAGCTGGGCATATCGCCGCGTTCCAGGAGCAGCGTGCGAATGCCCGCCATCCCCAGGCGCGCCGCCAGCGTGGAGCCAGCGGGACGCCCGCCGACGATAATCACCTCATAATCGCGCGTTCCCGTGAACATCGTGTCCATACCTTATCTGTGCCATTTTTCACAATTGTACACGGGGTTGGTCACTGCGGCATCAGGTTTCAGCAAACGCTAAACATTGTGAACGATGGAAGCAGGGAGGGCGGAGTTTAGCGTGGTCAGGGTGGTCGCCAGGCAAGATGGTAGGGGACACCGCGCGGTTCAGAGGTAAAGATGGTTCGGATATTGTTGCCGTCAGCGTTGATAAGGCAGATAGTGCCAGATTGCATTGCGTCACGTTCGCATACAAAAGCAATCGTTCTTTCATCATATGCGGAAACACCAGCTGCATCTTCGCCTGTGATTGCTGCCAAACTCGCCTCTGTAGTAGCGTCCTGTCCCAACCAGTCGGGCACGGCATCAGCAGAAACTTCATGCCCGCCAGAGCCATCAAAGGCGATGAGTTGGAAGCGAATGCCAGAGGTCATGACAAAGCGCGTGCCGATCAGCGTGTCGTCGGGAGACCAGATCAAATCGTCTGCTCTGCGCTCGCTGCTAAACAGACGCAAACGCTGACCGTCCAGCGTTGTGCGGTAGATTTCAGTGGTGGAGGTATTGAATACCCGGCGTTCGTAGACGATTTCGAGACCGTCACGTGACCACACAAATGTTGATTCATTATCGTTATTGGTATTGGTCAGGTTGCGCAGTCGCAGCGAGGGGATTTCGACCACTCCAATGTCCATCGCACCTGGAATGATGAAGGCAATTCGGCTTCCATCCGGCGACCATTGAGGAGCGCTCGTAACACCGGAAGGCGACCGCCTTGTGAGATTAATCACCAGCTGCGATGCCACATCGAGCAAAAGCAGATCGTCAGCGCTTACAAATGCCAACTGCCCGCCGTCAGGCAGCGCAGCCGCCACGCCACGCACCACAGCAACCGCGCCGCACAGAGCGATTATCAAGGCGAGCGACAGGCGCAGCAGGCGGGGCATGGGAGGAAGACCTCATATCTCAACAGGGCGAACGACATAGTGCAGAGCAGGAAAAGTGGTCAGGGACGCCACGCAACCTCATCCGGCATGTTCCATGCTGGAAACCGAATGATTTCCCGAAGACCTGTGCCATCTACACCCATCACGCAAATGGATGCCGACAGCCTTTGATAATCGGAATTACAGATAGAAGCAATGCGACGACCATCAGACGATAAAGAAACACCACCGCTCATTTCAGACGCTACCTGAGGGTCCCAAAGGTTTGCCTGTATCAAGCGCAAATTTGGATTAGACCATTCTGAGGCATGGTCAATATCTACTGTTTGGATATCACGAGTATTCACTGATATGAGTCGAAAGCTGTCACCTGACAACAATATGTAACCCACCATTGAACCATCTGGCGACCAGACAAGTCGATAACCAGCTTCGTCGCTCAAGAGCGTTGGACTATACGTATCAAGCGAAAGTACCCAGATTTCGCTAATGGCTTGCGCTCTGTTCTCACGAATGAATGCAATCATACGGCTATCGGGCGACCAGGCAAAATCTCTTGCGTTCTCCTCAAATGTGCCAGCCACTCTTGTGCGTTGCAGTGTTGGAAAGTCGATAAATCCTACGCCGGAGTGGGTAATAGATGCAACTTGAAATCCCAATTTGCTTCCGTCTGGTGACCATTGAATTGGACCATATGCCAGAGAAAATTCTCGTCCTTGCGGTGTCAAGAGCATGGCTCTCCCCGACAATACATCAACCCAGTAGATTTGACCGCCCGCAACCACCGCCAATTGCCCGCCGTCCGGCAGCGCAGCCGCAACGCCAGATACGACGGCGATGCTGATGCACAGCACCGCCAGTAGAGCTACCCAACGCAGAAGAAGCAAGCTACCTACTCCCCCACACCAATTGTGAGCACTGCGCCGCTGCTGCGCCCGAAGACCTCCGGGAAGTACTGCTCACGCGCCGTCGCCGGGATGACGTTGTACACGCCCGGCAGCCCGGCACGAATGGTATAGACGAACTCATACGTGCCGGCGGGTAGGTACGCCGAGCTCAACACCACGCGCTCATCGCGGAACTCGATGTTGGCGAACCACCACCAGCCCCAGCCCTGCACCAGCGGGTCGGTCGCGCTCAATTCCGGCTGTGTGCCGACCTGCTGGCTGGTCGCCAGGTTCGGGTTGACGGCATCCGTCCCCGCCGGAAGCGGATCTTCGACGATCACATAATGCAGGTCGTTCGGCGCGATGATCGTCAGCCGCACGGTGATCGTGTCGCCCACCTGCGCGCCCGTTACCGTTCGCACATCCTCGCCCTCACCCATCGTGTAGCGCCGCTCAACAATGATGCCGCGATTGAGCGCGCCCACCTGCGCCATCGGCAGTGTCAGGTTCAGCTGTGCCGTGTAGTAGACGGTCGTCAAACCGTTGTTTGCAATCGTGATGTCGGTCGGCGTGTCTGTTGGCACGACCTGCGCGACAAACGCCGCATCGCCGACCGCGCTCAACGCCTGCGCCGCGCCGCCGATCGTGACCGTCGTGCCTTCCGTGGCTATCTGCGCCGTGAAGCCGTAGTCGCCTGTCACCTGCACATACCGCGCCAGCGCCATTAACGCCCACGCAGCCTCCTGCGACGATTCCCAACCATCGGCGGTACGCGCGCTCATCAGCCAGCGCACCACGTTCGGCACCAGTTCGCTCTGTGGTCGCAGCGCCAGCAGCGTGTCCAGCACCATCGCCGTCGTGCGCGTGTCGGTGTTCCAGTTATATGGATCGCGCTCTGCCTCTTCCCAGTGCGTCCCGGTCGCGCTTACGACCGCCTGTCCTGCGATCTGATCCAGCAGCGACGCAGCCCGCCCATCCGCCGGATCGATAATCGCCAGCGTTTGCGCTAGCAATGTCTGTGCATAGATGCTCAGGCGTTCGCGGCTGTTATACAACGCTGCTGTGCGCGAGGCATCCGGCGCACCGCTGACCGCCAGCGCGTAGAGCATGATAGCCTGACGGTTGAGCCGCCACGTTTCGGCATTCAGACTCGGCGCGATCATCTCAGAGCGCAGGTAGCCCTGTGCGCGCACGATGACGCCTTCGTCAATCGCTCTGCCATCGGCGCGAGCGGCGCTCAAGCCGATCAGCGCGTAGGCGGTCACGGTCGGGTCGCTCTCATCCGCCAGATACCAGCCCCAGCCACCATCCACCCGCTGGGCGTTGTAGAGCGCTTGCAAGCCGGCGTTGAGATTCGTTTCTGTCTCTGCGCGCACCACCGCCGCCTCAATCCCTGCCGCGTTAAGCGTGCGCAGCACCAGCACGTTAGGCAGGAAGCTGCTCACCACTTCTTCTGTTGACGGACGTGGACTGAGTTCAAAAGCATCGAGCGCGTTCAGCATCGCCGATACCAGCGACGGTTGCACGGCGACCTGTGCCTGTGCGCTCGTGGCGCTCAGTTCCGGCGGGATACTGATCGTCTCAGTCGTCGTTTCGCCCGCTGCCAGCGCGCCCGCCGTCGCCACCGTCTCCGGCGCGTCGTAACGATAGACAGGCAGCGTGCGTGCATCGCCCTGTCCCAGCGGTGGCAGACTGGCATCGCTCAGGTCGCCTGCCTGCGCACCGAACGCCAGCGCGACCGACTCGGCATCGTTGACGGTTAACAACCATTCGACGCGCGCCCGCTGCCCCGCTTCAATCGTCACGGTCTGCCTTTGTTCGCTCGTCAGCGTCACGCCGTCCGCTTGCAGCAGCGAGACTTCGACCGTTTGCGTGGCGTCGGTATTGTTATTGACAATCGCAGCCACGACAGCCTGATCGCCCACAACGAAGAAGCGCGGCGTCACGGGGCGGATCAACAGCGGCTTGGTGCTGATCAGATCGAACGTCTCCTGCCCGACGAGCAGCATACCATCCGCGCCGCGCGTGACCGCCCGCGCATCCAGCCTCCACGTTGTCAGGTTGTCAGGCAGCGTTACGCTGAACGTCGCTTCGCCGTTGGTATCAGTCACCAGCGCGGCGTTCCAGTAGGCAGTATCGACAAACTCCTGACGGATGTCGAAGATGCCACCATCGCCAAACCCACCGCCGCCGCCCTTGATCGTATCCAGCACTTCCTGCGTCAGTTGATCGGTGTTGATCGTCAGCGCGGTTGAGGTGCGCACGCCCAACCCCTGCTGCCCAAAGAAGTATTGCAACAGCGAAATCGTGTTCGGATCGCCAATCGTCAGCACCGATAGATCGGTCAGCCCAACGCCGACCTCTGCTTCGACCGGATTGCCCGCGCTATCCGTCGCCCGCAGTGTGTATGTCACCGTGTCGCCCGGTCCGGCGTCGGGGCGATCGGGCTGAATATCGAGCGTGATGACGCGCTGCGACGTATCGACTGCCAACTGCACCATGCCCATGCGGAAGGCAGCGACCGGATTGGTCTCGTCCACGCCCTTGACGATGAACACACTGACATACACGTTGGGCGCGTAATCCTCGGTAATCGGCAGTCGGTAAACCGTCGAGTTGCTCGTCAGCCTCAGCCGTTCGCTGTAGAGCACATCGCCACGTTCGACCGTCACCAGCGCTTCGACTGCTCCCTGGAACGGCGACGCGATCAGGATTTCCGCTGTGTCACCGATCTGATACTCATCCTGATCAGCGATCAGGTCAATGCGGTTGCTGTTCTGCTGCCGCCAGACGACGTAGTCGCTGCCAGAGGCATAGACCTGCGTTGAAGCAATGACCGTGTTCCCTTGCCCGTCGCGCGCTTCAGCGATCACCTTATAGATGCCGCCTGCGGGTGGCGTAAAGCGGAACTCGGCGGTGCCACTTGCGTCGGTCATAACGCTGCCATCGGTCACCGTGATATCTTCGACTTCCCACGTCCAGGTCGTGCGCCCGGCGTCGTCCTCTTCCATCACGCTCGACCAGCGCCGTTCAACTACGCGCAAGGACAGCGGTATCCCCGCAATCGGCACACCTTCCCAATCGACCATGACCAGGTCAATGCCTGTTTCCTCGCCAGCAACGGCGACATATTCCTGCGGACGCAAACCGATGTAGCCCTCGCCTTTGTGGACGATCACATCTGTACGCCCACTGACCGCCTGCGCGCTTTCGTCCGTCACGGTCGCTTCGATGGTATAGGTCAGGCTTTGTGTGGCATCGCGCAAATCGGCAGGTACTTCGATGATCAGTCTGCCCTCTGCATCGGTCGTGCCGCTGCCGCTGGCGATCTCGCCCCAGTAGCCACCATAGAGTTCGCTTGCCCCGGCGTCGTAATCGAAATCGACAAAGCTGTAGCCCGTGTAGCCGTCAGCCGTGAAGAAGTACGGCTGCGCCATCACGCGATACTCAACGGTTGCGTTGGAAACGACGCCTCCGAAGAAATAGCGACTGTCCAGCACGACGCGGATCGTCTCGCCCTGCACGACTTCGCCCCGGTCAGGCGTGACCGTGACCTGGAATTCCGGCGCGCGATACTGCGCCACCTGGAAATTGACCGTGCCTTCGCTGCCATAGTATTCGTCAGGGTTTGGGCGCGGCAGTTGCGCTACAATACGATAGAAGCCCAACGGCGCATCTCCCGCCAGATCGAACTGCCCGCTGAACGTGCCAAACGGGGTGAGGGGCAGCGTTGCTTCGTAGAGGAGCGCGTTATCATCTCCCCCGAAAATTTGCACAGGCACTTCGGTAAACTGCGGCAGTGTATACGTCACGTCATCGCGGTTGCGGATGATGCCCCGGAAGTAGACCGGCTGCCCTGGTCGGTAGATCGGGCGGTCGGTGTAGACGTAAGCACGATACGGCTCTGGCGCATAATCGACCCCATGCGCGAAGTCGTAGCCTTCGATGCCCGACGACCAGTTCATCATGCCGATGCCGAAGTTCACGCCGTCGTTCAGCACCGCCAGACGCGGCGCATATAAATCGGCTTGACGCGGCAGATCGAGGCGCAGAATGCCATCGGTATCCGTAGTACCTTGCGCTACCAGCACATAATCATTGTCATAAATCGTGATCGGTGCGTTGGGAATCGGCAGCCCGCTATTGACATCCGTCACCCACAGGAACGTGCTGTCCACGCTGTTCTTGAAGACCAGGTTCGCCGTGCCGACGATCAGGAAGTGGCGCAGCGGGTTGTAGCCAATCGCTGCAGTTTCCGGCGTGGACGCACTCAGCAGATAGATGCCGGGTGGCAGTGCGCCGCTTTCGCTCGTCACCGTCACGGGCGTTTGCGCGGACGCCGACGCGACATCCAGAAAGTACTCTTCACCGACACCTTCCGCCACCCATGCCGCTTCGCCTTCCCGCAACTGCACCTGCCACCACAATACACCATTGATGCACTGCGGTCCGCCGATGATCGGCAGCGCGTAGTCGCGGTAGAGCAACGTGACGATGTTACCATCGCCGGGTGTGGCACGGGCGCGCACCGGATCCGGATCGCTGACAACCCGCGCAGTATCGCCGATACGCAGACGGCTCGGCAGCGCACCAGGGCAATCGACTGATCCACCCCCGCCCAGTTGCAGCAGTTCGTAGCGGCGGGCGTTCTCCGGCGCGACCGACGGAATCTGCCAGCTGCGCAGCAGATTATTGCGGTTAGGCGTGAAGAACTGAGCCGGATCATAGCTGTTCGGTCCAACCAGCAGCGGCAGGAAGTCCGGTAGTTCGACGCTGTACAGTTCCAGATCGATAGCGCTAACGTTGCGATGTGTCAGATAGACCTGCGTCTGCGGGTTGCGTGCATTGTAGAAGCCAACGCCATACGGCGCTTGCAGGCTGACATCCGGGTCAAACGGGACGGTTGTGTAACGGATGGTCAACGGCTGCTCGATACGGTTGCCGTACTCATCCTCCGCACCCGCTGCCATTGTGATGGTGTACTCGCTGCTGGGTTCGACCGGGAAATTTAGCGTCAGGCTGTTGTCCCAATCGTTATAAAAGATGTCCGGCTCGCGCCAGGGTTCGGGCGTGATGGTGAACTTGTCTTCAAGTGTTTCCGGATTCATCAGCGATGCGAAATAAATCGTCAGCCCGTACAAGTGTGCATCGGTCTGCCCGTCGAATGGGTCTGTACGGATAACTCCGGGGGTTGGCACGGTGATGAACGCGAACGATTGCGTCTCCAGACTCGCGCCGCCACCCGCACCTAAAGCACCAGTCCCTATTGTTGGTTCATAGCGCGTATCCAGTGCCAGCAGGGCGTCGGGAATAAAGCGGACGCTCGTGCTGTCCTCGTTCCATTCGTAGCGTCCGGCCACGCGTGTCCCGGCGGCGTCCACCAATCCCAGCGCTGACGCGACGGATGCGCGATCCATCGGCATATTGAACGTCACTTGCAGTGCTTCATCCAGCCGCACACCCGTCGCTTCCGGCGCGGGCAGCACCTCGACTATCGCGGGTGCGACCGTCGTGAAGGTGAAGATGTACGGCTCGGGCAGCACTGCGCCATCGGTGGCAGTCAAGCCAGCGTCTACGGTCACGCGGTACTCCGTTCCAGCCGCCAGCGCTGGATCGGGGCGAAAGATATAGATAGCGCTGTTGAGCCACTCGCCGCGTCCGTTCGTCGCAGGTTCGATGCGCAGTGGTTGCGGCAGAGATTCCATCGCTTCAATCGCCGTAAGAGGCACGACCGGGCGGTTAAAGATAACGGTGATCACACCGTTTGTCGGGATGTCAAAACTGCTGTCGGCAGGCAGCGTTTCGACCACCCGCAGCGTGTTCGGTTCATCCGTTTGCGCACCTGCCGCGCCGCCCCACGTCAGCACTGCCAGCAGCACCAGCCAGAATATCCGTCTCATCATGAACCCCCCGGCGATGATGACCGTGTTGTCTATCTACCATTGCTATTGATTATAGTCGCGTTCGCTGCTCTTGGCGTCCCCGCGTATAGTCAACGCCGACTTGCGCTATAATGGAAAGTATGATGATCGATTTTGTGCCACATAACCCCTACAGCACTGACAGTGCTGCCCCGTATACTCCGTTCGCCGGGCGTGCGAACGTCTTTGCGCGGCTGCGTCGCCAGCTGACTGACCCAGCACATTCTGGCGCGCTGCTCATTACCGGGCGGCGGCAGATCGGCAAGACAGCGTTCCTGCGTGCCTTTGACAGCGCGTTTGACGAAACGTTCGTCGGTGTCTACGTCCCGCTGCGCGAAACGCTGCCTGCCCGTGAACATGACTGGTGGCTGGGGCTGGCACAATCCATCACCGAACGGCTGGTCGCCAGCAGCTTCACGCTTACTCGCTTGCATGACATGCAGCCGCCCGGCGATGATGCCCGCGCCTGGTTTGCAGAGACGTATCTACCGCCTGTGCTGGCGCTTATCCGTCCCCATCGCCGCCTGGTGCTGCTGTTCGATGATGCTGAAGTGCTGTTAAATGCCAAGCGCAATAACGAACTGCGTGCAGACACGATCCCGTTCCTGCGTGGCTTGACTGACCGCATGGCGCAGTTGCATATCGCACTGACGCTTGATACGGCGCATGAGGCGGCTTTACCGGAGTTTTACCCGCTGGTACGCCCGACCGATAGTGTCCGCTTGACCAACCTGGCTGCCGACGAAACCGCCTGGCTGCTAAGCGAACCCGTGCGCGAACAGTACGCACTGGACGATGGCGCACAGGCAGCCGCATTTCGTCTGACGGGTGGCGCGCCTGCCATCACACAATCCTTCGGTATACTGCTTTACGAACGCTATCAGGACGACCGCGCACAAACGATTGTGACAACAGACGATGTCAAGCGGGCGGGGCAGATCTTGTTCCGCCAGATTGAGGGCGAACTGCGGCGTACATGGGACGAACTGACGACCAATGAGCAGGTCGTGCTGCGGGCAGTGAGCCAGCTGCTTTATCAGGACCCGCTGCGCCCTGTCGATGCCAACACCGTCGGCAGTTATCTGGTCGATAGCGATGAGCCGATGGACGCGACGACGGTGGGCGCAGCGCTGCGCAGCCTCGAATATCGCGAAATTGTGACGCTGCTGCCTGAAGGTATCGCGCTGACCGCCGATGTCATGCAGCGCTTTCTGCTGGAGAATGCCTACAACGTGCCATTGAGCGCTCCACCCGCGCGCGGACTGGGCGGCATGTCACCGCTGCTGAAGCGGCGCAATCGCGGGCTGCGCGTGGCGCTGCTGCTGGTGTTGGTCGCAATGCTGGTGGTCGGAGTCCTCCTGCTCTCGGCGCTCAGCAGTCTGCCGCGCGAGGCGGAGATCATCCCCGGTGCGCCGACGATTACGCTGACCGGCGGTTAGTGGGGCAGGCTGAACTCGCACTCACCTGCGTCAATCTCACAGCGCATGAACGGCTGCCCGAACAACTGCACCTCAAAGCTGGCATCGTCCGTGTCGCTGATCCAGAACCAGCGCGAACGGGCGGACGCCGTAAACCATGCCGCCGGGTCACAGTCCGCGCTGCTGCGTTCGTCGCCGTCGTCAGGCGTCAGCACCAGCACGCACTCGCCAGGGCGCAACCGCTGAATGCTGAAGCCGCCGCTTGCTGTCCACAGCCGCGCAGGATAGCTGAGGCGTAGTCCATCGGCGGTTGATTGCACAAACGTCACATCGCCCAGGTCCAAGACGTTATCGCTGACGTTGGTCAGCGTCAGCCGCGTATTGCTATAGTGCAGCCGCAGCTGCACCGAGGGCATCTCCGTTTCATTGCGAGGTAGAGTCGGTGCAAGTGTTGGGACATCCGCTGGTGGTACAGTCGCTGTTGCAGGAACAGGTGTGACGGTTGGTCGAACACGCGTTGGTGTCGCGGGTGGTATGTCGGTCGGCAGCGCAGTAGGGTCTTCAGTGGTAGCAGCGACAATAACCGGCGTTGTCGGCGGCGTACCATCCTGCGTAGAAGCATCCTGTGGATTGCCGAACAACAGCACCGCCCCGAACAGCAGTACGACCGCAATAGCACCGAGAATCGGCAGCAGCGGGAGCTTATGCCGGCTTTCGCCAAAGGGATGTGGCAGGCGCAGTTTCGAGGGTGCAGTCGGCAGGGTAGGGGCGCGCAAGAACGACGGGGTTGGCGTTGCCAGTTGCTCGGCTGCCGCTTTGTCGGCAAGTTCCTGAGCTCTTGCTTTCGAGCCGAGTAGGATGGTTGAGCTATCCCCACTTGCTTTCGGTTCGGGGCGGTTGTCCTGCGTCGGGAACATCGGCAGCGGATCTGCGCTGTAGTTCAGGTTCAGGTTGGCGTTGCGCATCGCTTTTTCGAGCGCAACTACCAGTTCCTTGCCGTTAGGATAGCGCTCATGCGGGTCTTTACTTAAACCCTTCAGCAGGACGGCTTCGACTTCACCCTTCAATTCCGGGTTAAATGCACTGGGTGGCGGGGGCGGGTTCTGCAAGTGCTTGATGGCGACCGCCATTGCCGATGGATCATCGAACGGTACTTTGCCCGCCAGCATCTGATAGATGACCACACACAGCGAGTACAGGTCGCTTTGCGGCACTGCCAGGTTGGATGACTTCGCTTGTTCCGGCGCGATGTAGTGCGCACTGCCAAACGTATTGCCTGCCGAGCCTTCCGGAACGCTCAATGCCAAGCCGAAATCGGTCAGAATGCCGTGACCATTCTCTGTCACCATGATATTGGATGGCTTGATGTCGCGGTGAATCACACCCAGGCGGTGCGCATAATCGAGCGCCAGCGCTATGTCACGGGTGAGGCGCAAGACCGCGCCATACGATATGCGCGTCTTTGCCTGGGCATGGCTGCGCAGCACAAAACTCAGGTCTGTCCCTTCGACAAACACCATTGCCATGTAGTAGAGATTCGCCTCGATGCCAAACTGATAGACATTGACGATGTTTGGATGCCGCAGTTTGGCAATCGCCTTCGCCTCACGCTGGAAGCGTTCGCGGTACTCGGCAGCGTCGGCACTGGCGATGAGGTGCGTATCGATCACCTTCACGGCGGCGTAGCGTTCCAGCTGCGTATCATAGCCTTTGTAGACACGCGCCATGCCGCCACGTCCCAGCAGCGCCTGGATAGTGTAGTCGCCCAGTTTTTGACCGATAAGCGGATCAGTAGCGTTTAACACAATGGTACGTTCACGCCTCGAATTGATTTAGAATTTGCGCCTCTACCTTTTCTTTATTATAGCGCGTGAAATTGCAAGAAAGTGTAAGGCTTTTACGAGACGCGCTATTGCGCTAGCGGCAGGGTAAAACTGAAAGTTGTCCCCTCGCCCAAGGTGCTTTCCACCTGAACCTCGCCGCCGTGTTGTTCAATGATACCGCGCGTAATCGTCAAGCCCAAGCCAGTTCCCGGCTGCTCGCGCGCAATCGGATTATCGCTGCGGAAGTAGGGCGTGAACAGGCGCTTCAGGTCGTCCTGGCTCATGCCGATGCCCTGGTCGCTGACCGCAACCCGCAGCATCGGTTTGCCGACCTGCCCGCGTGCGTCGCGCTTTGGCGCCTGGACGCTGGCATTGATAGTGATGCTGCCGTCGGCGGGGCTGTACTTGTGCGCATTGCTGAGCAGGTTGGTCATCACCTGGATGATACGGTTGTGATCGGCAAAAACGCGCGGCAGTTTGTCCGCAAGTTCCAGTACCACCTGTTGTCCCTTGTCGTCGATCTGCTTTTGCAGCGGGCGCAGTGTTTCTTCGATCAGTTTGGCGAAATCGATAGGCTCGGGGTCAATGCGCAGGTTGTTGGTTTGCAGCTTGGTCACGTCGTTCAGGTCGCTCACAAGCGTGTTCATACGTTCGGCATTGGTACGAATAGTCGTGATCGCCTGGCGCTGCCCATCGGTGAGTGTGCCGACCGCATTTGCAATCAGCAGATCAGCAAAGCCTTTGACGGATGTCAGTGGGTTTTTGAGTTCGTGTGCGACGAAACCGACAAACTCACTCTTGGACTGGTTGGCGGCGACCAACTGCTGGTACAACTGTGCGTTGGCAATCGCGATGCTGGCATGTTCGGCAAGGCGCTGCACAAACGGCATATCTGCCAGATGCAATACACCTTCCTGGTTGCTTTCCAGCACCAGCAAAGCACTGACTTCACCGCCAGACATCATCGGCACAGTGATCTGGCTGCGGGCGTTGCGCAGGCTGGGGACATACAGCGGGTCAATGGTCACATCGGAGACCAGTTCGGCGCGCTGCGTCTTGAGCGCGCGGCTGGCAATGCCGCGATCCAGCGGGAAGTTCACCGCATCCGCGCCTTCCGGCATATCCTGCTCGCTGTAACCAATCTGCGCGACTACCCGCAGTTTCAATGCCTCTTCGTCCACCAGACCGATCACGCCTGCCGTCGCTTCGGTGGTCGTTATGGCGTAGCGCAGCGCGATCTCGGCTACATTGGTCAGGTCGAGCGAGCGGTTCATTTCCGCGTCAATGCGCTCCATCATCTCCAGTTCATCCAGCCGATCCTGCAACTGTTGGTCTGTCAGTTCAAACAGGCGCGCGTTCTCGATGGCGACGGCTGCCTGTCCTGCAAATGCCGAGAGCAGGTCGCTGTCCTCACGACTGAAACCGCCACTGAGTCGGTTCATGATCTCGACCACGCCAATGACACGGTTCTGTGTGATCAGCGGCACGGCTAGCAAGTTGCGCACGCTGAAGCCCGTCGCTTTCGCTTCGCTTGACCAGCGCGGATCGTGCGCCACATCGTTGGAAGCGATGATCGACCCCGTTCGCGCGACTTCGCCGACAAGCCGTTCACCTTTTGGCACACGTTTACCCACCAGTTCGACATCCGGGCTGCCGATGTCTACCTTGTATTCCAGATCGCCCGACTCATCATCGGCGGTCAGCAGCAGCACGCCCGCTTCGGCGTTGAGGATTTCGACCGCGCTCCTGGTGATCAGTGTCAGCAGGTTATCGAGGTTGAGTTCAGTCGCCACGAGGCGACGGCTGATTTCGTTGAGTGCTGCCAGTTGGCGTGCGCGCAGATTCGCTTCGTTGAATAGGCGCGCCTTGTCGAGCGAGGTGGCTGCCAGTGCGCCGACGTCCTGAAGTTGACGCATCTGCTCATCGCCGAAGGGGCGGTTCGTTTCGGTACTGCCCACCGACAGAACGCCTAACACGCGCGAGCCTGTGATGAGCGGTACACCGAGCCATGCCTGCAAATTCGGGTCTTCAGCACCCGCTTCTGCGCCGCGCTCGGTCAGGGCGCGCCGATAGTTGACCGTGCGCAGCGATTGACTGGTGCGTACGACTTCGCTCACCAGGTCTTTGTCGATTTGCCAGCGCAGGTTTTCCTTATGATTGAAGCGCTCGTTCTTCTCCAGGAAGAAAGCATAGTACAACTCGTTCATTGCCGCGTCGCGCAGCGCCACGTACACGTGCGTTGCTCCGACGAGCTTGCTGGTTTGTGTACCGATCAGTTCGAGCAGACTGTCATAATCGCCCGTGTAGTTAACCGCCTGGCTGATACGACTGAGGATGTCAAGTTCCTTGACACGCCGTTCGAGTGACTCGACGACCTGTGCGCGTTCAACCGCTACCGTCATCTGGTTGGTCAGGTTTTCGATGAAACGCTGCTCGTCATAAACGTAATTGCCAACGCCGGAACGAGGCGCACCGATGATAGCGAAACCGCTGAGACGGCTGCTGCCACGAAAGCCGACAATGACCAACGGATTCAGTACCAGCAGCCGGGCGCGCTCGGCAACCAGTTCGCGCGCCCAGGGCGTTTGGCTGTCCAGGTACACTAGCCCTTCATGGTTCCGCAAGTACTGGATCAGTGGACTGGTCGGGCTGAAGCGAATGTCAGTATCCGGGCGCTCGCGTCCAACCGCTGTGTAATCGCCTGTTCCCATTTCGGGCAGGAAAATAAAGGTGTGGGTGGGCGCCAACGCATTTTCAATCGTCATGCGATACTCGGCACTGATGGCGGGGAGAACCCGTAGCGCGCTCAGGTTGCGCGCGAATTGTTCGACCTGGATGCCGTAATTCACACGCTGGCGGAAATATACTGTGTCGATCAATGCTTGCAGGCGGGTGCGCACCGGGACGAAGGCGACAGCAATCACGAAGACGACGATTGCCAACAGGAGCGGGTTGGCAGCACTGATCATCTGCCCGGTGACGAGGGTCGCGGCGTAAACGAGCATAAAGTAACCCAGCACCAGACCGAGAGCCAGGAAGGTATACGTGATGCCTTTGCTGATCCATTGATCGGCGTTAATGGCGCGGGTCTGCAAGCTGGCATATGCCATACTGAAGGCAGGCAGCATGAAGAACGGTGCCACTGCTGATGTATTCAGCGGGATGAGTTCCGTACCGCCAGTGATGGCGCGCGCGATGACATTGATGACGTAAATGATACCGACGACAAGTGCGAAGCCGAAGCCGCCCAGAATGAGGTTCGCCTGATCGCGCATGATCGGTGTTGTGGCGCGCTGTCGCTGGCGTATCCACAATGCACACGCTGCGCAGATGCCGATGACAAGCGTCAGGACCGACGGTTGGAAGGCAAGCAGGGCGCTATCTACAGAGGGTGACGCGAAATAGATGGTCAATCCAACGATAACGGGCAGCAGCGCAAAGGCGAACGGGGCGTAGAACAGGCGCGGCGCACGATAAATCGCCGCCAGTTTGCCGGGGAACGTCAGCGCCAGCGCCAATACTGCCCCACCCAGCAGGGCCGTCGCGATAATCCACGCAGGCGCGATGGTGTAGCTGGTATTGAGATCAAACAATCCGACTGAAAAGATCGCTAGCAGCGCACAGATGAACGCAACCAGATGCGCACTGCGCTGCTGGTTGCGCAGAATCAGTACCGCCGCGCCGATGCCAAGCGTGATCAGCCCGGCGATGAACGGGATAACGAACAGCGCTGCGAAGTCATTATTTGGCAACTCGATCAACTGCACATTGGTAAGGCAGTGCGCGAAACCATCACCAGGCAGGCTACAGGCAACTCCAGCTGCCGTTGGCGGCATAACGTTGTCGGGAGCAGGGCGCAGAAAGGACACCTGGATCGTATCCCCAAACGCCTGATTACCAAGCACTTCGCGCAGTGTTGCCAGCGCGCCGCTGAAATCGGCAGGGTCGGTGTAGAGCGTGCGCCCCTGCAGCGCAATGATGTGATCGCCGCGCTGCAAGCCTGCGTTTATGCCGCCCCACTCGCTGCCGATCGAACGTGTTGCATCAATAAACAGGGTGCGGGTGAACATGACACCCAGGAACGGCTGAGCGCGCCACGCTACCGCCTGTGTAAGTGCGATGCCCGCTATCGCCAGCGCAATAACAAGCGCAATACCCGCAGCCCAAACGCCAATGGTGGGGGTGGTTTGCGCTGCCTGTGCAGGAGAAAGGGTTTGGGGACGCTCGTCAGTTTTTGGGATCGCCGTCATGACGCTGGTTACTCAGTATGATGTCGTAAGGCTTTGCAAATTGTAACACGGCTTGCTGGATCGCGAATAAACACAATTGTGATGTTTGACACGGGCAACACATGCAGTCTGGCAGGGCGAAAATGCATCAGCTGTCATGCTCTTTCTGTTATACTCATGAGTGGATAATGAACAGATGAACGGCGAGTGCCGTTGTGTCGAAGGACGAAGATGATGGCAGGTGAACAACCGAAAATTCGTGTATTGATCGCCAAGCCGGGCCTGGACGGGCATGATCGCGGGGCGAAAGTGATCGCGCGGGCGCTGCGTGATGCAGGCATGGAAGTCGTTTACACCGGGCTGCGCCAGACGCCAGAAATGATCGCCGAAGCTGCACTTCAGGAAGATGTCGATGTCGTCGGGCTGAGTATCCTCAGCGGGGCGCATATGGCACTTGTGCCGCGCGTGCGCGAACTGCTCGACCGCGAAGGCATGAGCGATGTGCCGCTGCTGGTGGGAGGCATCATCCCTGACAGCGACCGTCCCGGACTGGAAGCGCTGGGTGTGCGTGGTATCTTCGGTCCCGGCACCAACACGGATGACATTGCCAGTTACATTCGTCAGGTGGTGACGACGAAGGGCGCGGGCGCAGCGTGATGAGCGAACTCGCGAATCGTGTGCTGGCGGGCGAACGTCGGGCGCTTGCACGGACGTTGTCGCTGGTTGAGAATGGACACCCGGACGGCGAAACAGCGCTTGCTGCCCTGTTTCCGCATACCGGACGCGCGCATACCATCGGGGTAACGGGTGCGCCGGGCGCGGGCAAAAGTACGCTGGTTGCGGCGCTTGCAAAGGCACTGCGCGCAGCAGGCAGGACGATTGCGGTACTGGCAGTCGATCCGACCAGTCCGTTTAGCGGTGGTGCCATTCTTGGCGACCGCATTCGCATGACTGAACTGCATGGCGATACGGGCGTCTTTATTCGCAGCATGGCGACACGCGGCAGCCTGGGCGGTCTTTCGCGGTCCGCGCGCGACGCGGTGCGAGTGATGGACGCCGCTGGCTTTGACATCGTGCTGATCGAAACGGTCGGCGCGGGGCAAAGCGAAGTCGAAATCGCGCGCATTGCGCAGACGGTATTGGTCGTGGAAGCGCCAGGCATGGGCGACGATGTACAGGCGATCAAGGCGGGCATTCTCGAAATCGCGGATATCCTTGTCATCAATAAGGCGGACCGACCTGGCGCGGATAACACGCTGCGTTCGCTGCGGATGATGCTGGAAACCGGGCATCCCGCGCTGCGCAGTCAAATACTGTCTCATCATGGGCGGCTGATGAGCATGGACGCACCCACAGCGACACAGAACGGCAATGGCACAGCAGGCGCGTTGTGGATACCGTCAATTGTGCAGACCGTCGCCAGCGAGCATAAAGGCATTGACGAGTTGCTGACAGCGATCAGCACGCATCGTGCCTACCTGCACGCGGATACGCATCTGCAAGCTTTGGAACAGAGTCAGATCGCGATTGAATTACAGGATCGGCTGCGCGAGGCATTGCTGTCGCGGCTGCTTGGCAGCCTGAGCGACGGCGAAATCGATGCGCTGATCGCTCAAGTGCAGGCGCGCACGCTGACACCCAACGATGCGGTTGGAAGACTGTTAGAAAGCACACGCTTGCGCGCATAAGCGGGTACAATTGAGCCTCACCTTCGCATGAACGTTTTCCGGCGTCCTGTACGTGAGGAACAATCTGCTATGCCAGCCAGTCGCCAAAACTATCTCGCCTCGTATGGGGCGATTCGCTTGTTTGGGGGATCGTCATTTCCAGACCTGACGCGCGAGATTGCGGATTATCTCGGTGTCCCGGTCGGCACCTATTCGCGCGAAGTCTTCCCGAACGAGAATATCTTCATCCGCTTGCAGGAAAGTGTACGTGGGCAGGATGTCTACATTGTCCAGACGCTCTGTCCGCCCGTTCATGACAACATCTTCGAACTACTGATCCTCATCGACACCATCAAACGCGACTCCGCTGCTCGCATTAACGTCGTCATTCCCTATCTCTCGTATTCGCGCTCAGACAAGAAAGACCAGCCGCGCGTCGGCATCACCGCTCGGCTGCTGGCGAACATGATCGAAGTGGCAGGCGCAGACCGCTACATGACGATTGACCTGCACGCCGGGCAAATCCAGGGCTTCTACAATATACCGGGTGATGCGCTGACGGCGTTTCACATCCTCGCCAAGTATGTCGAAGAGAAGCACATTCCGAATTTGACTGTGTGTTCGACCGACCTCGGCTTTGCCAAGAAAGCACGCAACTGGGCGGAGCGGCTGGATACGCCGCTGGCGATCATTGAAAAGAGGCGCACCGGCAACACAGGCACATCGGAAGCGCTAACGATCATCGGCGATGTCAAGGACAAGAATGTGCTGCTGGTCGATGACGAAGTGTTGACAGGTGGCAGCGTCTACAACGCCGCACAGCTGATCCACAACGAAGGCGCACAGGATGTTTACCTAGCGTTTACCCACGCAATGTTTGGCGGAAAGGCGCAGGACAAACTGGTCGCCAGCGCATTCAAAGAGATCATCACCACCAACACGCTGCCGATTGCACCGGAGAGGCGGTTGCCGAACATGACAGTGCTGTCGGTCGCGCCGATGCTGGGCGAAGTCATCCGCCGCGCACATGAAGGGCGCAGCGTGGGCGAACTGTTTAACGAATAGAACCGGAGGTGTGGTAATGCGGGTGCTGGCACTGTTGCTGTGCTGTCTGGTGGTTGCTCCTGTTCATGCGCAAATCACACCACCTCTCATCATCATGACAAATGGCGGCATCTATCGCTATAGCGAAGGCGCGGCGGCACTCGAGCCGCTGTCATTTTGTGCCGACGGTCACGCCTTGCCGCCGCTTGTGCAATCGACCGACGGGGCGCGCGTGGCATACCGCGTAGCACACGGACCATGGGAGACGTCGGAACAACGCTACGACCCAGCACACGGACATGTAACTGGCATCGTCATTTGCGATCTGACACAGGAAGCACAAGGCACGCTCAGGGCAAACGACGGCATGCTGCGCACTGCGCCCATCTGGTCTCCGACGGGCGATTCGGTTGCCTGGGTGGAATGGGACGACCGTCAGGACACAATCCCACGCCTGATGCGCCAGGATATGGCAACCGACACAGGAGTGATTCTGGTCGAGCTTCCACCACAGGCACGCTGGGATGCGTTGACACCGGAATGGGGCGAAGGCGGCATTGCGCTGATGAACACACGACAGGATGGCGCGCAATCGGTAGACATCTATGATCCCGCCAACGGCGCATTGATCGCCAGTCACGAAATCGTACCATTTGACCGCACGAATGGTATGGGCTATTACTCCGCAGAGGTGGTATCACCGTTCATGTGGGTGGATGACAACGGCGTGAACAAGGTATTGATCCGTGAGCAGGACAGCCGCTGGATGCTGTTTGATCCTGCGAGCAATACAGTTGAGCAAGCCTACTACCCACCAGAGGTGTATGTGCTGGAACAGCCGGACAGTGCAGCGCTGGTGTTGTACGGCACGATGAGTATTGAAGATACATATGAGTGGCGGGTGCGCCCGACTACAGACATCAGCAGCCGGGCGCTGCCGTTCGTTACTCATGCGTATACACCGCGCGCGGTGCCACCGATGTCTGGTGATGGTGCCTACGTGAGATTCGACGAAGAGACGTACATCTACCGTCCCGACGGCGAAAACTCCAGCATTCCGCTGCCAGAGTTCGATGGCGTCCCTGTGTCGATGGTCTGGATGCCGTATGCCTGGCGCATCTGGTACGGGCAAAGCTGGGTCGAACTGTGGGGGCTTACGGGACCGGCGGATGGATAATGCGCATGATGAACGCCTCCGCCTCGTCCACGCTGATGCCGTCACGCGCCCAGTCAAACAAGCGGGGCGCGCCCGCTGCCACGCCGCCTGCCGGGAGCGCTGTCGGTTTCCAGAGCGCATGGCTGTTCAGCGTGTACGGGGCGTAGCGACGTGGGTCACTGGGACCGAAGATCATGAACGTCAATGCGCCTGCTGCCGCTGCCAAGTGCGTCACGCCTGTGTCGTTGCCGATGTAGCACTTGGCAGCAACGGCGAGCATGGCAATTTCTTTGAACGACAATACGCCGACCAGCTCCACCGCTGGCGCGTGCAGGTGTGAACGCAGTTCTTCCACCAGCGCCGCGTCGCTCGGTCCCGCCAGTACGACGATCTGCGCCTTCAATTGAACTGCAATCCGTTCCGCCAACGCTGCCAACTGTGCAGGCGGATAGCGTTTGCTGGTCATGGACATGCCGGGGTTCATGCCGCCTGCCGGATTGATGATGATATACGGCGACACAATGCCGTATCGTGCTGCAAGGATTTGCGGTGCTGCTGGTACAGGTACATGCGCGTAACAGCCTGATGTGTTAATGCCAAGCACGCGAGCAACATCGAGATAAATCTCCGCTTCCAGGCGCGGTATCTGTGGATCAATGGTTGCCCGCAGACTGTAGCCGAAACCGCGCCCACCACTGTCCAGTCCCGCGCGCGTGGAGATACCGCTGGCAAGCGCTGCCATACTCATTAAAGGCGAACGCACCAACGAAACCAGCAGATCATAGTTGCCCGCACGCAGCAGACGCACCGTTTCAATGAAGCCGTTGATGGTCTTGAACGGCAGTGCGGCGGGTCCGGCATCAATGATTTCGTTTAGCAGCGGATGGTCTGTAAGAACCGCGTGTGACCAGCTGCCCACCGCCCAGGCAATATGCGCGTCAGGATAAGCGCGCCGCAGTGCTGCCAGCGTTGCCGTCGCCAGTACGACATCGCCAATGCAGCATGGCAGGTAAAGCAGGATTCGGCGGTACAAGATTACTCGGCGGTGAAGCCGTTGCTGTTGTGCGTTCCATCACAGAACGGCTTGTTGCCAGAGCCACCACAGCGACAAAAATACGCCTCATCGCGGTAGTAAACATTGCCTTGGGCATCATGGACTTCGAGCTTGCCCAACACCTGTACGCTGCCATTGGCGAATGGCTTGACGTGGAGTTTACCTCTTGCCTCCAGTGCGTCGCCCGCCGCTTCCTGCGCCGCGTTCACAACACCCGCATCCGCGAAGCCGAGTGTGCGATGTGTGTTATCGCAGTACGGTTTGTTGAGTGACAAGCCGCAGCGACACAACGCCAGCCGCGTTTCGCGCATGACCAGCACACCGTCGTCACTGCAATCATCACGCAGCAGGGTAATGTCCCCGCGCAGGTACAGCGGACCATCAGGTTCAATATGTAACGTATTGTGTTCAGGCGTGGGTTCGCTCGCGCCGCCATCCTTGCGCGCATAGTGCAGCGCGCCAGAGGGGCAGGCATGAATGGTCTCTGCAATTACGTCCGCGCTGGCGTTGTCGGGCTGTATCCAGGGCTTCTTGCCGCTGTCGAAGACGACGTTCAAGCGCTTGACGCACTCAGCGGCGTGGATGCAGCGTTTGACATCGTACTGAACCTGAATAGCATCACTGTCATAGGTGTGTATTTTGCTCATGGGGTGCCTCTGTGGTTACGGATTGTCGAGCAGTTTCTGTTCCAGCGCACGCATCTCATTCTGTACATCATCGCGCTTGTGCGCAAGATCGCGATAGCGCTCCAAATCGGCAGGTGGCATAGCTTCGCTGTGTCCTCCGTAAGTCATGATCAGCTTGTCGATTTCAGCATCGACCGCTTCATAAATCAGCACCAGCTTACGGTACTGTTGAACCTCATGGAGTGTGTGATTGGTGTCGCTCATAAGTATCCCCCGACTTGTGGGCGGTCGATGTTATTAAACCGCCAAAATGCATTACGCGCCAGCCATTGCGCCAATTCACGCACTAAGGCACAATTTTTGTATAACAACTGACTGTTCAAGAAATGTGACCCTGGAATTATGCAAGAGAAAGATATTTCGATCACGTTCATGAGTGGTCCGCTGGACGGGCACACCATGCGCTTTGACCAACCGAAGATCGGCAGCGAAAGTGTCATCACCATCGGCAGGCGCGAGGGTTGCGATATCTACCTGCCGTTTGACAATCAGGTTTCGCGCGTTCATTCCAAGCTCGGCATCAGCGTCGTCCCGGTAACTGCAACGGAGTCGGTGGTCGATCCGTTCGTGCTAACGTTCTGGCTGGAAGACAACAGCAGTCGCAACGGAACGTTTGTGGAACGCGATAAACACCCGATACGCGGGCGTGTGACGCTGCGCCCCGGCTCGCTGTTTCGCATCGGGCGCACCTGGATGCGGCTGGATGTCCCGCTGCCAGGGTAATGCATGGGGATGTAGCGGCGGAGACCCTCTGGGTCGTCCCTACGATAAATGTGACCATAGGAATTTGTCATGGCAACAGTCGTTGAACTTCGTTGTTCGATTTGCGAACGCAGTTACGCGCCCGATAGTGTTACCTATACCTGCCCGATCTGTGGCATGGTGGGTACGCTTGACGTGCTGTTCGATTACCCAACACTGGCGCGCGACGTCAGTCCTGCGGCGCTGGCAGGCAGCCGGGATACATCCATGTGGCGTTACCGCGCGCTGCTCCCGTTGCAACCCGCGAGCGAAGTGCCACCGCTGCGTGTCGGTGGCACGCCGTTGATGGAGGCGCCGCGCCTTGCTGCTGATATTGGCGTGCGACGTGCCTGGGTGAAAGACGATGGCTTGAATCCGACCGGTTCGCTTAAGGATCGCGCCAGCAGCATGGTCGTCGCGCGCGCGCTGGAGCAGAACATCCCGGTCGTGGCGACTGCAAGTACTGGCAACGCGGCGGCGGCACTGGCAGGCGTCGGTGCATCCGTTGGGGCAGGGCGGGTGAAGGTTATCATCTTTGTGCCAGCTAGCGCGCCGGAAGGCAAGATCGCCCAACTGCTCGTGTATGGTGCGACCGTAGTGCTGGTGGATGGCAGCTACGACACAGCGTTTGATCTGTGCTGGCAGATGTGCCAGGAACAAGGCTGGTACTGTCGCAACACGGGAATCAACCCGTATACGACCGAAGGCAAGAAGACCGTCAGCTATGAGATTGCCGAAGGGCTAGGCTGGCGTGCGCCGGATGCGCTGGTCGTGAGTGTGGGCGACGGCAATATCATCGCGGGCGTACACAAAGGTTTTTATGATTTGTTACAGATGGGTTGGATAGAGCGGATTCCGAAGCTGATCGGTGTACAAGCGACAGGTAGTTCGCCGCTTGTGCGTGCCTGGCAAAACGGCACATGTGCTCAGGATATGCAAGCGGAAGACGCGCACACGCTGGCAGACAGCATCAGTGCCGGGCAGCCAAGCGATCGTGCTAAAGCACTGCGTGCAGTGCGTGCAACGGGTGGGGCATTCGTAGCGATTGACGATACCGATATTCTGGCGGCGATTCCAACCTTCGCACGACTGACGGGCGTGTTTGCAGAGCCCTCTTGCGCGATCACGTATGCAGGTGCAAAAGCTGCTGTAGAATCAGGATATCTGAAGCCAGAGGAAGAAGTTGTGTTTCTTTCGACGGGCAGCGGCTTAAAAGATGTCCGCCGCGCGCAGCAATCGGTTGTGCTGCCCACGCCTGTGTCACCAACGCTCGAAGCAGTGCGTGTTGCACTGCAAATTTTCTAAAGGGCGCTCATGATTTCTCATACGCGTTATTCAATTGTCGCACCGATCTATAACGAAGAAGGCAACATCGACCTGCTTTATGAGCGGATCAGCGAGATTATGGACGGGCTCGGTGAGCCGTGGGAACTCCTGCTGATTAACGATGGCAGTCGCGATGCGTCGCCAGAGATGATGGATACGCTGGCAGTCAAGGACTCGCGGGTCAAGGTGCTGCATTTTGCGCGCAATTTTGGGCATCAGATTGCGGTTACAGCGGGCATTGACCATGCTGCTGGGGATGCGGTCGTGCTGATTGACGCCGATTTGCAGGACCCACCGGAACTGATCCCGGAACTGATCGAGCGTTGGAAAGCTGGCTATCAGGTCGTCTATGCGGTGCGCGCCAAGCGTGAAGGCGAGACCTGGTTCAAGGTCTGGACCGCGAAGTTGTTCTACCGCACAATCAACCAGATTACCGCTATCAATATTCCGGTCGACACGGGCGATTTCCGCCTTATGGACCGGCGCGTCGTAGATGTGCTGAAGCAGATGCGGGAACACAGCCGCTTTATTCGTGGGATGACGAGCTGGGTCGGTTTCAAGCAGACAGGAGTCAGCTATGTGCGCGCGGCGCGGCACGCGGGCGAAACCAAGTATCCGCTCAGGAAGATGCTCAAGTTTGCGGGCGATGCGATTACGGGCTTCTCGTTCTGGCCGCTACAGGTGATGCTTTACTTCGCGCTTGTGCTGGGCGTGCTGGCGCTGCTCGCGATTCCGGTGGTGGCGGTTCTGCGGCTGGTAGCGCAGGCAACCTTCTTTGAGGGGCAGGCGACAACGATTGTTTTGCTGCTGCTGCTCAGTTCGTTCCAGTTGTTTTTCCTGTTCGTGCTGGGGCAGTATGTCGCACGCACATATGATGAGGCACGAGGGCGCCCGTTGTACGTGCTGGCGCAAAAGATTAACTTTGAGGAGACGCAGTCGCTTGCGACTGCCACGCTGGAAGTCACCAGGACTGAGCCTGTTTCTGCACAGGATAACCGTTGACAGGCTGCCGTGCGACTGCTAAACTTTCGTGTGTAGTGAGGGCCTATCGTCCAGAGGCCTAGGACGTCACCCTTTCAAGGTGAAGACTCGGGTTCGAATCCCGATAGGCTCATCATATGGGATATATTCCGAACATTGACCAGCTATCCGGCTGGTTTTTGTTTTCCCAATCTCTACTTCACCCTTTTCGCGCGCCCGCTCTGCCAGTGCTTGTAAATAAGCAAACGGTGCGCGCAGTTCCAGTTTCACCCGTCCCGCCGTATTGACATAAAGCTCGCGGTAGGCGCCGATAACCTGATAGTTGTTCGCCTCAATCCATTGCAGGATTGCTGAATGAAACTGCGTGAAGTCCTCAAAGTCGCCGTGATGAACTGCCGATGCAACGCGTGTTTCAGGCAGTTCATCTACCTGAATGCGCTCCGTGCCGATAATTGTGCACTGCTCTAACCTGGCGCTATAATTTATGATGTCTTGAGATGAGAAGCTTTATGCACACACCACGGAGGAATAGCCTTGCCTTCGCATAATGTTTTGCGCAACCTACTCGCTGTGTTCGGTCTGGTCGCGATTTTTGCTGTTGTTGGTGTCGTCTTCGGACAGGATAACGACGGAAACGACGCTGCCAATACCGGAACCCCCGGATTGACCGACGCACTCGACAACCTGAATCTGCCAGCAGTGCCGCCCCCGCCACTGACGAATGATGAAGAGACAGATGGCACGCCATCAACGACTCTTACGCCGCCGACTGTTCCACCTAATGCCGTCTGTCCTTGTACGCCTGCTGCGCCAATCACACGCCTCGGTAGCGGAGCAACCGCTGCCGTTCCCAGCGAATTGAACAGACAAATGGCAGCTTCCGTACCCCGCCTGGCACGTTTTGGACGATCTGGCATCAATCTCAAGCAAAACAACATAGAAGCAGCGATCTTGATGGAACAGACACCCCGGATTGGGATTAGGTTCGGCAACAGCGTGTCCGCCAGACCTGCGATGGTGGCGTTCGGAACCAGCGGCCCGGAACTGTTCTTTCAATCGAGAGAGACGTTTCAGCACGATGGCTATACGATCATTGTGACGGAGGATTACCTGATCGAGGTCGTCGCCGATAATGGAACAGTGTGGTTTAGTGGTCAGGCCGGCGTCGTCGGGAACGATCGCATCATTATTCAAGGCAGCGACGACCTCGGACACCAGTACGCTATCGCCGATGGGTACTTGATGGCAAATACGCCAGACGGCGATATTCTGATCGATAATGGCACGACTACCTATATTTATGATTTCGACGAAATGGGCGCGCTCGTCGGGCTTACGGACAGTGACGACAATCCCTATACGGTCGAGTTCGATCCATCCGGCACAATTTCCATTGCGGATGTGGACGGTGTTACCTCAACCTTTGCCGAAGATGGCTCGTTCGTGATGGTGGATGCCGACGGCACTGTGTTGGAGCAGTCGTCGCTCTATGGCGATGAAGATGACGAACGAACGGTTCGCGACGAAACAGACGACGAGGATGCAGACGATAACGGCGAAGCAAACAACAGCGACTCCGGCAGCGGCGAGACCGACCCACCGGATGACGGCGGTTCTGCCGGGGACGGCGAATGAACGCGCCACGCTCAGCGCAGCTCGCCCGACCGTCACTGCGCCGACAGCCACGCCTGTCCCCTTCTCTAGGCTGGATGTGCAGGTGATCGTGGTTCCCCGGATTTTTCGAGTTTTGATAATGGTCTGCCACGTCAATGACGACCGTGGAGCTGGTGTGTGGATCTGGCGGAACATGCTCGGTTCCGGTATTCGCTAGGTGATGAGTGGCATGGGATTGAAAACGCAATCGACCGAGTGATTTGATTGTCATCTTGTCGATTGCGTTTAGTGATTTGTGAAGCAGCTTACTGTAAAGCTTCGTCAAGGAAGGCGATCACCGCTGCGACATTCTCCGGCGTGCGGAATTCACTTGTCCCGTGTCCCGCGCCTTCAATAAAGATCAGCGTCACATTGTCCTCGCCAATTACATCGATCAGCGCGTCATACAGTGCCTGGCTTTGGGCTGCGGGAACATTGCAGTCGGCTGTGCCATGTTGAATGAAGAAAGGCGGATCATCGTCGCTCACATACGTAATCGGGTTTGCGGCAGCCGCCAGTTCGGGAACGGTCTGAATTTCCGCGCCGAGATACATGGACTCAGGCGAGTCAGCGGCATCATGGTTTTCGGCGCTGGCGGGGCATACATCATCTTCTGCGAACTGGGTGTCCATTTGCAGGAAATCGATTGGTCCAAACTGATTAACAACTGCCTGAACACGGCTCGAGACATCGGCATTACCCAGTTCAGGATTGTCGAACTCTGCGACATCACCGCTGGTGCCGAGCATTGCGGCTAGATTGCCGCCCGCTGATCCCCCCCAGGCTGCAAAACGATCCGGGTCAAGGTTATAGGTCTCCGCATTGGCACGCAGCCATCGCACAGCGGCTTTGACATCTTCGACTGCCGCTGGAAAAATCGCTTCGCCGCTGAGACGGTAATTCAGGCTGGCAACCGCGTAGCCCGCTGCAACCACTGGGTCAACCTCCTCCGCACCGTACATGGTATTGTCGCCCATCATGAAGCCGCCGCCGTGAATGAAGATTACGAGCGGGAAAGGTACTTCACCCTCTTCTGGCAGATACAACGTAAGGGTTTGCGTTTCAGAGAGATCGGCATAGGGCACATTGTCGAGTACAGGGGTGAGGGTCGTGGGTGAGCCCATACTGCCACGTCTCGGTTGAGCGGAAACGGCACCTGCGCTGACCAGCAGCATCAGACCAAGCACCAGCACGAAACGTTTTGCGAGAACCATGAGGGAACCTTTCTGTAGAGGACATTCAACACAGGTCAGCATACTCATTTCGCCAGCATGAAATCTAAAGTGCAGTCAAAGAATCCTTAAATTAGCTTAAATGTGCTTTATCGCATTGTAATTTTGCCGGATAATGATCGAATTCAAGTGGAACGAGTGAGATTATGGCGATAGTGGTTGTGATCGAGGATGATCCTCTAATCCTGCTTCCCCTAACGGAAGCGCTGCAGGAATATGGTTACAAGGTGTTTACAGCTGCCGATGGCAGAAACGGATTGAAAACCGTTCTCGCACGCCAGCCGGATATTGTGATTCTTGATATTCTGCTGCCAGAAATGGACGGTTGGGAAGTCTGCAAAGCCATTCGGCATACCAGTGTCGTACCGATCCTGATGCTGAGTTCGCTGAATGAAGAAGTGGATCGCATTCTTGGACTGGAATTAGGCGCGGACGATTATCTGACGAAGCCGTTCAGCACCCGTGAGTTGGTTGCCCATATCAAGGCGCTGCTGCGGCGGGTTGAGTTTGGTGCGCCCAAAATGCAGCCGCACTGTCTCACATTCGACCGTCTATCCATCGATCTGGATCGACGCAGCGTGACCAAAGACGGACGTGAGATCACGCTGCGCTACAAGGCTTTTGAGCTTTTGGCGTTACTGGCAGAACGCGCCGGCGAGGTCGTCAGCCGGGCGGATATTTTCGATAAAGTCTGGGGCACGGATTGGATTGGTGATACACGCACGCTGGAAGTACACATCCGCTGGTTGCGCGAGCAGTTGGAAGATGATCCCGGTCAGCCGCAGTTCATTCAAACAGCGCGCAGCGCGGGCTATCGCTTTGTGGGCAGTCCCAAAGCATGAGCATTCGAACACGGCTGCTGCTGGTCAATATCGGGCTGCTGGCGCTTGCCTTTGTCGGCATGTCATTGTTCGCCGGGGCACAGATCACTGCCGGGCTGGGCGTGGATTACGAGCAGCGATTGATCAGTGAAATCAGCCTGATTGCGCAGGGAATTGCGCCAGCAGCAGCGGCGTTCGCCCGCGACGAAACCGATCAGCAGGCTTTAGCTGCCGCGTTTGCCCCTTACGAGGCACAGATAGGGGGATCACTGCGCCTGTACTTCACCGGACGACCCATTGAACAATATTCAGGAAACAATACGACGCGCAATCTTTTGCCACGCCTAGAGCCACCCGAAATTGAGGCTGCAATCTCAGGGACGCCTATCGTGAACCAGCGAGCAACAGACGACGGCAATCCCTATCTATACACAGCGGCATCCGTGCATTACGACGGAAATGTCATTGGGTTGCTCCAATTGAGTCTCCCAACGAGTGAATTGCAGGCTTTGATCGTGCAGCGTTGGATCCTGCTAGTGAGTGGCATGATGACGCTTACAGTGTGTGCCGCACTGCTGGTGGGATGGATTGCACACCGAATAATGCGTTCGCTGCGGCAGCTCCAGGACTCGGCGGCGCGCTTAGCGAAAGGAGAACTCAAGCATCGGATCGCATCGCCTTCTAATGACGAAATTGGTGCTGTGGCACACGCGTTCAACTCCATGGCAGAGCGCATACAGTCAATGCTGGAAGCGCAGCAGACATTCGCGAGTAACACTTCTCACGAATTTCGTACCCCGCTGACGACGATTCAACTGCGCACCGAAGCTCTAAAGCGGGCGCCCGCACTCGCGCGAGATGCGGCGGCGCGAAAATACCTGGATGAAATTGATGCGGAAATCGCACGTTTGACCAGTATGGTGCAGGGGCTCACCCTACTGGCGCGCCTAGATACCGATCAGCTAGAACTGGGACGCGATGAAGTGGATATTGTTCGCTTTGCGTCGGCGCTGCGGATGCAAATGCTGCCCCAGGCGGAAGCGAAAGGGATCAACCTCTCGTTGGCTGCCCCAAACGAAGCGATTCACATCCACGTCAACCTGGCGCACCTGACGCTGGTCTTCCGTAACTTGCTCGACAATGCGCTCAAGTACACACCGAACGGTGGATCAGTGCGCTGGACGCTCGTCTGTGAAGATCAAGTGATGATCCATACCTTGACCGATACTGGCATAGGCATCGCTGCCGAACATCTGCCACATCTCTTTGATCGTTTCTATCGAGCGGACCGTGCCCGGCTGCGTGATGTATCGGGGTCAGGATTGGGATTATCGATTGTGGCAGCGATCCTGGAAGCTTACGGTGGCGACATTCAAATCGACAGTCCTGGCGTTAATCAGGGGACAACGGTCACGGTTCGCTGGCGTATACAACCGCCCCGACAACCCTTGCAGGACTAACGTCCGTCGAATGGCTAAGTCTCCAGGTTCAGCCGGTCGCCGCGTCCCACATCTGTTGCTTTGTGCACACTGCACCGAAAGACACGTCTGCCCAAAAGATGTGCAATTTTGGAAAAAATCAACAAATCTTATGACAGCTTTTGTGTTAGAATCGGTTAAAGTACTGCAGCTAACTAATGATTTATTCGCGTAATCGGTTATTCCGTCAAGAAATGTTGTGTGTCATGACAACTGCCTCCCTCAAACATCAGGTTGCTCTTTCTGATGAGTCTCCACAACCAGCAGATAAAGCGCGGGACTCTGCGTCAACATCAGCACCTGACGCGATCTACCGCAGCATTGTCGATTCTCAAACGGAAATGATCTGTCGTTATGACGCCGATTTGCGCTTGCTTTTCGTCAATAAGGCTTACTGTACCTGGCAAGGGCTTACAGCAGAAGCGCTGATCGGGACCTCATTTGCTGAAAAGATTCCCAGTGAAGATCGCGAGCGGGCAGTTGCTCATGTCAAGCGCTTAAACATCACAAATCCTGTGGCGGTCTCGGTTCATTCGTCTATCTTGCCGGATGGCACTATCCAGATTATTGAATGGACTGACCGTGCCATATTTGATCATGACGGACACTTGATCGAGTATCAGGGCGTGGGGCGCGATGTAACTCAGCGTGAGCAGCAGGCACAGCAGTTAAAAGACTACCGCGAGCACTTTGATGCTGTGCTGAACACCATGCAGGATGCGCTGATGTCAGTGACAATCCCAGACAGGCGGATGATTTTTGTCAGTCGTGCATTCACAGACGTCTTCGGCTACCCACCTGAACGTTTCATGGATGATGGTCAATTCTTCCAGAAGGTCGTCCATCCTGACGACCTGGAACGCACCCTTCGCGCGATGGCCACCTGCCTTAAAGAAGGCTTTGTGGAACTCGAACACCGTATTGTCTGGCCCAACGGAGAAACACGTTGGATTCATCGTCGCGCATGGGTTAACTTTGATGGTAACGGTCATCCTGTGCGCGTGAACGATAGCGCCCGGGATATCACTGACCGTAAACAGGCTGAACTTATCCTGCGTTCAGGAGAGGAACAGCTCAAGAGCCTGATTGATTCTCAAACCAGTTACCTGATTCGTACCGATCTGGAAGGTCGTTTTGTCTACTGGAACCCAAAATTCGAATCCGACTTCGGATGGTTGTATGAACCCCAGGGAATGCTGGGCAGTCTTTCACTGACATCGATCTGCGACCATCATCACAAGCGAACCCAGGAAACTGTTGAGAAGTGTTTTGCACAGCCTGGTGCGCCATTTCAGGTCGAACTGGATAAACCGAAACGGGATGGCAGCACATGTACGACATTCTGGGAGTTTATCTGTTTGACCGATGCCAACGGGGTGCCTACGGCGTTTCAGTGTGTCGGCATTGATATCTCCGCTCAGAAGCAGGCACAGTCTACGGCAGCGTATCAGGCACATTTGCTCCAGCAGGTCTCTGACGCGGTTATCGCTACCGATAAAGATCTTAAGATCACATCGTGGAACAAAGCCGCTGCCCAGATGTATGGCTGGACTGAAGCCGAGGCACTCGGTCAGAATATTGATGAACTGCTCGCGACTGAATGGTTTGAAGAGTCGCAGTCATCCGCCCAGGCAGCGATATCCGCTAGCGGACACTGGCGCGGTGAAGTCATCCAGAGGGACAAAGCTGGCGAGCAGCACTATATTGTCGTGTCAGTCAATATCCTCTTTGACGAACAAAACCTCCCGATTGGCGGCGTTACCGTCAATCGCGATATCACAATCGAAAAGCGGCAAGACATCCTGCAAAAACAGGTGAGCCAGGTACTGGAGGCGACTGCCCAGGGACAGACATTGCCGACAATTCTGAATGCTCTGGTGCATGCCATCGAAACATTCGAACCAGACATCAAGGCTTCGGTACTCCTGCTGGATCCGCACACAAATCAACTCCGCGAAGGAGCAGCCCCCAGCCTTCCTGCGTCATACAACCTTGCTGTTGATGGAGTCACAATTGGATCGGGCGTAGGCTCCTGCGGCACTGCGGCTTACGAAAAGCGACTGGTGATTGTAAACGACATTGCGACCGATCCCCTGTGGGCCAACTACAGAGAACTCGCGGCAGCCCACGGTTTGAAAGCCTGCTGGTCACAACCAATAATTGGGCGCGGTGGGCAGGTTCTGGGTACCTTTGCTCTCTACTACGAGACGATTCGACACCCATCGGAGGCAGAGCTTAGCCTCATCCGTATGGCGGCGCATATTGCGGGGCTGGTCATTGAACATGCGCACGCACAAACGGCGTTGAAGCAAAGTGAGGAACAGTATCGCAGTCTTGTAGAGAGTTCGGACGCAGTGATCGCTGTGTTTGACGAAGCCGGCACACTGCAATTTGCGAATGTGATTGCTGCGGCTCAGTTGGGAAAACAAGCTTCCGAACTCATTGGCAAACGGATGGATGAGCTTTTTCCAACTGGGGCGGCTCTAAGTCAGCTTACAACTGTTCGTGAAGTCATTCGGACCGGGCAGGGTATTGTGCATGAAGATACCACCCAACTTCCAGGTGGAACCCGCTGGTTCCGTATCAGTATTCAGCCAATCCGCACGGTGAATGGCACAGTCAGTGCTGCATTGGTCCATGCCAGTGACATTACCCAGTCGAAGGCAGCCGAAGCATTGGTTCAGCGCAGCGAAAAGCGGTATCGGCAGATGTTTGAACGGGTGAATCTGCCCAAACTCATTATCGATCCTCAAACTCTCCAAATTCTGGATGCCAATCCGGCGGCAGTCAGCTTTTACGGCTACTCCCTGAACAGCCTCACATCCATGAACATGGCTCAGATCAACGTAGCAGAACCTGAAGCCATTTTCGAGAAGATGTCGCAAGTGATCAAAGGGGAGATCACTTCCTGCCTGTTTGAGCAGCGGCTTGCCAGTGGCGTAACCCGGGACGTGGAAGGATTTGCTACCGAGATTGAACACAACGGAAAGCAGGTCTTGTACTGCACATACATTGACGTGACTGAGCGGAATCATGCCGTTGCAGCTCTGGAACAGTCGAACCAGGAACTTGAGCAGCGCGTGATGGAACGAACCAGAACGGTCGAACAAACCAGAGACCGGATAGAAGCGATTTTCAATCACAGCGGCGACGGTATCCTGCTGCTCGATTCAGAATTCAGAATCGTGCAAAGCAATTACGCTTTTGACGCGATGTTTGCGGCACCGCATGACCTTTACTTTGACAAGTCTGTCCTGGAGTTAATGCGGGAAGAAGATCGAACGGCATTCGAGGCTCATCGCTCCGATGTTATTGCGCAGCGCCAGACCAGGCGCATGGAGATTCAGGGCAAACGCATTGATGGGAGTGTTTTCGATGCGGAGATCAGCATTGCCCCTGTAAATCGGTCCAGGCAGGCAGTCGAGAATATTGTCTGCATTATTCGTGACATTTCAGAACGCAAGCAAGCTGAAGAAGCGCTCAGAATTGCCAATGAACGACTTCAACTCGCAACTTCTGCCGGGGAGATTGGTATCTGGGATTATGATGCCGTCAATAACAAGATGATCTGGGACAAGCAGATGTTTCGGTTTTACGGGCTCGATGAACAGTCGCAGGAACCGAGTGCTGAACTGTGGGAAAGCCTGTTACACCCTGACGACATTGAGCAAGCACGTGCGGACGTCGGCGCGGCGCTTGCAGGCGAAAGAGCCTACAATACGGAGTTTCGCATTGTCTGGCCCAATGGTGAAACCCGTTACCTGCGCAGCAAGGCAAATTTCTATCGTGATAATCATGGGCGTCCTCTGCGTATGGTCGGGATGAACATGGATATTACGGAGCAAGAAAATGCCGAAAGAGCCATTCGTGCCAGCGAAGAAAAGTTCCGAATGTTCATTGAGTCTGCTCCAATCGCTGTCATCATCACCAATATGCACGGTGAAATTACACTGGCGAATGCGGCTGCAGCGCAGTTGTTTGACTACCCATGTGATGAACTGATTGGACAATCTGTTCAGGTGCTTGTGCCTGAATCACTACGGGAGAAACACCATTTGTTGATAACCGATTACTCGCTTTCGCAGCATCGCCATCGATCGGATGCGATGGAACTTACCGCGTGCCGCAGAAACGGTGAGATCTTTTCGGCAGATATTCAGTTGAGCCACGTGCAGGTAGAACGCGAACCCGTGATTATGGCATTTGTGATCGATATTACACATCGAAAGCAAGCTGAGGTAGCCCTGCGAAATGCGCTGGACAAAGAACGTGAACTGAACGAGCTGAAGTCTCGCTTTGTATCGATGGCATCGCACCAATTCCGCACTCCGCTGTCGGCCATTCTGGCTAATACAGAGTCGCTCACTATTTATCGTAACCGCATGACCAGCGATGACATCGACCTCCGCCTGAATCGGATTCGAAACCAGGTGTCTCACATGAAGTCGATTATGGAAGACATACTTGAACTGGCGCGAATACAGGCAAATCAGGTTCAATACCAGCCACGCAAGGAGGACCTGGGCGCGCTTTGCATAGAGATTATTGAAGGCTTTGACCATCTCGAAGCTTACGCAGGACGGATTCTCTATCAGGGTCCAGAGCGTTCGCTTATGGCAGAATTCGACCCTCATTGGATGCACCACCTGATAAGCAATATCGTGCACAACGCGCTCAAGTATTCTCCAGATAAACAGGCAGTATACGTCACTCTGTCACAGCAGGATCACCAGATTCTGCTCCATGTGAAGGATCAGGGCATCGGTATCCCGTCTGAAGATCTGCAACACATCTTCGAACCTTTCTACCGCGCTGGTAATACCGGCGCTGTCTCCGGGACCGGTCTGGGTTTGAGCATCGCGAAACAGGCGGTCGATGCTCACGGGGGCACGATCCACATTGAGAGCACACCAGGTGCAGGCACTAGCGTCACCGTTACGCTACCTTACAGGGAATAAGTAGAGGCTGGAACATGGCGAAAATTCTTGTCATTGAAGATGAATTCGACATTCGAGAAGAGTTGATGAACTGGCTTCAGTTTGAAGGCTATGAAGTAATGGGCGCTGAAAATGGCAGGCAGGGACTCGCGGCGATCCGCCGTGAACATCCAGATCTGGTGCTGTGCGACATCAGTATGCCAGAAATCGATGGTCATCAGGTGCTGATTGAACTGCGATCTGAGCCAGAATACGTTCACCTGCCATTTATATTCCTGACGGCGTCCGCCGATCGGGATTCGATGCGCAAAGGCATGACTCTGGGCGCTGACGATTATCTGACCAAGCCATTCACCCATGCAGAAGTCATGCTTGCCATCAGAACACGTCTGTCAAAAATCGAAAAAATTCAAACGCAGATTGACCATCTGAGCGGCATAATTGATACTGAACGTGAGCAGCGTCTCCTCAAGTCGAGACTAGTGGGTATGTTTTCGCACGATTTTCGCAATCCCCTGGCGGCTATCTTGTCATCATCGATTCTCCTTCAGCGCTATGGCGACCGCCTGACACCTGAACGTCATCAGAAGGAATTTCAACGGATCGATGGCGCAGTTCATTTACTGCTCAATATGCTTGACGAAATGCTCCTGGTAGCCGAGATTGAGAACGGACAATTGACTGTATATCCCGAGACGCTGGACCTCAGCAAGCTGGTAACCAAACTGATCAAGGAATTTCGCCTGATCGATGGAGACGCGCATCAACTTGCGTTTTCGAATGCACTACCAGAGGCAGTAACTGTGGACCCAAAGTTTGTCCAGCACATTGTTACAAATCTCATTTCCAACGCCATCAAATACTCTCCACCAGGTAGCGAGATCCATGTTCGAGCATTGGTGGAGAATGAGGAAGTCATTCTCTCGGTACAGGATGCAGGCATTGGTATCGCCCAACACGATCTGACGCATGTGTTCGAGCCGTTCTTTCGAGCAGACAACGCGCGTTATACCAAAGGAACAGGATTAGGACTCGCTCTGGTCAAACAGGCTGTCGATATCTGTGGGGGAACAATCAGTGTGACCAGTGAGTTGGGCACAGGCAGCTGCTTTACGGTACACCTGCCAAATGGCAATGTCGCTTAAATGTTGCCGGGCTGAATCCACAGGTCTAAATAGGCTGGGTCGGCCACACCAATGATGAGCGTTAACTCTACGGTTTTGTCCATGGAATAGCGTGCCAGTTCGTCCTGCCCAACCTCAAAACCGGTTGCTAAGGCTGGTACTGCTTGAAGAGGATATTGCTTATGTTGCGGATGGATGGCTGTATGACCTTGCCCGCCTCCAGTCCTATTGATCCTGACCGTCGTTGAGGCTCCGGGATGGTGGGGGGATCGGCTTCAACAGCGGAGGAGGCGACGTCAGTACACACTGATGGGCAACCTTACAAAAATAGTCGTCCCGTTCCCCGCTTCGCTTTCGATCTGCAGTTCGCCGCCAATCGCGTGTGCGCGCTCACGCATACTGACCATGCCGATGTGATGCCCATTGGACGCTGCATCCTTTGGTTGAATACCAACGCCATCATCGCTGATGCTCATGATGATGTCCTGCGTCTTTTCGAGTACAGAGACAGATACACGGCTGGCACTCGCGTGTTTTGCCACGTTGTTCAGTGCTTCCTGAGCAACATAGTAGAGGGTGTTTTCGATACCTGGTGCAAGTGCTTCGCTTCGCAAGATCATCGAAACCTCGACTGGAAGCTTGTGTGCAGTTTCCCAATCCATGCACAACTGACGCAGAGCGCTCGGCAAGCCCTTCTGGACGACAACTGAAGGGCGAAGGTTGACCAACAAGCCGCGCAAATCCAGCAGCGTCTGCTCGGCAATGCCTGCGATGGCGCGTGCCTGCTTTGCGCCTTCCAACTGGTCACGCTCGATGAGGTCGGGTAGCGACGCTGTACTGACCGTCAGACTGAACAGGCGCTGGGCAATTGCATCGTGCAAATCGCGCGAGAGGCGCATCCGCTCTGCCTGGATTGCAGCCGTCTCCGCCTGATCCAGCAAGGCGGTATTCTGTTGCGCCAGATCGCGCAACACCTGTACGTTCTGCTGGAGCGCCGCGGCCATATCATTGAATTGCCGGGCGACCTGTCCAACTTCATCTGCTGACTCGTCTCTGACACGCGCGCCATAATCGCCCGCCGCAAATATCCGGCTTGTGTGTGCAATCCGTGCCAGCCGCTTTGCCAATGGACGCCCGATCACCCACATCAACAGCAGTGCCGCCGGCATCGCCATCGCACCGAAAAAAAGCGAAGTTGCCAGCGCATAAGGCAGAACTCCCGGAATATTGACCGTCGTCACTCCTAATCCCAACGGAACATACCATGCCAGGACTTGATCCAATTGAAATGGGCGGATGTGTGCAATGGCACGTTCCCCTGTAAGCGCGTCCAGCACGACTTCTGCCACTTCTTCACCGTGTGCGTCTCTGATAAAGCGCTCCCCCGGTGGTCGATTGAGCAGACCGGGAGCGCAGTCTCGCAGTTCGTCACCTACCTGACACGGGATAATCGCGCCACCGTATGCCTCAGTGTAGAGAACGACCCCCTCCACTGAAACGATCAAGACAAAAGAAGAGTCGTCGCCGAGTGAAACATCAACATCGTCAATGGCACTGGGTTCACGGTAAGGCAAAATCTCGGATGACTTGTAGCTGATGAGCGCCTGCTCTGCATAGAAGATATAGTCTTGTGGAGTGGCTTGCTCTAGCTCGTATGAAATCAGAATGACAGTCAAGCCGATGACCAGTGCTGCTGTCAGGACGACCGCGAGAATGTACGTTGCAATGAGACGCACCATGACCGACGCCCATAACCGACGCCAGCGTTCCTGAAACGCAGCCCAGCTCATGGCAGGTCTTCCACGCGAATCAGACCACGCTTGAGTGCATAAATCGTCACCTGTGTTCGGTCACGCAGGCTAAGCTTATCCAGCACATTGGCAATGTGAGTTCGCACTGTCCCTTCACTGACAACAAGCGTCTGCGCAATTTCGCTGTTGCTCTGCCCACGCGCCATCAAATCGAAAACATCGCGCTCCCGCGTGGTCAGTGACGTTATCGGATCATGCTGGCGGACGCCGCGCACCAGGATTTCACTCGCCAGCGGGTCGAGCGCATAAACGCCGCTCATGACCTTTTCAATCGCTTCCAGCAGCGCGGCGGGTCGGCTTGCCTTCAGGATGTATCCATGTGCGCCCGCTTCCAAGGCGCCTTTGATCAACTGATCCTCCGTCGAAGAGGAGAGTACCAGGATGCGCGTGTTGACGCTGATCTGGCGGATTTGCTGAATACCTTCAACCGCGCTCATGCCTGGCATTAATAAATCCAGCAGCACAAGGGCAGGCGCAAACTTCCTGACCATACCGACTGCTGCCGCAACGTCGGCTGCCTCTCCGACCACCTCCATATGCGGCTGCGCTTCCAGCATCATGCGCAGCCCCTGTCGGACAATTGCGTGGTCATCCACGATTAAGGTGGGAATTTGTGTTTCCATAGTCACATGCTCGTTCTCAATGCAAAGTTGCGCTTAGATTTTCACTGTAACCTCAAATCCTTCGTTTGGCGCGCTTTTCGTGTTGAGCTTTTCTCTGCAATTTGCAGAGATGCTCTCTTCAATCTGACAAACCAGTTTCGCTGCACATCTGAAGACTTTAGCTGCCTCATGGCCTACGCTGAAATCATTGCAGACAGATCGCCCCATTCACAATCTGTGAGTGCGTTTGGGCGCAAAGAGGAGGCATGTATGTCCGTGTGGCGGACTTTGATAGCAGCGGCAGTTCTGATGCTGCTGTTGCCTGTTGTAAGCCTGGTAGTATCAGGTACAGGCGGCTCGGCAGGTACGCAAACGCTCACCGACTTCCTGACGCCCTACAGCGTCAGTGTTGGAGAGGTACGGGACACGATTTCGGCTGTTGGTCGATTAGAGGCAAACCGCACAGTGGGTCTCGCCTTTCAGACGAACGGGCGCGTGATCGAAGTCCTCGTTCGTGTCGGCGACACGGTTCAGCAGGGTGACGTGTTGGCACGGCTCGATACGACCAATCAACAGATTGTCTTTGACCAGGCAATGCTGCTTTACGAACAGGCGCAGATTTTGGTGCAAGAGCTGCGCAATTCGCCGACCACCGCCGAACTGACGGCTGCGGAAGCAGCGCTGACAGGCGCACAGGGGGCATACGCAGCAGTCACACAAAGCGTATCACCGGAAGATATACAGGCGGCGGAATTACGGTATCAACAGGCACTGCAGCAAGTGGAAACGCTGCGGCAGGCGCGCGCCAACATGACCAGCGATCTTCCAGGTCAGGAATACCAACTGGCAGAGGCACGCATCGGTGCGGCGACCATGAATGCCGAAGTCGCGCGGCTGCAACTGGAGAATCTACGCAATCGTAATCGCGGACCCGCCGCAGACGCAGGGGCTGGCGTTCATCTGGCGCAGCTACAACTTCAGCGTGTACAGATGGGCGCGCGCCCGGAACAGATCGCCGTTGCGCAGGCAGCGGTAGAACGCGCAGTCGTGCGTGTGACCGAAGCGCAGATCGCGCTCAATAATGCCACGCTGACGGCGACAATGAGTGGAATCGTAACGCGCGTGAATGCCCAGGTGGGGCAGCCCGCAGATCTGACAGGTGTCGCTGTGGAAGTCAGCGATCTCAGCCAATTGTGGCTGAGCGCCAATGTCGATGAAGTGGATATTGATCGGGTGTATATCGGGCTGCCAGCGCAGGTTCGCGTTGATGCACTGCCCGATGAAACCTTTGCGGCAGTGAGTCAACAAATCGCTTTGCTGCCCGTCGTCGTCAACGCCGTTGTCAATTATCCGACACGCTTCCGCATCGAAAGCGATGACACACGGCTGCGCGCCGGGATGACTGCCGAAGTCCGGATGGTCATTGACGAACGCCAGAACGTGCTGATTGTCCCGAACGAATACATCACCTATGTGGCCGACCGCGCCAGCGTGACACGCTTGCTGCCAAATGGACAAACGCAGACCGTCTCGGTGGTCGTCGGGCTGCGTGGCGATACGCACGCCGAAATCATCAGCGGGCTGCGGGATGGCGACCAAATCAGCAATCTGCCTGCGGTACAGACATTATCATCGAGCGTTATTACAGATGGGGGTGGGCAGAGCGATTCACTTCTACCAGTTGAAACAACGAGCGTGCAGCAGGGCGATCTGTCGGTGACAATCAGTGCAACCGGCAAAGTCGGGTCTGCCCAGCAAAGCGTGCTGGCTTTCGAGACACCCGCTGTTGTCCGCGACATCCTGGTCTCCGTCGGTCAAGTGGTCAACGCGGGCGATGTACTGGCACGTATCGACACGACCGACCTGAATGCCGCACGTCTAAATGCGCAGGCTGCTCTGGCGGAAGCCCAGGCAAACTACGACTCGATCATTGCACCGCCGCGCGAGATTGACATCCAGATTGCCGAAGCAGAAGTGGCGGCTGCACAGGCATCTCTGTACGCAGCCGGATTAACGGCACCCACCACATTCGACGAACAGATCGCTGCCTTACAGGTGCAGCTTGCTAGCAATGCCCTGTGGCAGGCACAACTCACCCGCGATCTGACGGGCGGAAATTCCGGTATGTGGGTGGACGGGTCTGGCAACGCATCAGTTATCGCCGGCATCAACAATGCCCAGTCGGACATTGCAGTTTCGCAGGCGAACTATGATGCGACGCTCAACCGGAATGCCAATGCTGGATCACTGGCATCTGCCAGCGGGCGGCTGGAACAGGCGCAGGTCGCGCTTGATAACCTGCTGCGCGGTCCAACGGCGGAACGGCGGCGACGTGCGGAGATAGACCTTGAAAATGCTCGGCTCGCGCTGCAGCAGGCAGAAGAAAGACTGCGCCAGGCAGAGTTGCGTGCTCCCTATGCTGGCGTTGTGGCGCAGATCAACCTGGCAGTGGGGCAGTCCGCGACACGCGACCGCACGCTCATGCTGATCGACGCCAACCGCTACTTTATTGACCTGACGATCAATGAAAGCGACATCGCCAGCATCCAGACCGACCAGTCCGTGGAAGTCCGATTGGATACGGCGCGAGAACGCCTGCTGACCGGGCGCGTCACCACGATTGGCAGCACGCCTATCCCAGCAGGGACAACCGCGAGCGGCGCACCGACGACCAGCCAGCGCGTTACCTACAACGTGCGTGTACAGCTTGATCCTTCGGATATGCTCGTGCGTCCAGGCATGAGCGCGACAGGGAGTGTTGTCCTGGATACGTTGACAAACGTGCTGTTTGTGCCCACCCGCTTCATCCGCACTGATCCCAACACATTTGAGTCGCTTGTCACCATTCCGGGCAGCGAGCCAGGCAGCTACGAACAGATCGTGGTGATACTTGGAGCGCGCAACCGGGACTTCACCCAGATCACTGCCGGAGTTCAAGCCGGGCAAGCGATCGTCATCCCGCCGGAAATACCAACAGCAGAGGACTCAGGGCTCGCACTGGGCTTCTAGCCGCTGCATCGAACAGAGAGATAGGACATGAGCGAACAAACACAACCTGTCATTGATGTGCGCGGCATCACGCGCGAATACACGATGGGCGACGAAACACTGCGGGTACTCAAGGGAATCGATCTCACGATCTGTCGCGGTGAATTTCTTGCCATCATGGGGCCCTCCGGTTCCGGCAAGAGCACGCTGATGAATATCCTGGGCTGCCTGGATCAGCCGAATGCTGGTGAATATTACCTGGATGGGGCGGATGTATCGAAAGTGAGCGAACGCGATCTGGCGAAAATCCGCAATCGCAAGATCGGCTTCGTCTTCCAAAGCTACAACCTGCTCAAGCGCACCAGCGCCCTCAAGCAGGTGGAACTGCCACTGGTATATGCGGGGGTAGGCAACCGCACCGTGCGCGCACAGGCGGCGCTGACCGCCGTTGGCTTGGAGCAGCGCATGGATCACTTGCCGACTGAGTTGTCTGGCGGGCAGCAGCAGCGTGTTGCTATTGCCCGCGCATTGGTCACAGAACCGTCGATCATTATGGCGGATGAGGCAACGGGCAACCTGGACTCGCGCAGCGGGCAAGAGGTGCTGACGATCTTCCAACGGCTGAACCGCGAGCGCGGTATCACCATCATTTTCATCACCCATGATCCCTGGACCGCGCGCCACACACGACGCCTGGTCATGCTGCGCGATGGCAAGGTAGTTGCAGATAACCCGATTGAAAACCCACTGGATGCCGCGACTTCGCAGCGCCCGTCTGAGGCGGAAGAGTTGGAGTCGATCTTTCACAGCACGTATCACGAGGGCAAGAAAGAAGAGTATGCCTGACCATGAATATCCGTGAAGTCTTCTCGACTGCCGTCAACAGTTTGCTTCTGAACAAGCTTCGTTCGGGTCTGACGATGCTCGGCATCGTCATAGGCATTGCCGCTGTCGTCAGTATGGTCAGCATCGGGCGCGGCATCGGCGATTACATCAACCAGCAGTTTAGCGATCTGGGAGCAACCCGCTTGCAGGTCTTGTCACAGCCGCCTCGCAGCGGCTTCACCACCCGTATAGTGCCGCTGACGAGTGCGACGGCAGCGGCACTGGCGAACCCGCAGAATGCGCCGTCTGTTGTGCTGGTCGCGCCGGAGTACAGTCTGAGTGCCAACATCAGGGCGGGAGGGCGCGGTGTTGGTTTAAGCGTGACAGGTGTCACGCCATCTTACACCGAGGCGTACAACTGGCAGGTCCAGCCGGGCAACCGCTTCATCAACAGCGAAGATGTCGAAAACAATGCACGGGTTGCTGTCCTGGGTACCAGTACGGTGAAACGCTTGTTTGGCAGCGAAAGCTTTAACCCGGTCGGCTTGCAAATCGACATTGACGATCTCTCGTTTACGGTGATCGGCGTCATGAGTCGCCGCACCAGCGTGTTAGGCTTTGACCCCAATAACGTCGTGTTGGTACCGATCAGCACTGCGCAAACACGACTGGATAATGCTCGCGAACGCGGCGGCGCGCTCCGCGTCAGCCAGATCACGGTGCTGGCGCGGGACAAGGATACTGTCGCAGCCGCCACACGCGAAATCCGCACCTACCTGCGCTTGGCGCACGGCATCACCGATCCGGTGAATGACGACTTTGCCATCAATAACGAGGCGCAGCAGTTGAGTTCACTCAACCGTATTTCGAGCTTGCTGACGGTCTTTCTGGGAGTGATCGGCGCGATTTCGCTCATCGTTGGGGGTATCGGCATTCTCAACATCATGCTGGTCTCGGTGACGGAACGCACGCGCGAGATCGGCTTGCGCAAAGCGTTGGGGGCTACGCGCGAGGCTATTCTCAGCCAGTTCCTGATCGAGAGCATTTTGTTGTGCGTTATCGGCGGCGGGGTCGGCATTCTGCTGAGCTATGCCATCATCGCGCTCGGCAATACCCTGGCTCCGACGTTTGGGCTGACTGTGCAGCTCTCGCTGGCGGTGGACACGATGATCCTGGCTACAGGTGTCAGCAGCGCCATTGGTATCCTGTTCGGCTTGTATCCGTCCAACCGAGCGGCACGGATGCGTCCTATCGAAGCGCTGAGATTTGAATAGCATGAACGTACTCGTCGAAAACATCAACATGGCGCTCTCCAGCCTGCGCGGGAACGCGCTGCGCTCCATTCTAACTATGCTCGGCATCATCATCGGTGTGGCGGCAGTCGTGCTGCTGGTGTCGTTAGGGCAGTTTGTGCAGTCGGGTATCCGGGCGCAGTTTGCGTCACTGCGAGTCGATCAAATTACAGTCTTTGTGTTCCCGGATGAATCCGGGCGCTTTCGACCGCTGCGAATGCGCGATGTGCGCACCATCACCGAGCAGCTTGCACCCATCAGCAGCTTCCGCGTGATGGCACAGTACGAGGAGCAGTTGAATGTGCTGCACGGCAGCCGTGAACTCAACACCATCGTCAGTGGCGTGACTACCGATTTCCTGTTCATGAATCCTTCGACCGTCATCCACCGCGGACGCTTCTTGAATGACCTGGAAGTAGAAAGCATCGCACGTGTGGCGGTCATTGGCAGCACGGTTGCGCAGCGGCTGTTTGGCGGCGAAGACCCCGTCGGACAAGACATCCGCATCAACATGACCAGCTATCAGGTGATCGGCGTTGCCAGCCTGGGGGCGGCGGGCGACATTACCGGTACGGGAAACAGCTTTGTGCTGATCCCGCTGACGACTGCCCAGACTCGCCTGAGCGGTGAACAGACCACACCCGATGAACGTCCAACGACAACGGTTGTGTTCCAGCCCACCAGCCCAAACCCTGATTTGCCATACATTACTCAGCGCATCACCGACATCCTGCGCGATATGCGTGGAATTGACCCACTGAGTGGCGAAGTGGATGACTTCTTCGTCCTCTTCCTCGGCAGCTTTCTGGATACGTTCACCAGCATCATCGGCGTGTTTACCACGTTTCTGGGCATCACAGCAAGCATCTCGCTGCTTGTGGGTGGCATCGGCGTCATGAACATCATGATGGTCACAGTCACAGAACGCACGCGCGAGGTCGGGCTGCGTAAGGCGCTCGGCGCGGGTAACCGCGATATTGTGCTTCAGTTCCTTATCGAGGCGCTGGCGATCACGCTCATCGGCGGAGCAATCGGTGTCATCATCGCTTTCGGGCTAACTCTGATTGCGGCGGCGTTGGGCTTTAGCGTGGTGATCGAGGGGACAAGTATTCTGTTGGCGATTCTGGTTTCGACCAGCATCGGCATTTTCTTCGGCATTTATCCTGCGCAGCGTGCCGCTCGGCTGAACCCGATTGAAGCGCTGCGTTACGAGTAGGCAACTAGCGAAAGGCATTTCACACATGGACATCGCAACAAGCGCACTGCTTGCGCTGGCGTTCTTCGTTTATCTCTTGTTTCAGGTGCTGCGCAAGCGTTCAGGGCACGGTTGGGTGGATCGGCTGCTGGGCTTCGTGGCGGTACTCGTGCCGACCTACGCTGTCTATCTGGCGATGTTAGGCGGCTCCGCCTCAGGCGATGCGACATCACTGCTGCTGGTGATCGGCATAGGTGGTGTTGGTTTAGGGGCTGTCCTGCTTGTGCTTGAGCGCAAGCTGCCGGGCTATCGTTTTTTCAGGTCACGCGGTTTGCTCAGCGCAGGCGTTGGGATACTCCTGATCATCACGCTGCAAACCACGCCGATCATGCTGAGTTTAATGACAGGCGAAACGATGCTGCCTGGCGCTGGACTTACGGAGACGGCATTAGCCGCTGATGCGACAGATGGCAGCATGGTGATAAGCGAAGGGGACTTCGCAGCACTTGCCAGTGCACAAGCGCCTTTGGCTTCGCCCACGCCTTCACCGACCGCGCAGTCGACACAACCGCTGCCACCAACCACGACCTTTACGCCCTATCCAAGCGCCACACCCATGCCGACACTGCCTTCGCTGCTGTTGCCAACTTCAACATCCGGGGCGATGCCTGCGTTGATGACGCCAGGCGCGGCGGCAGATGTCTCACCCGTCGCGCAGGCAGGCACAGATGCTGCATGTCAGGTCACGACAGGCGCAAACCTGAACATGCGCCAGTCGCCCGGCACCGAGGAAACCATCCTCGCGACGATTCCGAACGGAACGACGCTCACTGCCAATGCCACGACCAGCGACCGCACTTGGTGGCGGGTGAGTTATGACGGGCGAACAGGCTGGGTTATTCGGAACTATCTGTACTTCAGCACGGCATGCAGCAGCCTTCCCTGAGTTGCATGGCTCACAGTTTACACAAAGGCGCATCATCACGAGGCGCCTTTTTTGCGCAAAAAGTTGAAATCTTTTCTGCATTTTGCGCAGATATATTCGCAAATACACGCGCTGGAGTTCAACGCACCACAGACGACATTGATGTTGCGAAAACCTATGCTGATAGATGAGATGCCTGATGAAAGTTCCCCGCAAAACCCCTCCCCGGAATGCGTGCTTTATCAGGCATCTCACAAATGGTTCATCATGTTCAAGGAGTCTGTTATGCTTGCTTATCTCAAACGTTTCGTTGCAGTGCTGCTCGTTGTCGCCGCGTTCACAGCGCTGGTACTGCCTGCTGCCGCACAGCCGCCCAATCTCGTCGTGATCGTGAGTGATACGCGCGTCCTGACCGGTCCAGGTGGCAGCGCCACCAACAATGTCCTGCGCGCCTGCCAGACCTTCTACCTGCGTGAAATCAGCAGCGATGGGCAGTATGCACGTCTCTTCGTTACGCCGAGCGTGAGCGTGTGGGTGAGCACGAGTGTGGTGCAGGATGTGCCGGAAAACTACGGACAGCGCAATGGGACACCCGCTACATGCAGCGGCGCGCCCCTCACCGTACCGACTGGCGGCGCTGTCAGTACTCCGGTTGCGTCTGCAACAGCGACTGCGCAACCGACGCAGGCGAGCAGTGCTGCTTCGCCTGTCCCAACCAGCAGCGCAAACACACGCATCACACCCAATCTGGTGCTGGTCAATACCAATACTTCCTTGCTGAGCGCGCCGGGTGGCAGCAGTACCGGGCTTAACGTCCGCACCTGTCAGACCTACTTCGTCGTCGAAGTCAGCGCAGATCGTCAATACTACCGTCTGCAAATCACGCCGAACACGACTGGCTGGATTTCCGCCGCGAACGTGCAGGATGTTGCGGAGAATTACGGGCAGCGCAACGGAGAGCCGCGCCTGCCAGGGTGCTAACCACAGCATACCTGAACGCACAACGTCGGGTCCTTACTGATCACACTCTTCACCTACATCTGCCAGTGTGCCGCGTTCACGCGCGGCACTTCTGCGCTGCCAAGACCTGATGTGCAGCGTTTTCGCTTGTACTGCGCGAGTTAGGAGCAACGCTGTCTCTAACTCCCAACGATTGGCGCAGTAATCTCGACTGGCTCATCGAAGTTCGAGTAGTCGCTGAGGGTCGTGATTGTGCCACCGGCGCGCGTGCCATCCTCACTCTCTACAACGTTGACCAGCAGATAGATACGATGTACATAGCCATCCTCCGCACCAACATAGATTGCCAGTGTTACCTGAATGTCTTCAGGTTCAGGCGGCGTGATCTCCTCTGGCAGTTGCTGCCCGTCGGGGGGCGTTAACCCGCCAGGAACATTGCCACCTGCACCGGGACCTGCGACCGTGACCAGGCTAGCGGCGTCGCTTTCCAGCACTGCCGCCGGGTCAAGCGAAACCTGCGTGACGGTCATTGTCTGCCCATCAATCTCATCCTGGGGCAGCGCAGCAATAGCAGTGACCGTCTCGGCAGTAATCGGCAGGTTGAGCACTCCAAGTAATCCGTCGGCCGTGGTCGGCAGCGGAATGAAACCCCCACTCGTTTCCAGGGTGTCGGTTGTCGTCCAGGTCTGTGGCAATTCAATCGGCAGCCCATCGGGCAGGTCGCCAAAACGCACGTAGGTTGTGCCTTCGATCAGGACGACTTCGCCACTGATATCGAGTGTGCCAATGACGGGCAGCTCACCGATTACGCCTATCGTTCCTGCCGCATTCCAGTCTGCTTCTGTGCGTACAAGGTTCATCTCTGACTCGGTCTGGATGCTGACGTCGCCAAACTCGGCACTCGTCTCTGTCAGTGATTGCGTGTGGATACGCAGGCTGTCCAGCGCGCGCGTGCTTTCCAATGCTGTTTCGACGGGTGTGAGCAGTGCCGGATCGATCGTTTCCTGCGCGGCAGCGATCCCTGAACTCAACAGCAGGATGCCCAGCGCACCCGCAAGCGTTTTACCCAATAGTGAATTCACAATTGTTCTCCTTAACCGATTGGACATACATCCGCGAGCGTACACGAGCAATCTGGAGAACTTGTGGAGATGCTGTCGAGCTTTGGTGGAAGTTTCCCGCACATCTCGAGCCAGTAGATGCCCATTCGCAAGTTGCATAAAAGTTGCACCGCATCTCCATCGTTTCTCCAGATTCGCTGTCTAGACTGAACTTCATACGTAAATTTGACTACGTGGAGGGATAGAACATGCAAAGGCGAATCATCTGGATAGTGGCTGTAGGGATCATCGCCTTACTGGTCGGGTTGCCACTCGTGTCACAGACGAGTGGGGGCAGGGTCGATGCGCAGGCGCAGCAAACAGCAGTGGTAGAACGGACCAATCTCGGTACCAGCATTGAAACGACAGGGACGATTGCAGCTGCACAGACGGTGCAGTTGTCTTTCGGCGTGTCCGGCTTTGTCAGCGAAGTGCTGGTGGAAGTCGGCACGGAGGTGAACGCAGGTGATGTTTTGGCGCGGCTCGATACCACCGAGCTTGAAAACACGATTGCCCGGCAGGAGCAAGCACTCATCGTGCAGCAAACCAGCTACGATGCGCTGGTCGCCGAGCCGACGGCACGCGAAATCGCGCAGGCGCAGGCGAACCTGGCGAGCGCGCAATCACAGTTGGAACAGGCGCAAATCAACCAGGCGACAGCTTCCAACAACGTCACCATCAACTGCGCCAATGTCGAAAGTACACAACTTGATCTCGAACGCGCGCAGGATGCGTATGACGATTACATCTATGCGGGCTACGAGATGGATGCCACGTTTGTGCCTGATCCGGACTCGGAAGCGGGCGAACGACTGGCAGATGCCGAACGCGCGCACAACGTCGCGCGCGCGCAGTGCAACGAGACAACGCCAGACGCGCAGTATGAGGCAGCCGTCAACGCGGCACAGGCAGCGGTCGATCAGGCGCAGGCAGCACTGGATGACCTGCTGAGTGGTCCGACCGAGGAAGAAATCGCATCAGCACAGGCTCAACTCGAACAGGCACGCCTGAACCTTGAAAATGCACAGGCAGCGCTGGCGGATGCGGTCATCACTGCGCCTTTCACTGGCGTCATCTCCGCAGTCAGCATTAATCCCGGTCAACTGGTTAATACTGCTGCCAGCGCACTCACACTGATTGACAACAGCCAGTTGCATATTGATGTAAGCGTTGACGAATTGGACATCGCCGAGGTGGAAGTCGGGCAGCCCGCCATTATCAAGCCGGAAGCGCTGGATGGTCTGGAGATCGAAGGTGTGGTCACACGGATTGCGCCAACCAGCAGCAACAACGATGGCATCGTCACCTACGAAGTGCGGGTAGATCTCACCAATATCACAGGTATGCCTGTACGCATTGGCATGACGACCGATGTCGAAATCCAGGTGGGTGAAATCAGTGATGCGCTGGTTGTGCCCACAGAGGCGATCCAGCGTGACGGTCAGACCGAATTTGTCGAAGTCCTGAATGCTGATAATACGACAGCGCGCGTCACCGTCACCACAGGCGCGACGATAGATGGCATGACCGTCGTGGTAGGCGACCTGTCGGAGGGTGTGGTCGTCATTATCCCGCTACGGGAAGCAACAGGATCTGGCAATGGTTTGCCATTCGGGGGAGGCAACTGATGAGCGCCCAGTTGCTGACCGCCGACTATGTGCGTGAAACGCTGATGGAGACGGTGGAACCATCGCAGGCTGCTGCGGCAGTGATCGAAACGCAAGACCTGAAGAAGATCTATACGATGGGCGAAACGCAGGTGAACGCGCTCAATGGTGTGTCGATACGGATCGACAAAGGCGAATTTGTCGCCATTGTTGGCCCGTCAGGGTCAGGCAAAAGTACGCTCATGACCATACTCGGCGCGCTGGATAAGCCGACCAGCGGCAGTTACAGGCTGGATGGCACGGAGATCGGGCAGATGAGCGATGACAGCCTGTCCGACATTCGCAACTACCGCATTGGCTTTGTCTTTCAGAAGTTCAACCTGCTGGCGCGCAGCAGCTCCCTTGCCAACGTCGGGCTGCCGCTGGTCTACGCAGGGGTGGATGGCAAGGAACGTGACCGCCGCGCACACGCCGCGCTGGATCTCGTCGGATTAGGCGAGCGCACACATCACAAACCGAACGAGCTTTCTGGTGGGCAGCAGCAGCGCGTGGCGATTGCGCGCGCCTTGATCAATCAACCGTCAATTATTCTGGCGGACGAGCCGACGGGCAATCTCGATACGCGGACGGGCGAAGAAATTATGCGGCTGTTCCGCCAATTGCATAGCGAGCAGGGGATAACACTCATTCTGGTCACACATTCGCCAGAGATCGCACAGCAAGCGGACCGCATCATCGCCATGCGCGATGGGGAAGTCGTGGAGGATCATCATGGCTAAAACACTGATTCCTTATGCCAAGAACATCTTCGTCGCGGTGTGCGCCGTGTTGATCCTGATCGGTTCGGTGGCGTTCACACCCTGGGTCAACTTCCAAATGATTGGCAGCCTGCCTGCTGACAGCGCGACGGTCGGCACGACGCCGCCCACAGGCTTTGATGCCCCTGTAGGTTTTGAACCGCCTGCTGGCTTTGAAGTCCCGGCAGCGGAAGCTAACACGACTGGCAGTCAGGGGCAGTCGGATACAACTTTTCCGCCCACTGGATTTCCTGCGGGCAGACTGCCTGGTGGCGCGCCGGGCACACTTGGGCAGTTCCTCGTCCCGCTTGCAGCGGTGGTCGGGCTGGGACTGGCGGGTTTCAGTGCCTGGAAACCGCGTCATAGCAAGTTCGCGTCAGGCGTAATCTTCGTGTTTTCGCTGGCAGCGGCAGCATACTTCATCATCTTCTTTGCGATGGATGCGCTCCTGCCTATCCCGATCAGCCTGGTCAGTCTGACGAGTATCGGCTTCTGGCTAGGATTAGTGGGAACTATCGGCTTATTCGCGCAGCTCTTCATTCCTCGATTGACGACCGACGAGAGCCGCGCTGAATTAAAGGTGATGATCCCGAAAGTCAAGCGTTCCGGTTTAAGTCTGTCGCAAAATCTGTCCGTGGCGATTGACGCCCTGATGGCGAACAAAGTCCGTTCTGCGCTCACCATGCTCGGCATCATTATCGGCGTCGCAGCGGTCGTCTCGATGCTGGCAGTCGGGCGCGGCGCTTCGGCATCCGTCACAGAGCAGATTACCAGTACCGGGCTTGACCTGCTGACGATCTCGCCCGGTTCCGGCACGGGTGCTGCACCAGGACCGGGCGCTGGTGGCGGTAGTGGCAATGCTGACACATTAACCTACGACGATGCGCTGGCGATTGAGCAAAACATCAGTGGTATTTACGCGGTGCTGCCGCAGTACAACAAGTCGCTTGATGTGCGTTCTGATTCTGAACGACTGCAAACAACTGTGCGCGGCGTGACCGAGAATTATGCGGATGTGCGCAACATCGACATCGAGATTGGCGGCTATTTCTCGCAGGCAGCCTATAACAACGCAGAGCGTGTCGCAGTGCTTGGACAGCGCGCAGCTGAAGAATTGTTCGGCGGGCTAAACCCGGTAGGACGCGAAGTCCGTATCAGTGGCACTCGCTTCGAGGTTATTGGTGTGCTGGCAGAGCAGGATGGTGGTTTTGGCACTGATCCAAATCTGGAAATTCATGTGCCGCTGACGATTGGATATCGCCAGTTGTTCGACGCGCGGCGCTCTGGAAGTAACGACGATCTGGTGACAAGCATCGTGGTGGGCGTTACTGATCTGGACAATGTGGAGGGGGTACAGACCGAACTGACTGCCCTGCTGCGACGCGAACACCGCTTGGAAGCGGACGAGGAAGACGATTTCAGCGTGTTGAATCAGCAAAGCCTACTCGACACTGCCAGCCAGATCACCGGTATTTTCACAGTCTTGCTGGGTGCAATTGCGGGAGTCTCGCTGCTCGTTGGCGGCATCGGCATCATGAATATCATGCTGGTCTCCGTCACCGAGCGCACCAAAGAGATTGGCTTGCGCAAGGCGCTGGGCGCGCGACGCGGGCATATCTCGCAGCAGTTTTTTATCGAGACGATCTTCCTCAGCACATTGGGTGGCATTCTGGGTGTTGTGGTCGGCATCGGTATCGCGCAGCTGGTCAACGCATCTGGCGTACTGGCAGCGGTCATTACCTGGGATTCGATTGTGCTGGGGCTGGGTTTCTCGGCAGTTGTCGGCATTTTCTTCGGCGTCTATCCGGCAAATCGGGCGGCTGCACTCGAACCGATTGAGGCGCTGCGTTACGAGTAATCATTCGCTTGCATATGACGGGCGCACCGTTGTGCGTCCCTACACGAAGGACAATCAAAATCATGAATTGGAAACGATGGCTGCTGGTCGGCGTGCTGCCGATGGCACTGCTCGCGGGCGCGCTGGTGAGTGTGAGCGCGCAGGACGAGACACTGGAGACATTGCAGATCGCCTTTATCGGGCGACAGGACGGGCGCGGTGCTGCTCTCGATCGGCAGTTATTCCAGGCAGCGGTCACGGCTGCTAACCAGATTAACGCAGGAGACGACGATGACGAAGCGGGCGTGCGCGCCAATGACGGCGAACGCTACGCACTGGAAATTGTCTACTACCCGGCGGATACAGCGGATGAGAGTGTCGATGCGCTGGCAAACGCTGCCGATGATGGTGTAATCGGAGTGTTGGGTCCGCATGAAGGCGACTATGTCGATGCGATTCAGTCTGCGGGTACGTCGAATCTGGCAGTGCTGGCAGGCGCGGTCGATGCGCCAGGTGGCAGCGGCGTCATCCACCTGTCTTCGGAGTACGATGACTGGTCGCAAGCGGCAGCAGACTATCTCGTCAACGAACGGCACATGACGCGTATTGCGGTGATCTCCTCAAATACCGACGCGGCACTGGCGGGTACAGATGCCTTCAAGACAGCAGCAGGGACGGGTGTGATCGTGGCGGACATTGTGCGTGAGGCGGATGAAACCGACTTCAATGAGGCAGTGCAAACGCTGCGCGATGCGGATGCTGAAGCACTCTTTGTCTGGGCACTGGACGCGCAGATGATCGCGCTGCTGGAAACGCTGGAAACCACCAACTGGGACGGCATGATCGTTTACGCAGGGCTGGATGGTGAGTTCATTGCAAATGTCGGTAGTGAGTTGATCGCAGGTGTGTTCGGTCCGGCAGGCTGGTCTGCCGCCGCTTATGATGCGCGTAGTCAGGCATTCGTGAACGACTATACAGCGCAGTGGGGCGTTACGCCGCCCGACGCAGCCGCTGCGTACTACGATGGGGTCTACCTGATCGCCGAGTCGATTAGCGATGTTGGCACGGACGCCAGCGCCATCCGTAATGACCTCTCTTCCAGTCTCGATATCGTCGGCGTACAGGGCAGCTATGACAATGCCATGACCGATACCGTTCTGTTGATGCAGGTGCAAGCGGACGGCACTATGATCGAAGCGGCACGCTATGCTGACGGAGACTGCTTGAGCTGCCCCGATACTTGGTGGGCGGATAGCAGCGACGATATCGTGACGAGCAGCGAGACCATCCGTATTGGCTTGATCGCTGCACTGGATGGGGTTAACGAGCCAATGGGTGCGCAGATTGAGCAGGCTGCGCAAGTGGCAGTCCGCGACATCAACGATGCAGGCGGTGTCGTTGGACCCAACAGCGTGCGCTACACACTCAATCTGGTGACATACTCCGCTACGAGTGCTGAAGCCGTTGCTGCTGTCTATGACCAGGCGACACAGGACGGCGTGGACATCCTGATCGGTCCTGATTTTAACGCGCAGGTCGTTCCGAATGCCTTCCGCGCCGAAAGTGCAGGGGTGGTGCAACTGGTATCTGCGACGCTTGATAAACTGACAGGTAGCAGCGATGGCTATCTGTTCCAGATGCGGGCAACAGACACGGTTCTGGCGCAGACGACTGCCCGTTACCTGCTCGACACGCGGGAACTGACTCGCTTTGCTTCGGTCGCCGTTCGCACCGATTACGGGCTGGATGGCACTGAGGCATTCAACGTTGTCATCCGTGACAGCGATGATGGTGAAGTGCTGCTTGAACTTGAACATGATCTCGATGCGACCGATTTTGCGATACTGGCGGATCAACTTGTGGCAGCGGATGTCGAAGGGATCAGCCTGTGGACGACGCAGCCCGCAGCGGCAGCGCTTATGCGCGAACTGAATGCGCGTGGATGGGATGGTGTGGTTGTGTACGGTTATCTGACGCCGGACTTTGCCAGCAGCATCGGTCAGATGACGTTTGAACTGGTCGCGCCCGTCAACTGGTGGCAGGATACCAGCGACTGGGTGGGGTCAGATTTTGCCGCCCGCTACAATGACCGCTATGGCGAAACGCCCTTGCCACAGGCAGCCGCCTACTATGACGCTGTACATCTGATCGCACGAGGGTTAGATGAGGCGGGTGCCAGCGGGTTACAACCATGGATCACCGGACTGGACAACTTTAATGGTGTGCAGGGCAGCTACAACCCGAGCGTCTATGAGAATGGTGAAATGAGCCGCAATGTGACGATCCTGAGTCATCATAACGGCGTGACACAGGTTGCAGCTCGCTACGATGACGGGGTCTGTCTCATCGGTTGCGATAGCTAATCTTCGCTAGAATTCAATTGAGGAGGCGATCAGTACGCCTCCTCAAACACGCTTATGAACGAGAGCAGCGACATGGCGAACGAACACATTCTTGTGGTGGACGATGATAAGGAAATCGTGCGCGTGCTGCGTGCGTATTTGGAACAGGCAGAATACCGCGTCAGCACGGCTTATGATGGGCAAACGGCGCTGGCAATCCTCGCTCACGACCACCCCGATTTCTTGATCCTCGATTTGATGCTGCCGGACAAGGACGGGCTGGACATCACGCGCCACCTGCGCACCCGCCCGGAACACAGCCGCGTCTACATCCTGATGTTGACCGCGCGAGTAGAAGATATGGACAAGATACTGGGTCTTGAAGTGGGTGCTGACGATTACGTGACCAAGCCGTTTAACCCGCGCGAGATTGTGGCGCGTGTGCGAGCCGTATTCCGACGGTCCTCCGAGCAGGATCACATACACGAAGAACGCCTACAACACATGGGGTTGGAGGTGGATGTTTTGCGTCGGATCGCCACACTCAACAACAAGATCATTGAGTTAACGCCGACTGAGTTCAACCTGCTGGTCACATTGATGCGTCGCCCCGGTGTGCCGTTCAGCCGCAGCGACTTGATCCAAAAGCGACTGGGGTATGATTACGAAAGCCTGGAACGCACGCTCGACAGCCACATCCGCAATCTGCGCAAAAAAATCGAGGCAGATCCAACCCATCCGGTGTATGTCCAGACGGTCTATGGTGTCGGCTATCGGCTTGGGGAGCCGCGATGAACCGTCTTTGGGTGCGCCTGAGCCTGGCGTTCATGTTCTTTGTCATCATAGGACCTGTCCTCGTACTGAGTATCGGTTTGCTGGTGACGCGGACAGACACACTGTTCTTCTTCGTCCGCTCCGAATTAACTACGCACGGCAGTTTGACGACGCAGCTGGCGGAGCACTACCAGACATGGGGGAGTTGGGACGGCGTAGAAACCCTGATCGAAAGTTACGATGCTGCGCTGCCGCGTCGCCCTGAAGGGCAAATCTTCAGTTTGGCATTTTTCGATGAAGGGAACAGGCTGCTGTATCCGCAAAGTCCTCCGCAATCAGGTGATACCGCAAACATCACTAACCGAGAAACACGTCTGCCAATTGTGGTACAAGGGCGCACGCGCGGCTATTTGTCGATTCAGCAATGGACGACCATTACAGATTTCCCGCCTGCGGAAACCGCACAGGCGTTTTTGCTACAGCAGATCAGTACAGCGTTAATTGTTCTGGGTATTGCCAGCGCCGCGCTGGGTTTATTCGGCGGTGTAATGATCAGTCGTTGGTTGGCTGCACCACTGGCACGCTTGGAGTCAACAGTGCGCCAGTTTGGTAAGCGGAATTTCAAGGTGCGTGCCTCAGTAACGGGCAGTACGGAAATGCGCTCTGTCGCACAGGCATTCAACGAAATGGCGGCTGACCTCGAACAGGCGGAAGCGCTGCGCCGCAATTTGCTGGCAGATGTGGCGCACGAACTGCGGACACCCCTGAGCGTCTTGCAAGGCAACTTGCAGGCGCTAACCGACGGCGTTTTCCCGCTGGAAAAGGATGAGATCGCACGGCTGATGCAGCAGACCGATATGCTGACCCGCCTGGTCAATGATCTGCGGGAACTGGCGCAAGCAGAGGCGCATCAACTGGCGCTAATGAAAACTGAGATTGACCTGAAAGTGCTTGTTCAATCGACTGTCGAATCATTCAAAGCGGCAGCGGTTCAACGTGATGTGCAGCTGGTGGTCGATCTGCCACAAACGCCTGTAAAGATGCAGGCAGAAGCCGGACAAGTGCGCCAGGTGTTGAACAATCTGCTGCAAAATGCCCTGACGCATACGCCTGACGGAGGAACTATTCATGTTCATCTCGATACCGAGTCATCCTATGTGATCATTGAGGTGGCAGATACGGGGAGTGGTATCGCATCTGAACATCTGCCGCACATCTTCGACCGTTTTTATCGTACAGATCGCTCCCGGAGTCGTGACACTGGAGGTTCAGGGTTGGGACTGGCGATTGCGAAAGCATTTGTGGAACTGCATGGTGGCACGATCGCAGCTGCAAGTCTGGGAGAAGTGGGGAAAGGCAGCACCTTTACAATTAAGTTCCCGCACTAGGCAATAAGACTGAAGGTCAAACATTGGACTTGGGTACTTCTGCGACAAATGCTTCCGTGAAGACAAACTGTAAGACTTCACATAAGCGTTCGGTGTCGGTAGCAGCAATCCCATTCTCCGGGCTGGCGAATGCTACCTGCATATGTTTGATGCTCTCCGCCGCCTCTGACGACCCATCCAAGGGGCCATGATATGTCGCCCAGCGCTTGCTCGTTTACATAGTCATTCGGCTCGTATCAACGTTTGAGAGTGCTGCAATCAGTTCTTCTATACTGTCACACGCTTGCGAGCTATCACTGTCTACTACGTGCCACTGCGTTCTGCTTGCATCTGTGCTGATGGTGATCGTCAGCGGTGCGTCGTCTACCATCATGTAGCCCGCACGTTCGATTGCGTGCTGAGTCCAGGCGCGCACCGCACCATTGCCGATCAAGCGCACACCGACACAGCCGGGGATGTTCAATCGAAAGCTGCCGCTGGCGCTGTCAAAAGCGACATCGTGGGCGCGAAATGCTGCTTCAAATGCACCACTGAGAACAAGGTCTTCCGGTGCCCCTGCCTGGAACTGCCCATCAGCGATCAGCCAGACGCGATCTGCTGTGCGCAACGCCAGATCGAGATCATGCGTTGAGAGCAGAATAGCGCGGTTGGTCTCGCGCGCCAGCCGCCGCAGCAGTGCCATCATCTCGACACGGCGCGGCAGATCGAGGAACGCGGTTGGTTCGTCCAGCAGCATCACAGGTGCATCCTGTGCCAGCGCGCGAGCGATCATCAGCTTTTGCCGCTGCCCGTCGCTCAGCTCGGTTAATGGGCGTGCAGCATAGTCCTCCGCGCCTACCGATGTCACCGCCGCCTGCACGACATCAATATCGCGTGCCGAAAGCTGTCCGCTCCAATCGGTATGCGGATGCCGCCCCAGGCTCACCAGTCCGTAGCCCGTGAGCAATCCTGGCTGGACACGCTCAGTCAGCACAATACTCAGATGGCGGCTGCGTTCTGCCGCACTCATCCTATGTACGTCTATACCAGTAATGGTCACGCTGCCACGCAATGGGCGCTGCATCCCCGCCAGCGTGCGCAGCAGCGTCGATTTGCCCGCTCCGTTGGGACCGATCAGGCAGACGAGCTTCCCGCTTTCGAGCGCCAGATCAAGGGGGTGAATGAGCGGCGCACGATAGCCGATCATCAGCGCTTGCGTTTGTAACGGGGCAGTCGTCATCCTCTTGCCCCAATCGTTGCCAATCCCTGTTCCAGTCTTTGCAGCTCAGCCGCAGGGACAGCATCATCTTCTTCGCGCAATGCCGTCTGGTAGACCTGGAAGAGCGCGCGTGCTTCTTCATTGCGCTTCAGCTTCTTGCCCAGTTTCAGCACTTCTTCAACAGCATCTTCACGCAGCGGTTGGTAATGAATGGCACGGGCGTACCAATTAAATGCTTCTTCGTGTTTGCCGTCCTGCTGCACCAGCCGCCCCAGCGCCGCCAGCGCATCGCCATACGCTGCGCCGATCTGCTGCCGCCGCCGCTGCACCCAGGGCGCATCGAGCGTCGAAATGAACGGTCCACGATACAGGCGCAGTGCCTGGCGCAAAAGCTGCTGCGCTTCTTGTGGCTCGCTCACGCTGCTATCCTGTACGAACTGGTTGAATACAGATACGTCATAGCGCAGGTCGATATTGTCTGCAATGTGATAAAAGCCCGATTGAAAGACGGTTAAGTCTGCCCCCAAGACCTCGCTGACCTTGCGTTTGGTCACATGGAAGACGTTGGTCGCCTCGCGCACGCTCAAGTTGGGCCAGAACATCTCGAAAATCTCGCCGCGCGTGGTCATGCCTCGATCCGCAATGAAGAAGAAGAGGGCGCGGGGCAATACCCCATCCCATTGCTCAATAGGCTTGCCGTTCATCATCACGCGCCCGCTGCCCATCGCCCACACTTCCAACAAATGTTTGTCTGTCTTTGCGGGTTGCGTGTAATCGGACAGCATCATTTCAGGGATGACGGGTAGGACCTGTACCACGCCGGCAACGTCAGGATGCTGCGCCAGCGACACCGGCATGTAGCGGCTGAGGACGATGATACGTCCTTTCTTGACCTGTGGCAGCAGTTTGTCGACAATGAGGGTGGTCATCACGTCAGGCGGTATCCGGTCGCATTCGTCAAGCACAAGTGTATCCGCAGACTTGAGCTTACCGTTGCTCCCGCTCTCCACGAGTACCTGGTCCAGTTGGTCAGTTGCCGCATCGAGCGTCAGTTCAGTCCCTATGAAGCGTACATACACACTTGAGTCGGGAACGAGGTTCAATATAACATGCTGGCTCCTGCAATGTGGATGCATCAGGATCAGCCGTGTCTTGGAACCAAGCTGTTTGTACTGATCTTTGATGATGTCTTCTACAGTGTTCATATGGTCCATCCTTGTCACGGCAGTTATCTCCGTCTCACTTCGACAACGTTTCTTATTAATTCAATACGCGCAAGAATACGCCCCAGTTGCGACATATCAGCAATTTGGATAGTAAGATGTATGGTGGCTATTTCTTGTAGGGTTTCTACATTTACTGCGGAAATGTTTATCTTCTCGTCAGCAATGAGGGTTGTTACGTCGCGCAACAGTCCGCCTCGGTCATAGGCGATGATTTCTAGCGGCACATCGTAAGACTGCTCCTTTTCAAGGGTTCCCCAGGTAACATCAATATATCTCCCCCGCTCAGCTTCCACGTCGAGGTTGACGTTGGAACAATTCAGGCGGTGAACGCTCACCCCTCGCCCGCGCGTTATGTAACCAATAATCGCATCGCCAGGGACAGGATGGCAGCACTTTGCCATCGTAACGAGCAAACCATTGACACCTTGAATTGAAATGCCACCGGTGGCAGCCGGCTTGGGAGCAGGCCTGATTTTGACGGCATCGATTTCCTGCGTGGTAAGTTTCGGTTGAATCTGTTCAAGGACTTTGCCCGCGATCTCACGCCCGGTGATTTCGCCAGAACCAATAAGCGCGAGGAACTCGTCGAGTCGATCGTGGCTGAATAACGCCGCAACCTGATCCATTGACATACTAGACGAGACACCAAGTTTCTTCAGTTCACGTTCCAACATATCGCGACCGCTGGTGATGTTGCGGTCGCGGTGCTGTTTGCGAAACCAATATTTGATTTTCTGCGTCGCGCGTCCTGTATTCACATACCCAAGGTCAGGGTTCAGCCAATCCAGACTTGGTCCGCCTTGCTTGGTGATGATGATTTCGACCTGATCGCCAGATTTGAGCGTATAGTTCAGCGGGACGATATGCCCGTTGACCTTGGCACCCCGGCAGCGATGTCCCAGATCGGTGTGGATATGATAGGCGAAGTCAATCGGCGTTGCGCCAATTGGCATGTCAACCACATCGCCTTTGGGCGTTACGACGTAGACACGATCTTTGAAGACATCATTTTTCATGCCGTCCACAAAGTCATCGGAATTTTCTGCCTTGCGCACATCTTCCATCAAGCGCCGAATGTACTCAATGCGCCGTTCATAAGCCTCGTCGCGCGAGCCGTTCTTGCTGCCTTCCTTGTAGCGCCAGTGTGCAGCGACACCGAATTCAGCGTGTTCATGCATGTCCCAGGTGCGAATTTGCACCTCCAGCGTTTTACCACCGTCATCGCGCACAGCGGTGTGTAAGCTCTGGTAAAAGTTATCTTTCGGCGCAGCGATATAATCGTCAAACTCGCGCGGGATGGGGGTCCACATGCTGTGAATGATGCCAAGTGCGTGGTAACACTGCGGCACGGTATCGACAATGACGCGCACTGCCCGTACATCGAATACCTGATCAAACGGTACTTCTTTGCGGCTCATTTTCTTATGAATGCTGTAAATGTGCTTGGGACGACCCGTAATCGCGGCGTTGGTGATACCATGTTTGTTCAGCTCATCGCGCAACTGATTGATGATATTGTCCAGATACTTTGCACGGTCTAGCCTTCGCTCGTCAATCATCTGTGCCAATGATTTGTATGCGTCAGGCTCCAGATGACGAAAGGCAAGGTCTTCAAGTTCCCACTTGATCTGCCAAATGCCCAGGCGGTTTGCCAGTGGTGCATAAATGTCAAGTGTTTCGCGAGCGATACGCACCTGCTTCTCAGGCTTCATAAAGCCAAGCGTGCGCATGTTGTGCAGCCTGTCCGCCAGTTTGACGATCACCACGCGCACATCATCGCCCATACCCATAAGCATTTTGCGTATGGACTCCGTTTGCAAGTCGGCACTGCGTTTACGCGCATCAATTTCTGTATTCACCGGGACTTTTTCCAGCTTGGTCACGCCATCGACAATCGTGGCAACAGCATCGCCAAATTGGTGACGGATGTCTGCAAGTGCAACGTCCGTATCTTCGGGAACATCATGAAGCAAACCTGCCGCAATGGTTTCCGCATCCATTTTCAAATCAGCCAGAATGTGTGCCACTTCAAGGGGATGTGTGAAATAGGCATCACCCGATTTGCGATACTGTCCCTCATGTGCTGCCTCCGCTACGCGATATGCACGTTCAATAAGCGAACGCTCGGTGGGTGAAAGTCCGGGTAGCACACTTAAAAGCGACACCAGATTCCGCGTAGCAATTTCTGCTGGGCTCATAGCTCACACTCAAGCCTAAAGTTAACAAAACTTTAAAGATTTCGCCATATTACCTTGGCTATGGCAGGCTTGGCAAGCATCAACCAGAGATGACTGAAAGTAACGACACATGATTGGTTCTGAGTGCTTGCTCGTGAGTGCGGGGACAACACACTAACGAGTAAAAGAACAGACAAGAATAGATTTAAGATTATACTGATTTTATGACATCTTCATGGTTCTCACAAGTTAGAAAATTAGAATATCGATAACAGCATTCTTTCCATCACATCCCACACTGTGTCACCGGGAAGTAATGTGTACTGTTTTCAGTATAGCATATTCTGAAATCTGCAAAGAACTCAGTACAATCAACCCTGTTGTAACCCACCCAGTTGTAGGATGTTAGGCTTATGTTGAGATTGTCTACCGTTCGCGACAAAGCCAGGTGGAAGTGGCTCGCTCTTGTAATAATTTTGATGGCGGCGTTCATATTACGCCTGAACTATGTTAGTAGTCTGTCGCCTGTCCAACGCACACCCATCTGGGATGCGGGGCGTTACTGGGATGTGTCCCAACAAGTCCGCAGCCAATTCTGTACTACCTTTGCGTTCTGTACGCCAGACGACCATGAGCCTATTCATGTGGGTC
>JANRJX010000029.1:0-6073 GCA_033763755.1 Chloroflexota bacterium
GGTCTATAACACGCAGACGACGACGTGCAGCGGCAGCGCCAGCGGCACGGTCTCGCTCTTCCTGCGCAATGATAGCGTGCAGTGGATCAACACCAACTGGTTCGAGCTGGAGATCGGCGGCGTGTGGTATCGCATCGAGACCGAGTGGTTCAACGCCGCCGCGTCAGGCGCCTACGAAGCGCCGACGTATGACGGGCAGGGCGGCGCGCTGGAAGTCCGCGACTTCGATGCCAATCGCTGGCTGCGCTTCGATAACGTCAACCTGCTCAACGGCGTCGTCCGCTTCCGCCTGCGCGCCGATAGTCCGCACAGCGGTAGTCTGTCGCTGCGCGTCGGCAGCCCGACCGCGACGCCGTTCTGCACCCTGTCATGGACGGGCGTGCAGGTCTACTCGTCACAGGAAGTCGCGTGCAGCGTCCCCGTCAGCGGCGTGCAGACCGTCTACCTGACCAACGACAGCGTGCAGTGGATCAACGTCAACTGGTTCATGCTCGAGCGGACGGGATGAGCTTCAGTACAGCGGTCAGGATACATCCGTAGTGGACGCGCAACGGCACGTCCACGCATCTGTGATAATGATCCCTGTATTTGCCTAGAAGTACCCGCTCAGGAACGCCAGCAGGTCGCTGATATTCTCCGGATCGCCGGAGAATACGCTGCTGTAGCTGGCACGAGCGATAGCGTTCAACGTTGATAAATCCGCATCGCTGCCATACGCCAGCGGGATGACCATAACCGGGTTGAGCGTGTCGCGCGTACCTTCGATCTTGCTCACCACCGACTGCAGGCTGGAGCAGCCGACGGCATTACAGGTGTCCTGCCCGTCGCTCAGAATGATGACCGCGCGAATGCGGCGCGGGTCGCTGCTGTTGACCAGCACGTCCACCGCGATCCGAGTCGCCGTATACAGCGATGTCGAGCCGCTTGCCTCCAGACACATGCCGAACAGTGCGTTGCGCGGTGGGCGGTAGCTGCCGAGGTCGCACGTCACATGCGCCCGCAGCGACGGCTCGACGCGCTCGATGATGTCGAGCGGGTTCCACACCCGCACCGTATCGCTGAACGATAGCATCCCGACGCGGTTGTTCGGGCTGGTGCTGTCGAGGAACGTCAGGATTGCCTCACGCGCCTGCTCCAGCCGCCCTTCATTGTCCATAGAGCCGGACGTATCCACCAACAGCAGCACGTCCGCCGCGCGCTTCACATCCGTCCATGCCGTCTGAATCGCGATAATCGTCTCGGCGTCGGGGATGTCCAGCACCGTCGCCGGACCTTCGACCGTGACGCCGTTCTCCGCCACGAACGGATACTCCAGCGGCACATCCGGGTTTGCCGGGCGGAAGCCGTAAGTCATGATCAGGCGCTGTGGTTCGGGCGTCAGCACGAAGTCGGTGAAGACGCGCGCTGCGTCGCGCTGTTCCGCCGCCACCCAGTCGGCATTTACGACGCCAAACGGATGTTCATGCCAGAACGTGCCTTCGGTCGGGTAGATTGCCACCAGCCGTTCGCGTGGGCGATTGCACACCTCGTCACCCTGCTGCCCGCCTGTGTTCAGACAGATCAGGTCGGTCTCTTCCAGCGCCAGGAAGTCGAGATAATCGGGACCTTGTGCGATGTAGGACAGGAAGTCTTCTGTGCGCCGCGAGTAATGGCGCACCAGCAGTTCGATGTTGCTCACACAGTCCTGCACATCCGCACTTTCGACCGCATCCAGCGACAGGCGGCGCTCGGCAAAGCCGTTCTGCCGCGCGCAGGCGTAGAACTCGGCAATCGTCGCCGACAGTCCCGTCGAGCTTTCGCGCGGGTCGGTATGCCCGTAAAACACCGCACGGCGCCCGGCATCAATACCGTAATCCGCCCAGCCATTGGGGCTGTTCAGCACTGCCAGCAAATCGGCAAAGCCAACGTCGTCACGCCCCAGCGTTTGCTGGATGGCGCGCAGCCGACTTTCCCAGATGCCAATGACGACGGGCGACAGCGCCGTCGCGCGACTGCTCGCCAGGTCAAAGACGGCGCGCCCGGTCTCCTGATTCACCAGCGCCAGCCAGTGGCTGACCGATGGCTGGAAGATCGTCGGACGGTAGACGTTAGCGTCGTTAGGCGCAATCAGCGCGTTAGTGACGCCCTGCGCCACTGTGCCGGACGAACCCGTGACCGGATCTGTCCCCCAGACATAAATCGGGCGCTCGCCCTGCGCCATGGGCTGCCCGCTCACCGGATTGCGTCCTTCGAGATAGGACTGGTTGAAACGCCGAATGATCTCTGGCATATACTGCTGGGATTCAGGGGAATAGACGACGTAAATGTCAATCGCGTTGGTGGGGCGGGCGACCGCGCCGTTTTCAGTGTAGATCTCAAATCCGGCGGCTGGAGCGGGGGGTGCGGCGGGTTGTCCTGCCCCACCGCAGCCGACGAGCGTCATCAAACAGGTGATCACAAACAGCATCCGAAAACGCATGGTGTTCCTTTCACGACTCTCGAAACATTGTTGTCATAACCCTCACCCCACCCCCTCTCCCTCATGGAGAGGGGCTTACAGAAAGTTGCATTCCCCTTCGCCCTGAGGGAGAAGGGGCAAGGGGATGAGGGTTTACCGCACACTTCCCACCCACGACAACAACCGCAGCAGCGTGTTGCGGTCCGGCAGCGTGATGGCTTGCGTGGCAGGCGGATTGATCTGTATGCCCGCGCCCACGCCCGCGGTGAACAGCGTTGCCTGCGTATCGACCAGCAGTTCGACCGGGCGCAAGCCATAGGTGAATGCAGCCTGTTGCTGAGCGTTAGACAGCAGCCAATCGCCGAACAAGCGCACGCCCTGGCGTTCGGCGTCAGTCGTGGTCGTATCCGTCCACTGTGTCAGCGGGAAATCGAACGTCAGCGTGTAGGCGGGGTAGCTAAACGTCATCGCCTCACGATTGGCAATGCCACTCAAGTTGGTAAGCCACTGGCTTTCGGGCAGCAGCGCGATTTCGCCCGCAGACGGCCCGCGCGTCAACGCTGCCGCCGGGTCTGCGCCGATCGTGTTAAAGTTCGGCACGCTGTCCAACACCGGGCGCATCCACGCCTGAAACTCGCTGTTCAGCAGTGCGTTGGCGCTCACATCTGCATCATCGGCATGCGCAGCCGCGCCGCTGACCAGCACGCCCAAACCGCCCGCCGAGCGCGCCGGATCGCCAAAGACGAGCTTGACAAAGCCCCAGCTTGCCTGACCGCCTGGCAGTTGATCCCAGCGTCCGGTGGCGGCAACGGACTGCACCTGCTCCCAATCGAGCGGGGCGACGTTTGCTCCAGCGGCGGTAGCGCGGCTGTTGAAGATGCCCCACACCAGCAGCGTGCGCGCAGTCGTGGGCTGCACCTGGGCGATGGGCAACCGCGCCTCGACCGCGTAGTTCACTGACGCACTGAGCGCGGGCAGCCAGCCATCGGGGTGCGATTGCGCCGTCCAGGGGCGCGTACCATCCTGCCATACCAGCGGGTCGTCAATCACCTCGATGCGGATCTGGATCGGCTGCGTGCTGTTGACCAGCGGGTTGGTGGCGTTGAACGACTCCGCCGCCGCGCGCACCCAACGTTCCGCCAGCGGGCTAACGGCAATTGTGACTTCTGTCGCGGGCAGCGAACGCAAGAACTGGCTCGCGCCAACCACCACTGCTGCAATAATCAGGAACAGAATTATGAAGATGGTGCCTCGTCTCATCGTCCCCTGCTTTGTCTGTCTACAATTTCAGTGTAAAACCTACTGATGTTTTGATGCGCCCCAATTATGGTGGTTGCACTACAATCTGGAAAGTATTCATCCCTACCCTGCCGTTTTGCGGATATGGTGGCAATCGCATCTTTATAGAAATGGTGAGCGTACAAATGAGCATTTATCACCTGAACTCTGACCATGAAAACGTGATCGGGTGCTTTTCCCGTGACCATACCCCCATTCTGGAAATTGACCCTGGAGACACTATTGTTTATCAAACACTTGATGCTGGCTGGGGGCTTGAACCCCTGTCTACGTTTGCAAAGCCACGTAAGAAACTGACGCCTCGCGAGGGCGACGATCAAGGTCATTGTGTAGTGGGTCCTGTCGCAATACGGGGCGCACGGGCTGGTATGACGCTTGAAATTGCGATTGGTGCAGTGCGTCCCGGTGTACATGGATACACCCTTGCAGGTGGGTGGGATCATCCGGTTAATCGAAGATTGGGTGTTGTCGAGGGGGGCGAGCATATTCATACCTGGACGCTCGATGCCGACACGCTAACAGGTCGAGACCAGCACGGACATACCATAGCACTTGCTCCCTTTATGGGAATAATGGGGGTCGCACCCGCAGAGGCGGGGACGCATTCAACCGTACCGCCACGCAAATGGGGCGGCAATCTCGATTGTAAGCTACTGACGGCTGGCACAAGTCTATTTCTGCCCATCGGTGTCGATAGTGGGCTATTCTACGTAGGGGATGGTCACGCGGTGCAGGGCAACGGCGAAGTCAGCGTGACCGCCATTGAATGCCCCATGGAGTCCGTTGAGCTCACATTTCATCTGCATGAGGAAATGTCGATTTCAATGCCGCGCGCCAGATGTCCACAAGGATGGGTAACGTTCGGATTGGATGAGAATCTAAATGAAGCCACCTTTCAAGCCATAGAGCAAATGCTGGACCTGTTGCGAGAAGAATATCACCTTGAACGACGAATGGCGCTTGCGCTTGCCAGTCTGTCGGTCGACTTGCACATCACACAAATCGTCAACCAGGTTTGTGGTGTTCACACTGTCTTGCCTTTCGCGGCTATAACAGGATGGAGTGGATAGGACGTATGTCGCGATCAGCAAGTGAGTAACTATGCTACAATCCGCATTATGATTGAGCAGCACATACAGAAGCGAAAGGTCGGCTGATGAACCTTCCCCTCAAGACACTCCCCCGCTTTGTAACCTGGCTCGTGGTCGCACTCGTTGTCATCGGCGGCGCAGGCGTTCTCTGGGCGCAGGACGACGCGCCCGCACTCGAAGGCGAGATCGTCTATACCGTGCAGGTGGCGGACACCCTGGACAGCATCGGCGCGTTCTTCGATGTCAAAGTCGAATGCATCGCTGAACTCAACGAACTCGAAGACATCAACGAAATTCTCGTCGGTCAGGAACTTGTCATCAGCGCCGCCTGCCCGCGCTATGGCGGTCTGGATGTCGTCGTCAACCCGCGTGAAGACGCCAGCCCCGCGTTCGGCTTGCAGACGGGCGGCGATAGCGGTCAGGGCGGCGGCGGCGACCAGGTGTGGGTAGTCGGTATCAATGACACGCTCGATACCATCGGACAGGCGCTGAATGTGTCAGTCGTGGCGATTCAGATTGCTAATGAGCTTGAGGATGGCGCGATCCTGTCGGTCGGGCAGGAGCTGATCATTCCGGCGGATGCACCCGCTTACGGGCAGTTCCCGGCGCTGACCGGTGCAGTCGGTGAAGGGCAGGGCGGCGGCGGCGCGGCTGGTTCGATTTACGTCGTGCAGCCAGGCGACACGCTCGACCTGATTGCGCTCGGCTTGAATGTACAGGTGGCGTGCGTAGCGGAAGCGAACGCTTTGCCAGACATCAACGTCATCACACCCGGTCTGGCGCTGCTGATCCCTGCTGATTGCCCTGAATACGACGGGCTTTCGACGCCATAATTTACGAGCTAAACATTGATGAAAGGGACGCCATTCATGGCGTCCGTACCCCACGCTGTGCATTTCTGTACGGACGGCATTCTTGCCGTCCACTTCTAATCAGCAGAAGGCTACGGCAATAGTTCACCCACTGAAATTTGGGCGATCTCCCGCCCATCCAGCACCAGCGGCACGGACTGTTCGGCGGTGTAATCTACGCGTACACTGCACTTTGCTTCCGCACCTTCCCCGACAGGCAGTGTATACACTTCCAGTGTGCGCGCGTTGAGATTGAGAAGCCAGTACACCGGAATGCGCGCCTTCGCATAGATGCGCTGCTTGAGAGTGCGATCCGTCCGCAAAGTGACATCTGACACTTCGATGACTACACCCAGATCCACAGGTCTTGTTGTAGTCTACACCCGTTCCGACTC
>JANRJX010000030.1:0-16342 GCA_033763755.1 Chloroflexota bacterium
CGCACACTGTCCCTGTACGAGAGGACGGTGTGCGATGAGTTTGGAGCAGCAATTTGTAGGCGTATTGGAACTCTTGCTGGCAATGACATTAAGCATGGTGATCGGATTGAATCGCGAGCGGCGCGACAAGGATGCAGGATTGCGGACACACATGCTGGTCGGGTTGGGCGCGTGTCTGTTTACTGTCCTTGCGGCGCGCGCCTTCCCAACTGACAGTGCGTCACGCATCATCGCAAATATCATTACGGGGATTGGTTTTCTCGGGGCTGGCATCATCTACCAGACCAAAGATGGCACCCGCGACCTGACGACGGCAGCGAGCATTTGGGCGACAGCAGCGATTGGTATGGTCGTTGGGATAGGTGCGTGGTTCATGGCAATGTGCGCCACCCTCCTGGTGTGGGTGACGCTCGAGATCTTTTGGTACCTGCGCAACCTGATCAAATCAGAACCATCCTAGCACTGAGACAATAAGCGCAGTACGATTAAGCTATGAAACAGCTTAATCTTTCTGCACAATTGCTTTCATCGGTGAGCGTCGCCGGAATCACGCTGGTACTGCTGCCGTTGCGAGAAACGCTGACACTCGCCAATGCCACCATGTTCTACCTTTTGCTGGTCTTCATCGTCGCACTCACACGCGGTACACTGCCCGCAATCATAACGACCTTTGCCAGCTTCTTCTCCATCAACTACTTCTTCGTACCACCTTACTACACGCTTTGGGTGACAGACTCGCGTGAACTATTGGATCTGATTGTCTTTGTAGTCGTCGCTGTCATTGCTGGGCGATTAGGAGCGTATTCTCGTCAACGTGCTGAAATTGCACGTCAGCGAGCCCGTGAAAGCGAAGTCTTACTCGAGCTTGAGCGCAAGAGCCGCCAGTTTGAAGAAGCTGACCGCCTGAAGACTGCACTTCTGCATGCAGTCTCGCATGATCTGCGCACGCCGATCACTATCATCAAAAGCTCTGCGAGTAACTTGCGCCAGTTCGGCATGAAAATGCCGTTGGAGGAACAAGTCGAACTTGCGCAGACAATTGAGACTGAAGCGGATCAACTGGATCGGCTGGTCGGTAATCTGCTTGATATGTCACGACTGAAGGCAGGGGCACTCAAACTGAGCACAGGACTCAATTCGTTGGAAGAGATTGCGGGGGATGTCGCGGCGCGCGTCTGGCAGTTGACAAAGCAGGAGCGCCTCAGACTCAACTTCCCCGGCGACATGCCGCTGCTGGAATTTGACTATGGCTTGATTCTACAAGCGGTAACCAATATCGTCGACAATGCTGTGCGCTATGAACCGGAAACTTCGCAGGTCGAACTACGCGGGGACTATACAGCCGATAAAGCGCTATTTAAGATTATCAATCACGGTGAAACGATCAATGCTGAAACCAAGGTGCACATGATGGAACCCTTCTATCGTGGCAAAGAGGGTAAGATTGGTCTGGGGTTACCGATAGCCAAAGGTATCATAGAAACACATCATGGCAGCCTCTACGTTGAAGATACGCCCGGCGGCGGTGCAACATTTATTATGGCGCTGCCAATAAAGGAGACACACGCCCTTGAAACTCAAAATCCTGGTCGTGGATGACGAGCCGCAGATTCGCAAGCAGCTCAAGATCGGGCTAGGCGGCCATGGCTACGAGGTTATCCTGGCGGTGAATGGACAGGAAACGCTTACGCTGACAGCGCAGCAGTCACCAGACATCATCGTACTGGATATTGCGCTTGGAGTAGGACCAGACGGGATCGAAATCTGCCAACGCCTGCGCGAATGGTCAAAAACACCGATCATCATGCTCTCTGTCCACGACGAAGAAAAAACCAAAGTTGCAGCGCTCATGGCGGGCGCAGATGACTACCTGACCAAGCCCTTCGGTATTGAGGAACTACACGCACGCATTATTGCCATTATGCGCAGGACTGCGGTGGAACCTGCGACCAGTCCCAAGGCAGAGATTCGTGTTGGCGAACTGTTTATCGATCTGGTCAACCGTCGTGTGTTCATTGCTGAGGACGAAATTCATCTCACTCCGACCGAGTACGACCTGCTCCGGCTGCTCGCCACGCATCCAGGTAAAGTGATGACCCACCGCACCATCCTCAGCCAGGTCTGGGGGCCTGAGTACAGCGAGATGGATCATTATGTGCGGGTGTTCGTCAATACGCTGCGCAAGAAACTGCGCGAAAACCCGGCTCGCAACGTGCGTTACATTCTCAACGAGCCGGGTGTGGGCTATCGCTTTGTGACCGAACTCTGACTCAGGGGCGATTCGTCGGATCGCCCCAGGAAAAGTCAGGCGTGCGCTGACTGTTCATCGTGATGATGCTCGGTCGCGTGTTCAAACGTGACTTTGAAGCCAGGCGGCAGTGGGATACTGTCCAGATCCATTTGCTTGATATTCAGCGCAATATCGTCCGCATTGTAGAGCGCATCACTGAGGAAGCGGTCTGTGGACATATGGAGCAGGCTGTACGGGAAATGAGCCCGCAGGGCGCCAATATAAACTTCAAAGTAGATATCTGGATATTGTGACCGCAGTTCGTCCAGCGTCCGTGCCACACTCTTGTGCAAGTCACGGTACGGATCATCCACGACAAGGAATTGGTTCTCACTCCATCCATTCAATGCGGCGATCTCACGACTGCGCTTGAGGAAGGCGTCGGTGCGTTTCTGATCGACATTGATGTGGACGATCAGCATGGGTAGCCCACGTTTCAGAATAGCAGCCACGACACGCACAGCAAGCTTTGACCAGGTATCGCAGAAATAGATCGCCAGTTCCTTGTCCGTCTCGCGATTGAACAGAACAGGCTTGATATCAAAGACAGGCGTGTGGTCGAGTTTGAGTCGTGCTGCTGTCTCTTTGTAGTGACGATGAATGCGGAAGAAGACCCAGACCAGTGTCGGGATGAGGATGACGATCACCCATGCGCCTTGTGTGAACTTGGTGACGATGAACACCAGCATAACAACGCATGTGATAACCGCGCCGACCCCGGAAATGATCATTTTGAACCACCAGGTACGGTCATACTCGATCTTCGTCTCTAGCCCCCAGGCAAATTCGCCGGGCTTCAGCTTGCCGCTGCGCCAGAAGCGGCGCGTCATGCCTGCCTGACTAATGGTAAAGCCGAGGAAAACGCCGATGGCATATAACGGGATCAAGTTCGTTACCAGCGCACCTGTCAAGATTACGATCACAATCGAACTCGCCGCCAGCGTTAACACGCCCCAGCTAAAGACCAACCGCCGCCCACGATAGGTGAGTTGGCGCGGCAAAAAGCCATCGCCGCTGTGCAGCGCTGCCAATTGTGGAAAGTCGGCAAACGGCGTATTCGCCGCCATAAACAGCACAGCAAAGGCTCCTGCCATCGTCAGAACATAGAAAATATAGCCGATCCCTTCACTGCCGTAAATCGTGCGCGCCATCTGGCTGATAACCGTCTCTTCATGTGAAGGCACAGCGCCGATTGCATTAGAAAGTACGGTAATGCTCATGAAGAGCGTGATCAGGATCGTCGCCATCACCAGCAGTGTGTTGGCAGCGTTTCTGGCACGCGGCTGGCGGAAGATCTGGGTATCATTTGAGATCGCCTCGATACCAGTCAGTGCTGTACAGCCGGACGAGAACGCGCGCAGCATCAGCAGCAGCGTCACTGGACCCGCCAGGTCATGGTGGATCGGTTCGACGCCCGTGACCGTGCCGAGCGTGCCTGTAAACAGCCTGTAAAAGCCAACAACCAGTGTTAGTGCCATCGTGCAGAGGAAGAAGTACGTCGGGATGGAGAACAATTGTGCGCTCTCCTTAACGCCGCGCAAATTGATAAACGTCATAATCAGGATGATGCCGACGGTTATTTCAATACGGAATGGTTCCAAACCAGGAATAACGCTGATCAGGTTGGCAACACCTGCGCTGATGCTGACGGCGACGGTCAGAATATAGTCGGTCAGCAGTGCTGCGCCCGTCACCTGTGCTAGTTCTTCGCCCAGGTTTTCTTTGGCGACACGGTAGCCACCGCCCCCCGCTGGATTCGAGAAGATGGTTTGACGGTAAGAGATAGTGACAATCGCAATCAGTGCTGAAATTGCCAGGGCAATCGGTATGGACGCGGCATTACCCTGGAAACCGAGCAGTGCGAAACCACTCAGACTGACGGCATTCAGGATGATTAAAATTTCTTCCGTGGCATACGCTACTGAAGATAAAGCATCACTCGCCAGGACGGCGAGTGCAATCGGATTGGATGCGGTTTGGTGAGAGATTTCTGTGGTCTTGAGTCGCTCCCCAAAAACGAGCGTTCCCACACGATCGCGGACTTCGTGAAGTGTCATGACGTGGCCCCCTATGCTCACATCATCATTTTATGACAACGTTGAGCATCGGCTGACAAGACCGCGTAAAGCTTTTGGGCACTCGTATCAAGATTGTATCAAGATCACGAACCTGCTGCGGATGTTGCATTGGGCAACTGTGATCCTCTACCAGTGTGCGCAGGCTGTTCATCGAGCGTGTACAGCAATCGCCCTGTACCGCGCAGCCGCCGCTCCAGATGATGCACACGGAGTTCATGCAAGAAAGGGATGCGGCTGGCGGGAATGTGAGCGAACACTGCACGAGCCTCCAACAACTCCGCAGCATCAGCAGTGGCATCGATCATGGACAGGCACTGCATTTGCTCGACTTCGACTTCAACGCCATAGTCTTCGGCTGTGGCAGCATATTCCTGCAACCTCTCATACTCTTGATGATCAATCGCGACATTCCCAAACTCGGAACCCAGATAACTGATGTGTTCGACCTGCATCAGGCGCAGCAGTGTCACAGTTTCTTGCTGCTTCCGTGCGAGCGCACACGCTTCATGAAGCGCTCGCATTGTCCAAGCTTTGTCCGATAGTTGTACCAGAATGGTAGTCATGATGGTTGCCCCGTTTGTCACTATAACTACAGTGTACATAACGGAGCATCAAGATGGGGATAAAACGAATCGTGCTCGCGTAAGGAATTCATCAAGAAAGCGTGCCTATGCTGTCTCCCGCCTGTTCATCTACGCACAGTATACGCATATCTCGTCCAGATGCGCGGAGGGCGGACGAATTCCGTCCATATCCCCCTGTGTATAGTACTGCGGTTGTCATTGCCTCAAGCGGTGTTACGCAAACCCACTGTCTGACCACACTTGCCATAGGTGAGTCGCCTCTCACGACAACTCAGGGATAAATCTAGGCTGAAGCAACCTGCATCTTTTCCGCATATGATCAGGTAGAAATGAGCACCCCCATGATCAAAATGCACGCTTTGAACACTGCCGACATCGATGTCAAAAGCAGCTATGTGGACGCGAAAGGCACGAGCCGCCTGGTGCGGCTGACCAGCGTACTGCTGGATGGTACATGGACGCGCATTCCTGTCTTTGTGTGGGTGATCGAACATCCTGAGGGCATTATTGTCATTGACACGGGCGAAACAGCGCAGGTCAATCACCCGGATTACTTTCCGGTATTGCAGCGCCCGTTCTGGCAGAGTCAGTATCGCTTTCATGTGACACCAGAGAGAGAAGTCGGCGCGCAGATGCGACAGATCGGCATTCCGCCGCAGGAAGTGCGCTGGGTGGTGATGACGCATATGCACTTCGATCATTCGGATGCGCTCTATCATTTCCCGAAGTCGGAATTTATCATCTCTCGTCGCGAACATGAAGACACGTATGAATATCGGTCCGCACACTTCGCCTTTCCCGCCAGGTTCCCGGACTGGTTCACCCCCACCGTAATTGACTATCGCCCGGAGCGCGTCGGTACATTCACGTCCAGCTACCCGCTGACGCAGGCAGGCGATGTCCATATTGTGCCGACGCCGGGGCATACATCCGGGCATCAATCGTTGGTGCTGCTGGATGAGAACATGGTGTTTTTCTTTGGCGGCGATAGCTCGTTTGACCAGGACAGCCTGTTGACGCAGCGGCTGGACGCACCCGCTGTGAATGCGCAGGAAGTGTTTGAGTCGCGCCAGCACATTCTCGATTATGCACGCCAGACTCCGCTGGTTTACCTGACGACGCACGACCCCGAAACCGCGACTCGTCTGAACGAGCGCATACCGCTTTTCACGCATGACATAGCAATGACCGACAATCTGAGGATAAGATAGCCATTATCACAAGCAGGCGATTGAATGTTTCGCTGATTGCGGTTATACCGTGGTTGACATCTGTCGCCAGCCAAGGAGCCTCTTATGCCACGCATTCTCGCCTTCGATGTCAATGAGACTTTGCTCGACTTGAAAGCCCTCGATCCCCATTTTGAACGGATTTTTGGTGATGGGGGCGTGCGCAAGCTCTGGTTCGCGCAGTTTATTCAATCGGCGTTTGTCAGCGTGATTACGGATGCCTACACACCGTTTGGGCAGGTTGGCATGGCAGCGCTGGATATGGTGGCGGCGCGGCAGGGCGTGACTGTGGCACCTGAAGATAAGCAAGCGATCGGACGAACGCTTTCCAGTTTGCCGCCGCACCCGGACGTGCGTGCCAATCTTGAACGGCTGCACAGTGCGGGCTTGCGCCTTGCCGCACTGACGAATTCGACGCTGCAAGTAGCAGAAGCGCAGTTGACGAACGCCGGGCTGCGGGACCTGTTTGAGCAGGTGCTGTCGGCGGATGAGGTCAAGCGGCTGAAACCCGCCCCCGAACCATACCACATGACAGCGGAACGGATGGACGTCGCTATCGGGGATGTGCGGCTGGTGGCGGCACACGCCTGGGATATTGCCGGGGCGCTGCGTGCGGGTTGTGCGGCGGCGTTCATCGCTCGACCCGGTGCCGTGCTGGATCCGCTCGCGCCACAGCCGGACATCGTGGGTGCAGACCTGGAGAGCGTCGCAGACCAGATATTGCAGGTCGAACGCACAGGGTAAGCAATGCGCCTGTTCATCGCAATTGACCTGCCGGACGCGCTCAAAGATCAGCTTACCAGCCTGAAGACGGATATGAGCGGCGCAAGCTGGACGCGGCGCGACAACCTGCATTTGACTCTGCGTTTCCTCGGCGACGGGATCGCGGAGTCGCGGCTGTCGGCGCTGCAACACGCATTCGCAGCGATTGAACTGCCCACGTTCGACGTTACCGTGCAGGGCGTCGGGCGCTTCCCGCTACAGGAGAAGAAAGCTGCGCGCGTGTTGTGGGTCGGCATCGCACCCAACCCGCCGCTTGCCGCGCTCTACGCGTCGATTGAGCAGGCAGTCGTTGCGCTCGGCTTTCCGCCCGACGATCACGCCTTCCATCCGCATCTGACGCTGGCACGTCTCAAGTCCGACCGCCGCGCCCCCGCTGTTGATACGTTTCTAAAACAGCAGGCGAGCTTTCACGCGCCCGCCTTCTGCGCCGAAGCGTTCCATGTCTACAGCAGTGAGTTAACGCAGGCAGGGGCGCGGTATACTCGTATCACTGGGTATCATGTTCGGTGCGCTCAAGGTCATCAATCGTCTGCGCGTCAGCAGCAAGGCGGATGCTATCGGCATTGATGTCTACGAACACGGTGCATCGATTTGGCCCGATGTGCTGCCGCACCCGGATGATGTGGTCGAGACGGGTTCGCCGAAGAAAGCGCCTGCCGTCGGGGATTAGCGTTCGGACGGGAATAAGCACGGGCAGAATGCAAAGTGCTTATTCAAGAGGATGGAGGAGAAGAGGCTAGAGGGGTTATTCTCTCTAGCCTCTTTTTGTGCGGAGAGCAATTAATTGGTGCTTATCGCTGGATATATCGCATGGTCAGCCACAGTCAGATAATCGTATTCTAGACTACTTCTATCGGCTGGAACATGAGTCCAGTCAGTTGATTGCGCTCTACTATGTCCTTAAACTCGTCTGATACATATACGCCCGACGTAAGCCATTCCGTCAGCATAAAGATATGCTGACCACGCACCGACTCTGCTGACAACACCAGAGGGTGTAGGCGCTTTAGCTTGTTGGAGTTGCGCCAGTACTCAACTTCTGTCGCCAAATCCAATCTGATGCACTTATCGATATGGTTGATGACACTGACAGCATGAAGATCAACCTCGTCTCCTTCCAATCGACATGCAACAATGTGATGCACATCGGCAACCATTCCCGTCGGCAAATCATCTAACCAGTCTAAACCAATGCCTGCCCGTGTATACTCATCCAATACCGCGTTACGGAAGCCACTACGCGAGACTTCTCGCCCAGTCCGCGCTGCAAACGGATTTGTTCCGCCGCCAATACCCAGTATCTCGTCAGCGAATTCCTCTGGTGCAATCTCATCTGCATTCCGTGCTGCGCCCTCCACAATATCGTCGAACGCGCCCGGATTGGGTCCCGGCAAAAATCCCATCAGCGCCAGCCCGGTACCCATACGGTCGCCTGCTGCGGCAGAGCGAATGAAGTCAATCGCCGCCGCGACCTGATCCAGCACGGGAAAGAACGACATCGCAAGTAAGAATGCCTCACCATCCAAACTGCTCGGTGGATAGAGATTGATTGTCTGTGACGCGAAAAACATTACCGGCATAGGCGAGTCGGGGCGATGCAGATAAGGGGCGTTCTCACCCGCTTTTTCCAACCCTTCCTGATACAGGGCTACAAGAATCGCTAGGTTTACGCTGTTGGGATCATCCAAGTCTTGATTCAGGTACGGAATAATGTCTTCAGAGAGTACGCCAGCATACACACCATCGCATAAAGCTCATTGACCAGCGTGCTTTGTATCCATGCTGCTTCGCCGCGCACCTGGTTTGCCTGATCGGTCGATAATCCAGTCAGTGCTTCCAGATTGGCAAGCTCTTCGGCGCTCAAAATGCCAAGCGGTGCTACTGCATCAATGATGTCTTGCGAAATGGTTTGACCGCTGCCCATCACGATAGAAGATTGATTAATCAGATAATCGATGGTGTAGGCAGAAAAGCCACGTCCATCCAAAGCCCCGGATTGCTGCAAAAGATAGAGTGCGCTATTCGTATCTATGACATCGCCAACGGTTTCACGAACGATGACTTCGAGTGCCTGCAATGTCGCCACATCATCCGCTTCAATGTCATAATTCCCCGTGACATAGCCGAGAAAGAGCGAGACTGCCTGATCAGTCGAAAGCTCCGTTCCCCACTTTTCTGAAATCAACCAGTTGTTCCATGCAATATCGTTTTCGCCAGGCATGGACACTGGCAGTTGGCTTGCTTCTGGGAGCACGGGAGCTAACGGAGCAACGAAACTATCGCGTTCGCTTGCACGATACTGCTCAACAGGCGTAGGCGGACGTTGTTCGCGTTCACCGGCGCGATAATCTGCCACTGCCTGATGTGCTTGCTGGCGCTGCTGCCGTTGCTGGAACGAGCGCTCGGCACGCGCATCTTCCCGCTGTTGGTGGCGTTCTTGGGGTGTCAGTGGGCGTGTTCGAGGACGACCAAAGCCACCACGACTGGTGATCTTCGGATCGTCTGCTGTGGGACGCTGCCCCTGATTATTCTGTTGTCTGCGGCGCGCAGCTTCCTGCGCACGAAGTTCCTCGATGTCGCGAGGGGGTGGCGGAGATCGCCTTGTCATATCTTTTCTCCATAATACTTTTCGGATAACTTTCTTTGTCGAACAAACTAATTGTCTAAATCATGCAATATCTCCCAACCAGCTTAGAATACATAGATGGTATTGCGAACAAGCGTTCTTATTACCGTAAAGCAGCATATCACACTTTCCTGTATGAGTGTGACACAAACGAGTGCAAATTTGAGTTTAATTTGCGCACGAATCTGCGCACGAATTTGAGTAAGGTTTTTGGGTTGAGAATTTACTACAACCGCGCCTGGGGCATCTCCTGCGTGACGGCGATGCGCCCCTTCTTCTTGAGCAAGCCGCGATACAGACTGTCGAGGTCGCGCACCAGACGGTCAATCCCATAACGCTCGACCATCATCTGCCGCGCGCCTTCCATATCCGGCGGCTGCGCCAGCGTCGCGCAGATCGCATCCGCCAACGCTTGCGCATCGCCCGATGGTACGAGCGTGCCGAGCGCGCCCTGCTCCAGCAAATCCGACGTGCCGCCGACGTTGGTCGAGACAATCGGGCAGGCGGACGCCAACGCTTCGATCACGGAAACGGGCGTGCCTTCGTTCAGGCTGCTCATCACCAGCACATCCAGATCGCTGTAGACAGGCGCGAGGTCGCGCAGCCAGCCCGCGAATAACACGCAATCACGCAAGCCACGCGCCGCTACCTGCGCCTCAACTTCCGCGCGTAGTTCGCCATCGCCGATGATGACGACGCGCAGCGCCGGGTAACGCTGGCGCACGAGCGCGACCGCTTCGATAAACAGCGCATGATTCTTGATCGGCACAATCCGCCCGACGATACCCAGCAGCGGCGCGTCTGGCGCGATGCTGTGTGCCTGCCGGAACGCGCCTGACCGACGTGGCATGGACGTGAACGCCGCCAGATCAAGACCGAGGGGCAGCACAGTGATGCGCCCCTTGCGCGCCACGCGATACTTTTCGGATAGGTCGCGGCGCAGGCTTTCGGTCAGCGTGATGATGGTGTCGGACATAGACGAAGCAATGCGTTCGAGCAGGATGAAGACATTGGTCGTCAGGCGGCTAAAGTAGCTCTCAAACACATGCCCATGAAACGTGTGCACGATCACTGGCACGCCCGCCAGCCATGCTGCCACCCTGCCGATAAAGCCTGCCTTCGCCGTGTGCGTATGCACGACATCTGGCTTGAGCTGCCGCAGCAGGCGATACACCTTCCACAGCGTGACAATATCGCGCAGCGGGTGCAGTTCGCGCCCCAGTTCGGGGATGATCACCGGGTCGATGCCGCGCTCACGGGCAAAGTAGGTCATATCGCCCTCGTGCGCGCTGACCGTGCCGCAGACAAGCGTCGTCTGATAGTTGCGCTCGCGCAGGCGTTCGGTCAATAAGCTGACATGGATCGCCGGACCGCCGACGTTGAGGCGGGCAATCAGGCGGACAATGCGAATGGGAGGTGTGGTCGTCATGGTGCTGCCAGTTGCGATGGATCGATAAACAAGCGATGCCACCATTCCAGCGTCAGCAGCGCCCATAACCGCTGGGCATGGTCGCGCTTGCCGTCTGCGTGGTCATCGAGAAGCCGCGCCACCGCCGTTATATCAAACAAACCGCGCTGGCGTGCCTCATGACCGAGCAGTATATCACGCACAGGCGCAATGTCCGCGCGCAGCCACGCGCCCAGCGGCACGCCGAAGCCGTGCTTGGGACGGTGGATGATGTCGTGAGGCAGGTAATCAGCGGCAATCTCTTTCAGAAGCCATTTGCTCGTCATGCCGTTCAGCTTCAGATTCAGTGGCAGGCGAGCCGCTGCTTCCACCAGCACGTGATCGAGGAACGGGGCGCGCGTTTCCAGCGATGCCGCCATGCTCGAACGGTCAGTCTTGATGAGCAGGTCGTCAGGCAGGTAGGTTTGCAGGTTGACATCCAGCAATGCCGCCACCGTCTCGCCGCTGGTGATCGCTCCCGCGCGGCGCAGGTAATCGTCGGCGGCGGGATCATGCGAAAGCACTCTGTCTGCATGGACGCCATGAATGGCGTTCTTACGGAAACGCTGTATTGCGCCACTTGTAGGGACGGCATTCTTGCCGTCCATTTGCAGCAGAGTTTGGCTTATGTCCCCGCTAAACAACCGCACCCAGTCGAAATACGCCAGCAGAAACGGCAGCCGTGCGCCGCGCACAAAGCGCCGCGCCCGCTTGATGCGGTTATCGTAGCGTGTACCTTCTGGCAGCCCCGACAGCAGCGCATCCGCCAGATGCAGCAGCGGCGCGGGCAGCCGCTTGACGCGCCCGACCAGTGACGCCGCGCGGAAACGATCATAGCCCGCGAATAGCTCATCGCCGCCGTCGCCCGTCAGCGCGACCGTCACCTGCTCGCGCGCCAGTTTGCTCACTAGGTACGTCGGGATGGCGCTGCTGTCGCCGAATGGCTGGTCATGATGCCAGACGAGTTTTGGCAGCAGGCTCACCGCGTCTGGTTTAACGGTGAACGCCGTGTGATCGGTTTGTAAGTGCTGCGCGACCTGACGGGCGAAGCGCGTTTCGTCAAAGCTGTGATCGCCTTCAAAGCCAATGCTGAACGTCTTGACGCTGCTGTTGGAATGCCGTCGCATCAGTGCGACGATCAGGCTGCTGTCCAGCCCGCCGCTCAGGAACGCGCCCAGCGGCACATCGCTGATGAGCGCCTGACGCACGGCATCTTCGAGCGCTTCGTGGATGTGCTGGCGGTGCGCTGCAACATCCGCCGTTTCGTTTGGTGCAGCATTGGGCGGCGGCGACCAGTAGCAGCCTTCTCGGACTGTGCCATTTACGACATGCAGATAGTGACCGGGACGCAGCGCCCGGACGCCAACGAAAGCCGTTTCTGGCGCAGGGAGGTAGCCATACGCCAGATAGAGCGCCAGCCGATGCGCGTCGAACGCCGACTGACGTGGCACAGCGGGATGCGCCAGCAGCGCCTTGATTTCGCTGGCAAAAGCGAGGATATGGGCGTCGTGATAGTAGTAGAGCGGCTTCTCACCCAGTCGGTCGCGCGCCAGCAGCAACTGCTGGTTGGGCGCATCCCACAATGCCAGCGCGAACATGCCCCGCAGCGGCGTGAACATTTCGAAGCCGCGCTGGCGGTAGAGCTTTAGGATCGCTTCGGCGTCACTGTGCGACGCAAAGCGTTCGCCTGCCGCTTCCATCTGCGCCTTCAACGCCGGATAGTTATAGATTTCGCCGTTGTATGCCAGTGTGAGCGCGCCGTCGCTGCTCTGCATCGGCAGCGCCCCGGCGGGCGACAGATCCTGTATCGCCAACCGCCGATTGCCGAGTGCCACACGCCCGTCGACAATCACCCGCCCCTGGTCGGGACCGCGATGCAGCAGCAGCCCCGTCATACGTTCGACAACAGCAGCATCGGCGGGCGCACCATCGAGATGCAAAACGCCGCATAATCCACACATCAGGAATCCCTGTCACTATGATCGTGGTTGCAATGGACGCCAAAAATGGCGTCCGTACCATTCTGCGCGTGTACGGAAGGCAAGAATGCCGTCCTTGAGCGCTTGGAATCCAATCGGATATACATCATGATCGCAAATGCCGTTCGTTTACTGATGCGTACACTGCAACTGTTTTGTCGATCATCTGCTCAACGCTGAAGTGCGCTTCCAGCCGATCCAGTCCCAGCAAGCCCATGTGCTGGCGCAGCGGGGTATCACGCAGGAGGCGGTCGAGCGCCGCCGCCAGCCCGTCTATATCAGCAGGCGCGACGAGCAGCCCGGTTTCGCCATGCACGACGATCTCCGGGATGGCACTGATGTCGCTGGCAACAACGGGCAGCGACGCCGCCATTGCTTCCAGCAGCACCAGCCCGAAGCCCTCCCACAGACTGGGCATGAGCAGCACATCCAGCCCGCGCATTAATGCCGCCGCGTCCGCGCGCCAGCCTAGAAAGTGCGTCCAGGGAGACAGGCGCAGCGCCCGCGCTTCTGCCTCCAGTGCCGCGCGCAGGTCGCCGTCACCGACGATGATGAGATGGGCGTCGGGGTAACGTTCGCTTACCCGGGCGAACGCCTGCAAGCCGTAAGACACGCCTTTCTGCTTGATCAGACGCGCAATCATGCCGACGAGCAGCGCATCTTTGCTCAAGCCAAGCTCGCGGCGCAGTGCCATGCGCGCCGATGAGTCGTGGCCGGGAGGCGGCGCAGGCAAGCCGTAATGGATGACGTGGAGTTTGTCGGCGGGCGCGCCTTCCATCTCACGACAGAACGCCGCCACATGCTCAGAGATGGCGATGCCCGCATCCATCATGCGCCACAACTGGCGATAGCTGATGCGCAGCGGCAGTCGGCGCAGGAACGGGTCGTCGTTATGATGGCTGCTCATCGTCCGCGCACCTATCGCTCGTGCCGCCAGCGTGCCGTACAGAACGGCGTGGAGCAGATGTGTATGCACAATATCCGGCTTGTGGCTGCGCAGATAGCCTGTCAGCCAGGGGAGCAGCGCCGCATCGACATGCCGCTGCATTGTATGCTGTTCGACCGGGACGTTCTGCTCACGCAGCAGCCGCGCGAACTCGTCTTGCGGGCGTGCTGCCTCTTGCAGCAGTAGCAGCCGGGCATCGATGCCTCGCGTCCGCAGACCGGGGAGCATTTGCAACAGATGCTTCTCCGCACCCGCGATCCCTGTGGCTTTGATGACATGCAAGACCTGCATCGGCATCAGCCCGGCTGCCGATACCACTCAACCGTGCGCGCCAGCCCGGTATCGAAATCGACGACCGGCGCGAAATCGAGCAGGTCTTGCGCGCGGGCAATCGACGCCTGTGAATGTTTGATGTCTCCAGAGCGTGCGGGTTCGTGGATGGGCTGAATGTGCGTGCCCAGCAGCCGATTGATCTTGCCCACCAGTTCGAGCAGCGTAATGCTGCCGCCAAGCGCGAGATTCATCACCTGTCCGGCGGCGTCGGGTGCCTGTGTTGCCAGCAGGTTGCCATGCACGACGTTATCGATGTACGTGAAGTCGCGCGCCTGTTCCCCATCGCCGTAAATGATTGGCGCATCGCCGCGCAGCATGGCGGTGACGAAACGCGGGATGACGGCGGCGTAGAGCGACTGCGGGTCCTGGCGCGGACCGAAGACGTTGAAGTAGCGCAGGCAGACGGTCTCCAGCCCATAGCATTGCGTAAACGCCTGACAGTAGTATTCGCCCGCCAGCTTGGAGACGCCATACGGCGAGAGCGGGCGTGGCTGCATCGTTTCGACTTTTTCCTCGCCCGCCTGATCACCGTAGGCAGACGACGACGCGGCATAGACAACGCGCTTTACGCCCGCATCGCGCGCGGCGATCAGGACGTTGAGCGTGCCTGTCACGTTGAAATGATGGGTTGTCAGCGGGTCATCGATGCTGCGCGGCACGGATGGCAGCGCCGCCTGATGAAAGACGTAATCGGCACCAGCGAAGGCGCGGTCAAGCGCGTCCTTATCGGTGATGCTGACCTCGTGCAACTCGACATGTGGCAGTAGGCGGTCAAGATTGCTGCGCTTGCCGGTCGTGAAATTATCGACCACGCGCACATGATAGCCTTCGCGCAGCAGGCGTTCGGCAATATGCGAACCGATGAAGCCCGCGCCGCCAGTAACAACATAGGTAGCGGTCATGAGTCTCCTACTTGTGATGATCCGCTGGCTTGCGACCAAGCTGGAAACGCAGCCGGACGAATGCCATCAATGCCAGCCACAACCCCAGTACGACGAACGCACCGATGCCGACCTGCCACGCGATCTGCTCTTCTGCAAGGCTGACGATCAGCGCGACGCCGCCAACGAGCGTGCAGAACAGGTACATCACCGCAATCGTCTTGCGCTGGCTCAATCCCAGACTCATGACGCGGTGTGAGGTGTGGTCTTTGCCCGCCTGCGCCGGGGAACGTCCTTCGCTGATGCGCGTGACGACCACCAGCAGAATATCGGACAGCGGCAGCGCCAGCACTAACAGCGGCACCATCCACGTCACGCCGAGCGGCTGTGTGCCAAATTCGAGCTTGATGCCAAGGATCGCCAGAATGAAGCCCAGCACCAGCGCGCCCATATCGCCCATGAAGGTGCTGGCGGGGTTGAAGTTGTAGATCAGGAAGCCGACCGCGCTGCCGAGCAGGGCGGCTGCCAGCGTGCTGACCAGGCTGAGTTCCTGCGTGACGGCGATGATCATGAAGAAGGCGGCGGCGATAGCAGTCAAGCCCGCCGCCAGTCCATCCATGTTGTCGTTGAAGTTGACGGCGTTGGTGACGGTCATGACCCAAAAAATCGTCAGCGGTATGTCGATCCAGGGGTTATTGAAGAGCCGTATCTGGATGCCCGCCGCGACAATGACGAGCGCGGCGACCGCCATCGCCAACAGGCGGACGCGGATACCGAGGTTGTATTTGTCATCCAACCCGCCGATGAGCGCCAGGAACGCCGCCCCGCTGAGGATCGCGCCGAACTCGACGAGATGCTGTGGAGGGCTGAAGAGCAGGAGCGCGAGCGCAAAGGCGATGTAGATGGCAAGCCCGCCGAGCAGGGGGGTGGCAGATTGATGCAGCTTGCGCGCGGCGGGCTTATCGACAAAGCCGAGGCGGAGCGCGATCTGGCGCGAAAGGGGGGTTAACCCCAGCGCAGCCGCGAAGCCGACGACCAGTATCGGCACAAAGCTCAGTTGTGCGGTATCCACATGCACCATCCTTTGCGTAACCGCGCGGGATTATAGCATAGATTGGGGCGGGGCGATGAATAGCTTGTTGGGCGATTGCCGAACTTGGCGGCAC
>JANRJX010000031.1:0-18839 GCA_033763755.1 Chloroflexota bacterium
GTCCTTGTGCTTGTGCAAGGTCTTGCCGTCGGAAGTCGTCTTGTTAACGGTGGTCTGCAGGGCTTCGGCGTTCACGACCATCGAGCGGAACTTGTACATCATGAAGAACTTGCCGCCTTCACCGACGCGCCGCTGCTTGAAAAAGATCGGACCCTTGCTTTCCAGCTTGATCGCCAGCATGACCATCAGCATCACCGGCAGCGCCAGGAAGAGCGCAAAGCCTGCACCCGCAATGTCAATCGCACGCTTCATCATGCGTTCGCGACGGGTCATGCCCTGCTTGATAGCGACGATGGGTTCAGGTTGCACCTCAACCGCGCGCATTGCCTTCGCCATGCTGCGTGTCAAATCGCGTGTTGTTACCTGCTCACCCATCTCGTTCCCTCCTACGTTTTGCCTGTACGCCTTCACTGTACGTTTCTCGACCTTTCGGAGCGCTAAAGCGCGCCTAACAAAAATACGTAAAGAAGGGAAAAACGCCTAACAAACGTAAAAAGAGGGAGTTTCTAACCATAACGAGCAATACGCAAGCCGCATCTAACTCTGCAAGGCTGCCGCTACTTCGCTTAATGTTGGAACACTTGACAAGCCAACGCGAGTGACTGAGTTCGCAGCGACACGTGCAGCCACCTGACACGCACGCTCATAATCATTGCCAAGTGTATGCAATGCACACAACAACGCAGCCGCGAAGATGTCCCCTGCCCCTGTGGGATGCACAAGCTGAACCACAGGTGTAGGGTAATCGACGGCTGCGCCACCGGAATACAGTGTACCACCTCGCTCCGCGCGTGTGACCACCACATGGCTAGCCACCTGAACTATCTCCTGCTCCATTTCTGGCGACTCGGCGATATCTTCCTCGCTAAAGACAACGACATCAATCGTACGAAGCACATCCGCATCCAGCCAGCGCCGGAAATGCACGCGCCCGTCAGTCCCCCACTGGCGCAGGCAGCCTTGCAGCGTCAGCATCACACGCGCGTGCGGAAAAAACCGCGCCAGCGCCGGATCGACTTCACCCGCAATCGGAGCAAGATGGACGAGTGGCGCAGTACGCCACGCCTCTGGAATATCGGAGTAGGCAACCGCCCCTGCAATGCCGCGAACGTATTGAACACGCCCGTGTGGAGTATACAGATTCTCGAATGTCGTCGTCTCTGGGGCTTCGTGGGCGCAAATCGTGGTGCTGTCTGCAAGCTGGAGCAGCAGCGGTTCACGCGCAGCCGCGCGCGTAACCAAGCCGACTTGCAATCCGAAAGCGGCCGCCGTTGGGGCACTGTACGAAACAGTCCCGCCTAACGCGCGTCCTTCCGGAACAAGATCGGCTGTGATATTGCCGAGCAGCAGATAATCGGGCGCGTTCATTCACCCGACTGACCGCTGGGAACGATAGTAACTTTGCGTCCTGCACCCTCACCAATGCTGCGCGTCGATACATCGGGGCGTGTGCGTAGTGCCAGATGGATGATACGACGCTCATGGGGTGGCATCGGTTCCAGGATCATCGTTTTGCCCGATTGCACAGCTTCGTCCGCCATGCGCAATGCCTGCGCCGTGAGTGCCTGCGCCCGCCGCGCTTTATAGCTGTTGACATCCACAATCACATCCGCGCGGCGTTGCAATTCGCGGCTTGTCACAAGGCGCGTGATGTACTGCAAAGCCGTCAGCGTCTCCGCGTTGCGCCCAATCAGGCGATTGGAATTGCCCTGGCTCATGATGTCAAGGATGTATGGTGCAGAGCCCGATTGCTCGTCAGCCGCCGCTTGCCGCACTACGATACGCCCGCGAATGTCCATCTTCTCCAACAGTTCGTTCAGCACAACTTTTGCAACCTGTGCCTCTTCATCCTGCTGTGCATCGGGAATTTCGACCTCATCGCGCGCGAATGGCAGCGCTTCTTCTGCCTCGTTAATCACCGAGTCGAGCAGTTCCTGCTCACGATCCCGTTTACCACGCGGGCGGTCATCACGCTGGCGCGGTGGCGCATCACGCCGACCATCACGAGTGCCAGTGCTGCGTTCCCCACGGTCTTCACGCGGCGCGCGGCTGCTGTCACGCTCGCCCCGTTCCTCACGCTTTGAACGCGCACTATCGCGCTCCCCCTGTTCCGGGCGCGCTGTGCGTCCGCCATCACGTTCCCGGCGCTCGCGTCCGTCACGCCCATGCGCCTCATCCGTGTCGCGCTCACGCCGACGCTCCGGGGGACGTTCGCGCGGTGCAGCAGGGGCAGATGAAGTCACATTCATCGGCGGCATCAGCTGTGCCGGCATCCCCATCATCTGCAAGCGCACCCGCGCGGGACGTGCCTCCATGCCAAACATGGCAGGCTTGGGGTCTTCTAACACTTCAACAAGCACTTCTGCCGGGCTTACACCTAGCTGTGAAAGCCCTTTCGCGATGGCATCTTCAATGCTATCACCGCTAACTTCTATTGAACGTTCTGCGCTCATAACAATTGAATCCTTCAACGAGACTGGCAGTCACCTTACAGACTGCCAGTACCCCACGAAATCCGGCTTACTTGGTCTTCGTCGCTTTACGCCCGCTGGCTTGTGGCACGGGCTTCTTGTCTTTTTCCTTGACGGCGACAGGCAGCTCTTTCGCCTTGTTCTTGGTATCGATGGCGACGGATGCCAGTTCCATTTTTTCCTGCAACGCCTTGCGCTGGCGATTGATGATGTACGTTTGCACGATGCTGATCAGGTTCGATACCAGAATGTAAATCGACAAGCCGATGGTGTAACTCAGCGACAGGAAGACATACATCACGGGCAGAATCGTCGTCATTGACTGGCTCATCGCCGCTGCCTGATCCGGTTTGCCGTCTGCGGTGGGCTGTGGCTTGGGCATCGAAATCTTCATCTGATACCACGTCGTCACCGCCACGAGCGCCAGGAGCACGATTGCCGGGATCTGCTGTAAGTTCGGCGGCTGCGTCAGGTTCATACCCAAAAAGCGATTATCCAGCGGGATAGTCGTCCCAAGTCCTGGAATCAGCAAGCGCCCGGACAGATCAAGCAAGTGCGTCGGCGTCGTCGCCAGCGCAAACTGGATCGCGCCGAGAATCGCCGCCCAGATTGGGAACTGAATGAGAATGGGCAGACAGCCACCAAACGGATTGATGCCATGTTCGCGGTAGAGCTTCATCTGCTCCTGCGCCAGCTTCTCACGGTCGTTCTTGTATTTCTCCTGAATTTCCTTCAGCTTCGGCTGCACCTGCTGCATCTCAATCGACGAGCGCAGCTGCCGCGCCATCAGCGGGTACATCGCCAGACGCACCAGCACTGTGAAGACGAAGATTGCCAGCACCATATTGTTGCCAAAGGTGGCGTACAACCATGTCAACAGGGTGACAAAGGGGTTGAGAATGAAATCCATCTACGTCGCGCTCCTCACAGCACTTAACGATTGTAACGCCATTGCACTTCGCCAGTGGCAAGCGAGTAGGCGACGAGCAGTTCTTCCCGCGCCTGAGAACTGACCAGCAGATACGGCTCCGGGATACGAACAGTCTCGCTCGGTTCGACCACGACCATATTGGCGTAAACTTCGCCGCGCAGTTCGCGCCGGAACGTTTCAACGCCATCATCGCGTGAAAGCCAGTAGACGAAGCGGTCACGCGACGCCACGATCAACGTATTACCATCGATCACGGGCGTAGCGCGGATCACGCGCGTCGCGACCTGCCGCTGCCAAAGCAGCTGCATCCCGTCACCGCTGATGTCCACTGCGTAGAGCCAACCGCTGGAGTCACCGACGTACAGCAGTTCGTCTTCTGTTGCAATGGCTGGCGAACCCCACACCCAGTCGGTGGTCGTCACTTCCGCGACGACACGCCCTTCCAGCGAAATCTTGTAGAGCCGGTTGGCGAATGACCCGACATAGAAGTACCCCTCGTGGAAGACAGGCTTGCCCGGTGCTGCGCCCCCCAGGTTGACCTGCCAGATTTCGCGTCCTGTTTCTGCATCCACCGCGTAGAAGTTATGATCGAGCGCTGTGAAGTACAACACATCATCGATCATCTGCGGCTGCACCCACACCCCATATTCGGTCTCAAACGTCCACAAGACGCTGTAATCACTGCGGCTGACTGCGATCAGATTGCGCTCGCTCAACGGGATGTACAGCACATCTTCGGTCGCCAGGACATCGGTGACAACATGGTTGGTGGCTGGCAGTGACGGATCGATCAACGTCCCGCCGGGGTTCAGGATCAACGCCTGGCGCACATCAACTTCGTAGATGCGGCGTTGGAACGTGGGGAACAGCAGCGTGTTTTCATCGCGGCGTACAGGCGCGGAGTAGAACACCGTCGGCGGGTTGTTGGAGATCGGAATGTCCCAACGCAGCGGGTTGCCCTGCCCATCCACGCGCGTCTGCCCGGAGTCATTGCGCAGCGGGACCAGCTGCCCGGTCGTCACATCGAGCAGCGTCACACGGTCGTGAAACCCTAGCATGATCTGACCCGTTTCTGGAAGCACTGTGATCGATGCCCAGCTGGGGTCGGCTGGCAGCGGCACACAGCCGACGAGAACCACCAGGGCTAATAGCGCAAACGCCAGCGCGACGCGCCAGCGTTTAGTTACAATAGACGAAAAGCTCAACAGATTGCTCCTCACGGCACAGGATCGTAGCCGCCTTTATGGAATGGATGGCAGCGCCCGATGCGCTTAATGCCCATCCATGTGCCTTTGATGACACCATACTTCTCAATTGCCTGATAGGTATACACCGAACAGGTCGGCTCGTAAATGCAGGCAGAGGGCAACGCTGGCGATATAAGCCGCTTATAAAAGCGAATGGCTGCGAGCGCCAGTGTCTTCATGACGGTCTTCCCTCAATAACCCCGCTTGTCGATACAACTCACCCACTATACGCTGCACATCCGCCAGCGGTTGCGCCAGCAGTGACGGGCGCGCAATCAGCAATACATCAAAACCTGGCTTCACATCCTGATGACGAAAGCGCACCGCTTCACGCAATAAACGCCGTGTGCGATTGCGCTGGACGGCGTTTCCCAATGCTTTTCCGGTGATGTAACCATAACGGGTATGCGCCAGTGCGTTCGCCACCACGCTCAGACTTAATGCGGGTTGGCGATACACCCGCCCGCGCGCACGCAGTCGGGCAAATGCCTCACGCCCACGCAGCCGATGACGGGTATCCATGCGCGTGCGCGTTTAGTGCGACTTCCAGTTAATGCGCTTGACATGGCGCATCTGCACAGTCAATTCATGACGACCACGCTGACGACGCAGCTTCAACACCTTGCGCCCGGTACGTGTGGACATGCGTGAACGGAATCCATGCACGCGCTGGCGACGACGAATCTTGGGCTGATAAGTACGCTTCATCGGCTTGCTATCCTTAAATCCTGCTAGAACGACTATAGTGCGCAAGTATAAACGAGGGGTCACACGCGGTCAACCCGACGCTTGCCAATCCATACCTCCCTTCGTTATACTTTGTCACTACTACCGAAGGAGAATACCTTGAGCCACAGCCAGGCATGGGCAGGCAAACTGAGTATTACGGACGATGATCTCGATTACCTGACCACGCTGCTGTTGGAACGGGAAACCCCTCTGAGCCTGCCAGAACTGGCACTAGCGCTCATTGAGAACCGCTTACGGACTGAAAGCGATACAATCAAGAAACGTTATGACAACGTACATATTTATCGCCCGTGCGATACTTACGACGTTGGACAACGCATCATGTTTACAACGCTCGGTTACAGCGTGGCGACTGTCACCACCGTGCGCGAGGGGAACAACCCAGAACACAACAGTTTTAGCGTGGTCGCCGTGCAGTTCGATGATGATCCGAACCGTACCCGCGAATTTGCCGCCCAACTCACCACCCCACACCCATTAAGCGAGATCGACCCGGACAGCATTGTCATGCCGGGTGAAGTTGATCTCGACCCGAAGGCGATCCTGAAAGCGGATCGCGCCCGTATCCTTGACGAACTGCGCCAAAGGCTGAACGCCAGCGATGAACTGGTCGTGTTGGCGAACCGCTGGTTCCCGCGCAGCCTGATCCTGGATATCAATATCGGGCATCTGCATTTAGCAGACGCCGTTCTCGATCTAAACGAGGGCGGACCGATGACGACGGAAGAGATTTTGCAAGAGATCGGCGGAGTCGGTAACGCGCCTGACTCGCTGCAAGCCTTCAGTCTGATTTACGCAATGAGCAAGGATGACCGCTTTGATGAGGTCGGTCCTACGGGCAGCGTTCTGTGGTATCTGACGCGCATGGAACCGCCCGAGGTGCGCACGCCGCCGCCCGCGCTGCATTACACGCCTATCGATTACGACCCGTCACTGCTGACCGAAGAGATGCGAGCCCTGGAAGCAGAAATTGACGACGAATATTCGCCAATTGAATTGGAAGACGACGACATTGACGAGGCAAGTATCGCCTTGCTTTACCCGCACCGCCGCATGGGAACATTCCCCCTGAATGCCAAGATGCGCGCGATCTTCCCGACTGCCCTGCGCACGCCTCGCGTCTTTGTGACGTTGATTGATGGGCAAGACGGCGAAGAATCGACCGGCTGGGTCGTGCGTGAAGAGCGCTACGTCTACGGCATGGGGCGCTTCTATCGCAAGCACAAGCTGCCTATCGGCGCGTATATCACGGTCAGCCACGACGAAGATGACCCCGGCAGCATCGTTATTGACTTCAATTCGTACAAGCCGCGCACCGAATACGTCCGCCTGATTTCGCCGAAGAATGGGCAGATGTCGTTCGAGGAACATAAGCGTGCGATCGGCGCCCAATACGACTCGCTGTTGATCCTGGGTACGGACGACATCGGCGGCGTGGACGCGCTAGGCGAACATGCACGGCAGAAGCGAACGCCGCTGGCAGTCATCATCCGCAACATTCTGGCGGATATGGCGCGCCTGTCGCCGCAGCAAGCCGTTCATGCCAAGACGATCTACAGCGCGGTGAACGTGCTGCGCCGCTGCCCGCCCGGTCCGATTCTGGCAACACTCATCAGCAACCCCGATTTTGAATATGTCGGGAATCACTACTGGAAACTGGCAGAGAAGTAGGCACCAAGTATGCAGCCGGCAACCGTCAAACCGAGCGCGCTCGTCAAGCCGACGCTCGATACCAAATATCACATTGACTATTCGTGGTGGGAACGCAACCCCGAAGAAGACCTGCGCACCTACATCCTCAGCCATCTATCGCCAGAACAGCGCGCACAGATGAGCGAAGAAGCGGGCGATACGACACTGGATTACATCGATATGGAAACGGGCGAGGTCTTGCAGGTAGATGCGGTCGGGATGGCGATCCAGGTCGCCGCTAAAGAGCCGTCCTTCATCAACCAGCAGGTATCACTGGTGGACAGTGTCTTTCGCGTCTTCCTGTCCAACGGCAATCAGCCACTCTCCGTGCGCGAGCTTGAAGAGCGCACCGGACGTAGCGCCGCCACTATCCTAAAGACACTCAGCGGGGGGCGCGTCTGGAAAGGCATCCGCCCCTATCAATCATAGCCAGGCAACTTTCAGGAGAACGTTCATGGGTCGCGTTATTAATACCGATAGCACGGGCAAATCGCGCAACCAGATGATGCGCAGCGCAGCCGAATTGCTGCGCCACTTAAGCCAGAAAACGACGCTCGACAACGAAGCAAAAGATATGGCGTCGGCGCTGGTCTACTGCCTGCGCGAAATTGACGCAGGCATTGACCAGTCGGCGCAGGCGTGGGAGAAGCGCGATTACTGGATGAAGGCGGACGAATTGCGTCAGCGCTGGGGCTGGGCAGGCACTTATGCCGACGCACTGACCGCCATCGTCATTGGTGACAAGTGGGATGAACTGCCGCCGCTGCTGGTCAAGCTGCTGCCGAAGTTCAACGAGATCAAGATCACCAAGCTCACTCGCAGCGAAGCGCTCTGGCTGGGCGCGCATATGCGGCTGATGGGCGAAAAGTCGCAACCTTAGGTGCAAGGGCGACCCGGTGGGTCGTCCCTAGCCGAACACAATCCCTAAATCGCGCGCCATCCGCACCATCTCGCCATCAGGATCAACATACTTGATGGCGATGGCGTCACGCATGGGGATCGCCGTGACCTCCGTACCGCCCAGCGCTACCATATGACCCCATTTCTCCTGGGCGACGTAATGCACCGCCGCCGACCCAAAGCGACTCGCCAGCCAGCGGTCGCGGGGCGTCGGCTGCCCGCCGCGCTGCACATGCCCAAGCACCGTCACACGGACTTCCGCGCCTGTACATTCCCCCAACGCATTGCCGACGGCATAACCAATGCCGCCCAGCCGTGCCTGATAGATGGAATCACCCTTGATATAAGTCGCCTGCTTGCCGTCAATCGGTGCCGCACCCTCCGCGACCACGATCAGGCTGTATGCCCGCCCCTGTTCGTAGAGCGACTGTATCTTGCGACAGACAACGTCAATGTCATAGGGGATTTCGGGGATCAAAATAGCGTCCGCACCGCCAGCAACGCCTGTGGTCAGCGCGATCCAGCCCGCGTTGCGCCCCATGACCTCCATCACCATCACCCGCTGGTGGCTCTCGGCAGTCGATTGCAGCTTGTCCAACGCTTCTGTCGCTGTCACCAGCGCCGTATCAAAGCCAAACGTTACATCCGTCCGCGCCAGATCGTTGTCAATCGTCTTGGGGACACCGACGATCTTCGCCCCCATCTCCACCAGCCGCAGCGCGCCCGCCATCGTTCCGTCGCCGCCAGCGACAATCAAGGCATCCAGCGCCAGCGCGTTCATACGGTCAATGACTTCCTGCGCACCATCAACCAGCACTTCGTTCCCGTCCGACAGCTTCACACGGCGCATAAACGGGTTGCCGCGATTAACCGCCCCAAGAATCGTGCCGCCGCGCGCCAGCAGGTCGCGCACGCTGTTCTCATCCAGCGTCACCGTCGGCATCCCGCTCAACAAACCGTCGAAGCCTTGCCGGATGCCGACCACTTCCCAGCCGTAACAGTTTTGCGCCGTCAGCACGACTGCGCGAATGACAGCATTTAATCCAGGCGCGTCGCCGCCGCCCGTCAATATCCCCACCCGTTTCACAACACTGCCGCCTTGCTAAGTCAAGCACAACAAGGGCAAAAGCCTCTGCCTTTGCCCCGTCATGCCAGTTCAAAGCTTGCATTGTAGCACGGGATTGTTAAGAAACTACCGCGCCTCGAAGCGTGCCCAGTCACCATTAGGGTACAACGCAAACACGCCGCCACGACGATCCCGCAGATAGATCGTGCCGTCTTCGCCTGTCTGGTAACGGATGTTGTAGGCAAATTCATAGCGGTAGAAGGCATAGCCGATGCGTTCACGCACGTCGTCGTTTTCGCGCCAGATCAAGCCAAAGCCGCGTCGAGGTTGATACGTCAATGTGGACGGATCAGGCGTAAAGGAAGGATCCGTCTCCGGCATGCCGTCTTGGAACTCATCGGCAAACGACTGCCAACGCGGGCTTTCCTCGCTGATGTAGAGCGCATAAACCGTGTCCTGACCGGACACCCAGATCATGAAGCCATTCTCGAACTGCATGAACGCCGCGCGCGATGCCGTAGTGCTCGTGGATGGGCAGCCTTCGACTGCTGGATAACTAAAGAACCAGTCGCGGTCGCAGGTCGTCTGTGCTGAGGCTGCGCTGGTGAATGACAACAGGAACAGTGCCAGTATTACGAGGATCAATCGTGTACGCATCTTGCTGACTCCTTGTCTAGATGCAGGATGGCGCATGAACTCAACCATGTGGCGTTTGTGAAGCGCACATCTTTATGGTTCAATACGGTCTATGATACAGGCAAACCTTGCCATACACTTGGTTCCGTAGGGCAAGCGAACGTTTCAGGGGGATGACAACGTGACTCGACGTAGAACTCGTCGCAATCGTGATAATGATCGTCGCAGCAGTGGACGACGCAAAAGCCAGGGCGAGGCGAACATCGAACTGATGACCTGGGCAGCGCTCGTACTGGTCATCGGTTTGGGCATTTTGTCTCAGGAGAATAACTTTACCCTGCCAAACTGGTTCATCCCCGGCGCGGGCGCAGTCGTGCTGCTCGGCTCCGGCGTTTTTCAGTATTCGCGCGGCTACCGCGTCAGTCCTATTACGTGGTTGGCAGGGATGGTGCTGGTACTGTTTCTCGCCTACGGCATGTACGTTAATCCGCTGCAATCGTTTGGCGGCATCTCGTTGATTGTCTTCTTCCTCGTCATCCTGTTTGGCGTGGTCACAGGCGACACATAGCAGGCACAATACATGCGGTGGTCTTGACTTTCTTGGCAGAATGCGTTATCTCAATCGGTATTATTTTGTGCATTCTGTCTAAAGGCGCTGCATGGACGGTCAAGACCGCGTCACAGTTGAAGATGTGCGCAAGCTGGCGCTGCCACTCGGCACACGGGTGGCAGCGGGCGATGGAATGCTCAATCGGCTTGTCGGCTGGACAACCATCGTCTACCCCGAAAACCCTGCTTTACCAAAAACGCTGCAAAGCAACGAAATGATCCTGATCGCCCTGCCGGAAAGCGGTACGCGGCAGATCAGCGATCTTGATATTCTGCGCTGGGCGTGCGATCTGGACGCAGCTGCAGTGGTCGTCAGTGACGCCCCTTCCACGGCGCTCATCGCCGAAGCCACGGCTTATAGTATGCCACTGCTGGCGCTGCCATCGGATGCGCGGGCGCGTATGGTGGAAAAGGCTATCGTCAGCCTGCTCGTGGATCGCAAGGGGCAACTCGAACGACGCGGCACACAAATCTATCGCCAGTTGACGCAAATCATCTCCCGCAATGAAGGCATGAATGAACTGATACAGGCAATGGCGCGGCTTACCAATAAGGCGATTATGGTGCAGGACAAGCGCTTGCAAGTCATTGGCAGCACCTTGCAGCCGCAGTTCGTCGATCACTGGGAAGATGTCGAAACATTTCTGCGCAAGCAGGATAACCTACCGACCGACCTTCAGGATCGCCTCAAGGTCAGCGACATCGACAACCCGGTCATCATGCAGTCGCTGCCCACACCTGGCATTGCGCGTTTCATCTCGCCTATCATCACCAAAGACATCGGACGCGGCTACCTGTCCATCGTCGGGCGCGATATTGATCTGGATGATGTTGATCAACTGGTGGCGGAACATGGTGCTGCCGCCTGCGCAATTGAGATGGCAAAGGCGAAAGCCATCAGCGATACCGAAAAACGGCTGCGCGGCACGTTTCTGGATCGCGTCCTTAGCGGCGATGTCAGCCAGCAGGAAGCGCTGAAGCAGGGCGAACGTTTTGAGCATAATATGGCACAGCCGCATGTGGCGATTGTGCTGGCTTGGCGCGGCGACAAAGCGCCATCGCTGCGACGATTAGAAACGACTGTCAACGCGATTGTCAGCGCCAGCAACGCAGGTGCGCTTGTGTGGCAGCGCGAGCGCGAAAACGAAGTCGTCATCTTCCATGCCTGCGACAGCGACAGCAAAGATGCACCAGCCAGAAGTATGAAACTAGCGGAAACGATTAGCCGCGATATTCAGGCACACCACCCCGGCGCACATGTCGCCATTGGTATCGGGCAGATGGCAACTGACATCAGCAACTGGCGTTCCAGCTACACGGAATCGCGACAGGCGCTTGATCTAGCGGTGCGCTTGCAGACGGATGCCCCGCTCTTCATCGGCGATTTAGGTGTCTACCAGTTGATCCTCAGTCTGGGGGACCGCGAAAAATTGCAGGCGTTTTGCCAGCGCACATTGGGCAAATTGCTCGAACATGACGAAAAGCAAAACGGCGAACTACTCAAGACCCTGGAAGTCTTTTTCCAGTGCCATGGCAATCTGAGCCAGACAGCCGAGACGCTCATCGTTCATCGCAATACACTGCTCTACCGCATGACACGCATCAATCAGATTGCCAAAGTTGACCTGGAAAGACCGGAAATCCGGCTTGGAATGCACCTGGCGCTGACAATCCGGCGGCTGCTCGGACCCGGTTGAACCGCATAACTTCACACATCGATCCTGCAATCTTAAACAATATAACGAAGTTGTACAAATTGCACAGCATTAGTCTGTACAAATTTCAGATAGTGTGTCTCTGCAATATTGACCAAACGCCCAATACACTTATCGTCAAGCGCTAAACAACCTGCATCTTTTCTTGTGTAAACACCACAAGTGCCGCGCTGTAGTCGATTTACTGTAAGTCACACATTGCAACCTCGTCACACGAAAGGGACGCCAAAATGCCGAACGACAAACTGACGCCCCCCGTCCCGTATACACCGCATCCTGTTGATGACCGTGAACGTGATGCTTGCGCGCTGATCTGTGCGGTGCGCAAGGGGGGACAAGCCACACACGGAAACGTTAAACGGACTATCGAAGCACTCACCCGCATGGGGCATCGCACCGGCATCGTCGATGGTGAAGGCGATGGCGTCGGCATTATGACCGACATCCCGCGCCACATCTGGCAGCGGATGCTGGCGCAGCGCGGCATTCGTTCATCACTGGCGATCGACCCAAACTTCTGGGTTGCGCACCTGATGATCCCGGCCGCTTTGCGTGCCGAAGCCACCGCCATTGTTGAACGCATAAACGAACACATCGCAGCCGCTGGATTGCAAGTGCTGCATGATGAGGCAGGCACGGTCAACAGCTATATGCTCGGTCGTGCGGCGCGCCATAATGAACCGCTGTTCTGGCAAATCGCAGGCTTGAGCGGCAGCGTTCCTGCGGACAGATTGGAGCAGACGCTCTTCCGTATACAGTCGCGCATCGAACGTGAGATGGGTGTGCATTTCCCGTCGTTCTCGTCGCGCAGCGTTGTGTATAAGGTGCAAGGCACAGTCGAAATCCTCCGCCGTTACTACCCAGAACTCAGGGACCCTGAATACGCATCAACCGTCACGCTTGGTCACGCACGCTACAGCACCAACACCAATCCGATCTTCGAGCGCGTGCAGCCGTTCAACGTTATCGGTCATAATGGCGAATTCAACACGATTTCACGCTTCCGGCTGGAAGCGGCAATGCTCGGCGTCTCGCTCGATCCGGGCAATTCTGACAGCCAGGATATTGACCGCATGGTCGATGCACTGTGCATGGACTTTGGTCTTGACCTGATCGAGGCTATGGAATACATCTTCCCTCCCTACGATCATGACCTGGTTGAAAACGCTCCAGAAGTTCATGATCTGTATCATCGCATCCGCGAGTCGTTCGGACCGTTCGCACAGGGTCCGGCAGCCGTCGCCGCGCGCATGGGCGATCAATGCGTCTTCAGCGTGGACGCGCTCGGCTTGCGCCCGCTGTGGTTCGGTGAGACGGAGAAAGAGTACTTCGCCAGTTCTGAACGCGGCGTCTACCCGCTCGACAACATGTCGGCTGATCCGAAGCCGCTGGCTCCCGGCGAAAAGATAGCCCTGGTCATCAAGCCCGGTCGCCCGGTTGAAGTGCTGGATTATCCGGCGATTCAGGCGCATGTCCTCAGCCGCAGCCGCGACCGCATGATCTACGGTGGCAACGGCAAGGTCAAGACAGGAACGTTTGAAGCCGTGCGTACCGGTACTTCCAACGGAAACGGACACAACAATGGCGGGCAAAACAGCTACAGCAACGGCGGCAGCAATGGTGGCTCGCGCGTGTACCCCGTTGCGCAGCCGGTGCTGGCTGCCGAAGCAGTGGCAGAGGCAGTTGCACCCGCCCCTGCCCGCGAAACGCTTGCACCCGCACAGCCCTGGCGTGAGCAGGCAGTCGCCCTAAACACAACGACGATGGCAGCGCTCGGCTGGGAACGCTATCACACCAACGTCGTCGAAGCGGTGGCAGAAGCGTCGAAGGAACTGGTCGGCTCGCTCGGTTGGGATGGTCCGCTGGCAGCCATCAGCCGGACGCGCGTCAACGTAGCAGACTTCTTCAAAGAGACGGTCGCCGTCGTCACCAATCCGGCAATTGACCGCGAACGCGAACGCGCTCAGTTTTCGACGACTGTGCTGCTCGGCTCACGCCCCGGCGTGAGCGCAACCAGCACCGATAAGCTGCTGACGCTGGCAACGCCGCTGTTGGTGGGTGGGCATCCGCTGTTGGGCGACGAGGACGACATGCGCGCGGTCGCCCGCAAACATGGCACGCAAACGCTGGAAGATGTGATCGAATACTTTGGCGATGCGGTGTATATCCTTCCGACCGTTGGCGCGCTGGATGAGACGATTGACCAGTCGGTCGAACGCTTGCAAGATATCGCAGTTGAGGCAGTCCGCTCCGGCGTGCGCTGCCTGATCCTCGATGATAACGACGCCTACACGGGCAATGGCTTATGGCTTGACCCGCTGTTGATTACATCAGCCGTTGACCGCGCGCTGCGCGACGCGCCCGATACCCCGAATCTGCGTCGCCAAGCAGGGATTGTGCTGCGCTCCGGCGCACTGCGCGATTTGCACGATGTTGCGCTGGCGCTTGGCATGGGCGCGAACGCACTCGTTCCGTATACGATGTACGCTGTTGCGCTGGAGATCGCACCGCGCGCGCCCAAACAGCCGCTGGAAAGTGCGTTCGTACAGACGAGGCTCAACAACATCGTCGCAGGTGCGACCGTCGGCATCCAGAAGATCACTTCGACCATCGGCTGCCACGAACTGCGCGGCTACGGCTTATCGTTCAGCTCGGTGGGCATCGCACCTTCAGTGTCAAAGGTGTTTGGCACGAGCAATTACTTTGGTGCGGAGCATGTCGGCTTGACCTGGGCGCGCCTGACCGAGGACGCGCACCAGCGCGCGGCGGAACTGCGCGGCGAAGGCTCGAACAAGATGGAGAACCCCGACCGTCTGTATCCCAAGATGTGGAAGAAGGTCGAAGACATCGCGCATGGCGAACTGGGGCTGGACGAATACACGCAGATCATGACGCAGTTGGAACGCGATATGCCGATCGCGCTGCGCCATATCATCGGCTTGAAGGAGCAGCAGGACAGCGACATTGACCCCGCCGATGTGGACATCAGCATCAAAGACCATTCGATGCCGATCTTGATTGGCGCAATGTCGTTCGGCTCACAGGGCGAACTGGCGTACAAGGCATATGCTGAAGCCGCCGCCAAGCTGGACATCCTGTGCATCAACGGCGAAGGCGGTGAACTGCCGGACATGATGAACCGCTTCCCGCGCAATCGTGGGCAGCAGGTGGCATCAGCGCGTTTCGGTGTCAATATCGGCTTCCTCAATTCGTGCGCCGTCATCGAGATCAAAATCGGTCAGGGCGCGAAACCGGGCGAAGGTGGGCAGCTTCCTGGCTATAAAGTAACGCCACAGGTGGCGCTGGCACGCAGCACCAACCCCTGGGTAGACCTGATTTCGCCGAGCAACAACCATGACCTGTACAGCATCGAAGACCTGGCGCAGTTGATCGAAGAACTCAAGACCGCCAACCCGCGCGCCAAAGTCTCGGTAAAGATCCCCGTCGTGCCGGGCGTCGGTATCATCGCGGTTGGCGTGGCGAAGGCAGGCGCGGACATCATCAACATCACGGGCTACGAAGGCGGTACGGGTGCGGCACGCGCGCACTCGCTTCGCCATGTCGGGCTGCCCGCCGAAATCGGCGTATGGATGTCGCATCATGCATTGACCGCCAGCGGCTTGCGCGATGAGGTTGAGTTGTGGTGTGATGGCGGCATGAAGAGCGGGCGCGACGTGCTGAAGATGATGTGTCTGGGTGCGAACCGCGTCGGTTTTGGCACAATGGCGATGGTGGCGGTTGGCTGTACCATCTGTCGCAAGTGTCATGAGGGAACGTGTCATGTCGGCATCACCACGCACATCAAAACGGTTGATGAAGCACTTGAAAAAGGGATTAAGCACTTTGAACCACGCGACTACGAAATGTCCGTCCTCGGCATTCAGCGCGTGTTCGAACTGCTCGGCGAAGACATCCGCCGCTGGACGGCAAAGCTCGGCTTCCAGAAGACACAGGATGTCGTCGGACATGCGGAACTGCTGGAGCAAATCAACCTGCTCGACCAGATCGATCTCTCGCCGCTGTTCGTCCCTGCGCCAACCTTCGACGCACCGGAACTGCAACCCGGCGTCGGACGCCGCATGATCCGCCCGCGTAACAACCTGACCAAGCAGATCACCGCGCAGGTGATCGACCGCGTGAAACACGGCGACACCGAAATGACGTATGACGACGAAGCGGTCATGGCGATGGATCGCGCGCTTGGCACGCACCTGTGCGGCGCGTTTAAGCGCGGCGAAATACCCTATGCCGATGATGTTGTCGGTGTGCATCTCAACTTCAGCAACAGCGCTGTGCCGGGCAACGGCTTGGGCGCGTTCCTGGACGCGCCAGTGGATATTCTCGTCGAAGGCGGCGCGCAGGATGGTGTGGGCAAGTGCGCCAGAGGTGGCAAGCTGCACATCCTGAAGGGGCTAAATCACAACGGTCTGCGGCTGGATGGCTCGGTCGGCAAGAGCTTTGCCTATGGCGCGCAGGGCGGCAAGTTCATCATTCAGGGCTTCGCAGATACGCGCGCCTGCATCCGCTTCAGCGGTGCGGATGTGATCTTTGGCGGCACGATTACGCAGCCGTTACGCGACCATCTGGGCGGGCTGGCGGCACGTGCCAACCTGAAGGGCTATGCCTTTGAGTATATGACCAGCGGACGCGCGCTGGTGCTGGGCGACCCCGGTCCTTGGATGTGTGCGGGCATGAGCGGCGGCGTGATTTACCAGCGCGTCCAGCGCGAGATGGGGCTGGACGAGCAGGCGCTGGCACGGCGTATCGCCAAAGGCGCGACAGTGGACATCCTGCCGCTGGACGAGCATGGTGTGGACGAAGTGCGCGAGTTGCTCGGCTACTACATCAAAACACTGGAGCAGAACAACCAGGTAGACACGGCAGAGCCGCTGTACTACCTGCTCGACCGCCCGGAGGAGCATTTCGTGAGGATTGCGCCGCCGAGCAGGAAGAATTAGGAGCCAACGCACATACTGACAGAACAAGGGTAACTTTCGTTATCCTTGTTCTGTTGTTAAGTTATTAATATTCATCATTATTGTCGTTGCTGTTTTCATTTTGAACGCCCCGAAGTCGAAAAATGTCTGACACAACTCTTGGAATAGCATTAGCGGTATCCATTACTATTCCGAAAATGTTTGAAATTCTTGAAGCCATGAAACCAAAGACGCGAACAACGAGATCTGGTTTATCTCGTTCTTGCCTAATAAGCGATGGTATTAACGCATCTTTTCTATTCTGATTTGTGTAACGTGATAAATCCATATTGGACTTGTAGCTTGTAGAACTCTGAGCTGGCTCCCCATCGTTCCCGAAAAAGTCGTACTCTGTTGGCAATATTGTGGTTAAATCGAATTGCGCCTCCCGTAATGTAGCATTATTGAGGTTAGCACCTAGTAGATTTGCACCAGAAAGGTTAACAAATGACAAATCAGCATTTCGAAGATCAGCAAATGTTAAATCAGCAAAACTTAGATCTGATCCTCTAAAGTTAGCGTTTACTAGGTTTGTGTTGGAGAAGGTGGAATATTTGAGTTCAGAATATTGCCAGACTGTGTTCATCAATTGTGAATATCCAAAATTAGAATAATTCATTTTGACTGCAATAAATGAAGCCCCTACAAAGTTTGACTCTTCAAGATCAATTTCTGACAAAATGGCATTATCAAACCTTTCTTCTCTAAAATACCCCAATTTGAACCAATCTTTTTCCCTTGCATATTCAATAGCGAACCTCGCCTCATCAATATCTTTGCCGCGCATTTTCACTATTAAGGTGCGCACCTCCTCTCGTACTCTTATGATTTGGTCAAAGAGAATAAAGGTAACAATTGCACCAACAAATCCGCTACCCAAATTTAACAGTGCTCCGGACCACCAAAGCATGCCTTTGTCATCTTGCTCGGATACTATAGCAGCATTATATGAAAGCGTAATAAGTATAATTGAAAACAGTGTTAACAAGGTGAGCACATAGACTGAGCCAAGTCTTTGAACCGTTATTATTACTTCGCTGAAGAGTGATTTGTATCCCAATCTAGAAGTGTTGCCATTTAGTTTCATATTCGACTTTTGGTCAACCCATGTAATATCGGAGATAAAATGAGGTTTCAATGCCATCCATTATTGCGAAATACGCAACCAATAACAAGTTGGTACTTACGCAAGATTCATATATCATTCAGGGAAATATGCAATTATCCTACCGAGCAATTTATTGCCAGGCATGTGAACCGCTCAACTTACTCCAACCAAGACTCCACTCATCACTCCCCCTCTCACACCTCCGGCAGCGTCGCCAGCACGCGCTGAATCTTCAACGCCAGATGTAAGATCAGGCGATTGTCCGCATCTTCGAGGTCCAGCCCCGTCAGTTCCTTGATGCGATCCAGCCGATACACCAGCGTGTTGCGATGCACATCCAGGTCGCTCGCTGCCTTCGCCAGATTGCCGTTCGCCTCGAAGAAGCCGTTCAGCGTACGGATCAAATCGCCCTGCTTGCGCTCGTCATGTTCCACCAGCCCACCCAGCGTCTCGCGGTGGAAACGGCGCATCTGCTCCAGATTGCGCTCTTTCAGTGCCAGTAAGAATTGGAACAGCTTCAGGTCACCGTAAAACGTCGTCTGCTCGCGGTTGCCCAGCTCGTGCGCAATTCCGAACGCATCCTTGGCCTCGCGGTACGCCTCGCGCAGTGCCGCCAGTCCCATCGCCGGGCGGCTGATGCCACACGACACCAAGCCGCTCGGCGTGCGCCCTGCCAACTGCACCCGCACATCCTCAATGTTGCCACGCACGCGCTTCATCTGCGTCGCGTTTTCCAGC
>JANRJX010000032.1:0-9611 GCA_033763755.1 Chloroflexota bacterium
CTCGACCTCATCCACTTCCCTTCGCTTATCTTCTACGAACTCGTTTTCAACCTGTCCACGCTGATGCAGGCGGCGGCACGGTCGTATCGGCTGAACCAGACGCACGCACATTGCAAAGTTTTCTACCTGTACGCGGAAGGCACGATGGAGCAAACAGCGGTGCATCTGATGAGCCGCAAGCAGCGGGCGGCGAAACTGCTCACGGGCGACATCGGCTTGACTGGGCTGGATGCGCTCACCGAAAGCGAGGGAGGTTTCGAGGAAGCACTTCTTGAAGCCATTGGGCGCGACGAGACGCTGCTCGATCCGTCGCAGTTGTTCAAGGTAGCGGGGGCAGTGAGCGAGATCGACATCGAAGACGCGGGCTACTGGAATGTCGAGAACGCGCCGATGGCAGCCGAGGCGATGAGCGATGCGCTGATCGAAAACAAGGCTGACCCGCTTATCGCGCTGGCACTGGAGATGGGCGCGACGGTCACGCCTATTGATGCGCCGACGACGGAACCCGTGATCGCCGCCGCTGAACAGTCTGAACCGCGTCCAGTCGAAGCGGTGACGGCGTATCTGGAGACCGTACACCTGATCGCCGATGAGCGCGAATGGGCAAAGCGCCGGGCGGACCTGCTCACCATGCTCAACGGTGGCACGGTGGACGCGATCGCCGCCTGGCTGACCGAACAGCGCATTGTATTTCCGGGTTTCGAGCGCGAGGTCGCCGCGAAAGTCGTTTTGCTCATCACAGGACAGACCGTCCCGCCAACGGTCGGATCACCGCGTCGCGCTGCGCCGAAACGCACACCCCGCGCCGAACGTCCGCCGCTCGTGTTCCCGCAGCGCGAAGCCATGTACGAGGAAGCACGCGCGCAGCAGTTGGCGCTGTTCTGATGCCATGTGTAGTCACGATGAGCGTTCCGCGTTTTTCGACGCGCTGCTCGACTGCTGCACGGACTATCGTCAGACCTGCCTCACGCTTACCGCCATCCATCCCGACGGCAAGCATCCGACCCCCTCACGGCATATCCGACTTGAAGATGCACATGCACTGCATGACGCATTCGCCCGGCTCGATGCGGCGAACGCGCTCGGCTGGGGCGCATACTTCGCGGTCGGGCTGCGTCGTCCAGGTCTGACCCGGTGGAAACGCGGCGGTGGGACAGATGTGGTCGCGCTGCCGGCATTGTTCGTTGATGTGGATGACCCGTCGGCTGAAGCGCTGGCCCGGCTGCGACGCGCCACTCCAGCGCCCTCGTGCATCGTGGCGAGCGGCGGCGGGGTTCACGCCTACTGGTGGCTGGACGAACCGACCAGAGACCTGAACACAGCGCGGCTGCTACTGCGTGGGCTGGCGGCGGCACTCGGCGGCGACAGCTTGAGCGTGGCACAAAGCTTGCGCGTCGTTGGCTCGGTGAACACGAAGCCGTCGCGTGGAAACGCCCTGTGCCGTGTGGTTGAACTCCATGAGTGGCGCTGCTGCATTAACGACTTTACCGCTTATCTTCCCCGTCCAGCGCCGCGTCCCGCATCACATCGCATCCAATCCACTACGCCCTACGTGCCAAGCGGCGACCTGATCGCCCACATCACACATGCGCTGATGCAGCGCGGCGGCAGGTTGCGCGGCGACTGGGTGAACGGGGCATGTCCGTTTCCAGAACGCCATAAACATGGCGACCGACAGCCTTCGTTCGGCTTCAACACACGCAGTGGCTACGGTTTTTGCCATGTGTGCGGGACGCTGCTGCTAAAAGACCTATGTCCGGCGCTGGGAATACCAGCATTCGATCAATCCCGAAGGGAGGTGATGTCCGCAACTCAAGCTGCTGCTTTACCCATCGCCTGTATCTGATGAAAGGAAGTCCCATGTCCAAGAAAGCTGTACAGAAGCCGCCGACTGTCATCACGCTCACGCTGCCCGAAAGCGACAGCGAGTCGCGTGATGGCACACTGCTCATCCAACGCGGTGATCTCGCCCACCTCAACCGCTTTACCTACACCCGCATTGCAGACTTGAACGAGATCATCGCGGAAGCCCTGATCGCCCTGTCCGCCGTTGAAGCCGACCCGCCCATCATCCCGGACGTGCTGCCCACACCGCCACCTGTCGGCATGAAGAAGCCTGCGCCACCTCCGCCGCCCGCAGAACCGACGGTCGATATTCCGCTGAAAAAGGGTAAAAAGACGGTCAAGATTAGCCACCTCAAGCTTACGGGCGGGGAGACGGATGCCGCAGCGTACCGCCAGGCGGTGCAGCTCGCGGCGATTCTCATTGACGGCAAGCTGTGGAACGGCGACACGCCGATCCGTATCGACGACGTGTATGCACTGGCGAAGAAGATGAAGCACCTGACCGCCCGTGACATGCCGCTGTTCTCGCTCACAGACTTCGTGCAGGTCGGCGCAGTCGAGCCGGAACTCACTTCAGATGAGCCGGACGAAGTGTCAGCCATCGATGACGAAGACGATGAACCACTGACGCTCACTCCACCTGATGACATCGCTCATTCCGCCAACGGACACCACCGCGCAAACGGTTCGTCCGCCCAAACTGCTCTGCTTTAGTTTGCTCAATCAGAAAAGGACTTCACTATCATGACCGACCAGAATGTGACCCCGAACCAACCCGCCCGCGTGTTCAAAATCGGTGCGACGCGCATCGTCGAGAATGCGTCCATTTCCTCGCTCGACAACAACGCGATCCGCGACCTGCTCAAGACGAGCTACCCCGAGATCGCCAACGCCACCATCCGTGAGCGTGACGAAAACGGCTTGCGCGTCGTCGAATTTCTGCCTCAGCCTGGACGAAAGGGGTAACTGCTACTCCGCATTTAGAAGCTTGCGAAACAACACCATATCATCGCCTGGCGCGTAGTAGTCTCGCACTCGTGCTTCTTCCTCATACCCAAGCTTCGCGTAAAATCTGCGCGTGAGCGTGAAGTCGGGCGTTCCCGATGTTTCGACAAGTAACAGGCGCTGTCCCGCTGCTTTGAGCGACTCCTCGACATACGTCATGAGTGCCGCGCCGCGTCCTTGACCTTGAAGGGCGCGGCGTACTCCGATCATCGTCAGATACCATGTCCGGTCTGTCGCTAATGCAGGTTCATAGTAAGCGACACCGATCAATGCATCGTTCTCTTCATCGACGACGCAGAGGTGACCGTTTGCCTGATGGTTTTTGAAGTAGTTCGCCATCATTTCGTCAAGAAATGCGACTGCTTCCGGCGGGAATAAACCTGCATCAATGGACAGCGCAGCAATCGCCGACGAGTCGTTTTGCGTGATCGTGCGTATCAACGTTTTTCTCCAGCAAGAAGTAAAGCCCTAGTGAGCTTCCATGAACCATTGATGACCATTGTATCACTTGCTTGATTTTTCACCAAAGAAGTCAGTTTCAGAAAGGAGTTTGGATGACTGTCAACTCAACGGGTCTGGACGACCTACGTGAGTGTATTCTGACCACCGCGCCGCTCAAACTGAAAGGGATGGAGCTGCTGCGCGAGCAGCCCCGTCTCATCGCCGGGTATGCCAGCGTGCCGCGCACGCAGATCGTCGAAGCCGTGACTGAGATCGTCGCCTATACCGGGCGGTGTGCAGCGGCGGCGCGCAGTTTGGCAAGCCTCGCACCGGTTCCACTGATAAATGCTGTCGTTTGGGAGTTCGGCATATGAACCAGCTCACCGACATGTGCGACCAGCTCGCGGTCGCGCTCACAGACGATCCTCTGCTTCTGCTGGCTTCTACCGTCGCCACCTTCGACCCGTACTGGAGCAAGTTCGATGAAGGTTACAATGACGATGAGGACAATCCACTGCACATCGTGCTGGCGGTGACGCGCAGCGCGTTCCCTGACATCTACGCCGAAGCGGTCGAACGGATGCGCGCGAATGCGCCATATCAGGACTTGGATCGCCTAATCTGCAAAGCGATCACCGCGAAGGGTATTCCGATGGACAACCTGGAGACGATGAGCTGGGGTATTCCGCTCGTCTCCTTCGGTGTCGATCTGGAAGACCCGGAGTTTTACGCCGTACACAGCGCCGTGCTACCTGCACTTGTTCCGTTCGGTATCGAAATCCCCGAAAGCGAGACCTACAGCATCGACGTGCCGGAATGCCTGTACGCCGCCGGGCGCGCGGTCGCCGCCAGCCTGCACGCACAGGATGACCCGGCGCTCAAGCAGGTCGGGTGGCTCTACGCCTGGCTGTTCGGCTGCTCGGGAGACTCTCTGGTCGATCTCACGATTGATGAGCTGTATGAACTTCAGCCGCTCTCGTGGTCACCCGACGACATCGCCTTCGCCGTCGAGATGATCGAAGAAGCCGACGGCATCATGTCGGACGCGATGGCGGGGCTGAAATACCTGACAGCATCCCCCGATCTGCTGGCAACGCTAGAACGCAATATCGCCCACCTCTACCGTGAGTTCAAGAAGAAAGGAAAGCTCGATGACCAACGGGAACACCGCAGGTATGACCACATCCGACTTGACTGGTCGCGCCCTGACAGCGGCGCTGACCGAACCACCATCGCTGGTGCTGAGTTTCTACAGCTACGGCGTGATGCTGCGTAAGCAAGAAGGCGAAATGATCAGCGAATACCCCGTAGACCCGGCGCAGATCGCGCTGGCGCTGGCGGCGAAAGTGACCTTCGACACCGGGCTGATCGGCGGCAACACGCTGCTGGTGCGGCAGGACGGCGTGAGGAAGCTGGTCGTCGAGTACCGTCCACCTGCCAAGACTGGACTGTTCATCGACGGGTCGGAGACCGCGCTGCGCGTGCCGCTGCCTGGTCTGGTGCTGATCCGCACGGCAAACGATGACAAAACGCCGCAGTACGCAGTCTACGCCGTGAAACGCCGTCCAGAGAAACTGGACATGCCACTCTTTCACGCGCCGCTGCCCAATGTGTTCGGCAGCGGCTCGATTTGCTGGGGAACGGTGCCGAAGGTCGATGCGGACGCGCTGCGCGGTGCGTCGCTTGCAAACGACTGGACGATGCTGCTCGGTTCCAGTTTCGGCGATCACGCCTGTGGGGGAAAGAGCAAGCGCCAGCCGCACGACATCCGCAAGCTGCTGATCGAACTGGAGTCGAGCAAGGCGAAGCGCTACCCGACGGGCGATCTCCTTCCGGTCAAGAAAACGCTCGCTCAAGTGATTGGAGGGGCGGAATGAACGTTTTCGATCCGAATACGCACATTCAGACGGTCGTTATTGTGGGCTGCGGCGGCACGGGCGCACAGGTCGCCCGCATTGTGGCGCGCATCCTCTACGACATGCGCCGGGCGCGACTGCACACACCGAGCGTGCTGCTCGTCGATCCCGATGTGGTTGAAAGTCGTAATTGCGGTCGCCAGCTATTCGCTCCGTCCGATGCAGCACTGGGACTGCCGAAAGTCGAGGTCGTCGGGCGGCGGCTGAACATGGCGCTCGGTCTGGACATCGCGTGGTGTGTCGAACCGTTCAGCGCGGAGAAGCACGGCAGCCGCCACGGGTCGCAGCTGGTGATTGGTTGCGTCGATAATCATCTGGCGCGACGTGAGCTGCACCAGGCGAGCGGTATTCTTATCGGTGCGGGCAACTACCGCGACGGCGGGCAGGTCGTGATCGGCAACACGGCGGATGCGGAGTTGATGCACAAGCACATCGACGGGAAAGATGGCGTATACCGTTATCTGCCGAAGGAAGGGCTGCTGTTCCCATCGCTGCTCGAACCAGAAGCGCCGACCGTAACGCCACAGCCTGCGCTCTCGTGTGCCGAACTCGTTTTGCGCGGCGAACAGGACATTTTGGTGAACGATTGGATGGCGTGCATCGTCGGGCAGTACACCGCTGCCCTCTTGCGCCGGCAGCCAATCCGAACGTTCGCCAGCTTCATCAGCCTGGATGGGATGAGCATAAAGAGCCTGCCGATCTGTCGGGAAGAACTGAGCGCCTATCTGGAGAAAACAGCATGATCACCCTGATCACCGAGTTCAGCGACACCATCGGTTTCTGGACGTTCACCGTCGAGGAGAATGGAAAAGTCGTTCACTGGCGACCCGGCTTTCGTACCCGCGAACATGCGGAGAGCGTCGGCGATGCGTGGATTCGTCACCACCTGGGCGGTATCACACTCGAAGAGGCGGAGCGGGAAGCGAAGCAGCGCAAGGCGGATGACGATGCTGAAGCCTAAGCGCCAGAACACGCACCGCTCGAAGCTGCCGCCGCCCGGCGTACTCGGTCACATCGTCGGGCTGCGTACCGTCGATCCGCGTCGGAAGTGCATCGTCAGTCACTACCCGCTGTGCGACAGTGCCGACTACCGTTACAGCATCGGCATCCACACCGTCTGGGTGCGTTTTCTCGACAACGGCGAGATCGCGCGGTTCAGCGGTTTCTGGTTCGAGGAACTGCCATGACCACGCTCACGCATCTCGATTGGCAGCCCGTGATGCTACTTAAGGTCGTGCGAATGCCGTTCGGCGGGTGGGGCGGATGGTCAGTGAAGCGGGCGTATCTCGCACTGCACAACGGACGCTTGCTCTATTCCGACTGGACGCTTGAAGCGGAGGAACGCGCAATCGGCACGACATGTGTCACCGGTTGGACGTTTGATACGCTGCCGCCGCTTCCGTTCCGACTGTATGGCAAGGGCGCGAAGATCGTCCCGTCCGGCACATGGGCGTTGCCGTACACCGACGAACTGTTCACCCTGTACAGCCGCGCCAACGCCGCACTCACGCATCTTGTGAAGCGCATCGACCAACACCCGACTGACCCGCGCACTATTTCGACCCTGATCAACCTCAGCCAGCTTCTCTAACTCAAAAGGACAACCTCATGACGCACGATCTGAGTGCCGCTGCGATGCAGCGGTATCATGACCGCTTCGATTCCAAGCTTTACAGCACGATGGGCGAGTACATCGCCTCCAACCTGAACGCCGAACGCGACGACGAATCCGTTGTGTCACTTCTGGTGGCTGCTCAGAACGGCGGGCTACAGCTGTGCCAGCACCCCGATCTTGTGGGCGCGCTGCACACGCTGGCGGTGCAGTGCGGGCGCAGCTTTCTGAGTGTGAATACCGTCGATGCGATCTGGCGCTTTCTGCGCGCGTTCAACGAAGACGATATCCGCCTGGACGACTTCGAGGCGACAGCGAAAACGATGCTGCGGGCATACAGCGCGCTCGACGACCTGAAGACGGCGACCGCGCACGCCAACGGCGTTCACTCGTGGCAGGGACGCATGGCATACGACCTGCTCGCTGCCGTCGAGCTACTCACGCACGGCGCAATCACCCTGCTGGCGCACGACGACGAGACGTATACGCACGAGAAGCTGCACGCCGGACTGAACCGGATCACGGGCGCGCTGTATGAGGGCGTGCGGGGGAGTGAGCAGCCGCGCCTGTTCAACTTCAAGTCGGTCTACTTCCCGGATGAGCGTGACCGTTGATTACATCCTCATCCCGCTGGCGCACAGAAAATGAGTACGCCAGCAGGGGATCGATGCGGTTATCGCGTGGACAACCTCGACCCGTGAAGGTCAGGGTCAGGAAGCGTTGTACGGGTTGACCACATCCACCACCCAGGTGATGCCGAAACGGTCGGTCAGCATCCCGAACAGCGGTGCCCACTGCGATTGAGCGATCGGCTCGATAACGGCTGCGCCCTCGGAGAGTTTCTGCCACAGCTCGGAAACCTCGTCAACATCCGTGCCGCGCAGCGAGATGAAGAACGGTTGCCGCGTGAGGGTCATGCCGTTCTCGCGGCGGGTCAAGGGTGCGTCCGGCTGGGACGACTGCTCAGCCATCGGCACATCGTATGCCATCACGCGGAAACCGCTGTCGGCGGCGACCTGACCCCACACGACTTGTTCGGCTATAGGGGTGTCCTTCGGCGCGCCGAAGTCACCATAGGTCATGATGCTCAGATTTCCGCCAAAAACAGACTGATAGAATTCGAGCGCCTGACGCGCATTGCCACGAAAATTCAGGTGGGTCACGGCATTGATGGACATAGGGTCTCCCTGTGATGAATGTCAGTGCGACAGCTTTGTGTGTGGCTGTCTACTCTTGATCATCCCATCCGATCAGGTCAGAATCGATCCTGATCACGATGAGGTACTTTCGATGTACAGCCCGACTCTCCGCCTGCTCACTATCCTGGAATTACTGCAATCGTACCCATCGATGAGTGGATCGAAGCTCGCGCGCCGACTCGAAGTCGAAGTGCGTACCGTGCGCCGCTATATCGTCATGCTTCAGGATATGGGCATCCCGATCGAAGCGGAGCGGGGACCGGAAGGTGCGTACTACCTTCGGCGCGGCTACAAACTGCCCCCGCTCATGTTCAACGATGCCGAAGCAGTCGCGCTCACGCTCGGACTTCTGATGCTGCGTGCGTTTCAGCTTCCAGTGGAGATGGCAGCCATCGAAGGGGCGCTCGCCAAAACCGAGCGGGTGATGCCGGAAAAACTGCTTGAACAGGTGCGCGCTTTACAGGAGGCGATCACCTTCAGCGTCGCGCCTTCTCCAGCACCATTCCAGCCTCGTTTTGTCTCGGTTCTGAGTACGGCTTTGCAACAGCATAAGCGGGTGTTTCTGCGTTATCAGGCGTTCAGCGGCGATACATCCGCACGCGCTTTCGATCCATATGGGGTCGTGTGCCATCAGGGGTACTGGTACACGAGCGGCTACTGCCATCTGCGCGAGCACCTGCGCGTCTTTCGCATCGACCGGATCGTCGCCCTCGACCCACTTGATCAGCCTTTTGAACGCCCCACCGATTTCGATGCCGTGCAGCACGTCCTCAGCGCGCTGGCGCTGATGCCGGGTATGTACGCGGTCGAGATCGTGTTGCAGGGGACAATGGAGCAGGTGCGCGGGGTGCTGAACGCAGGCGCAGGCACATTTGAAGAAACGGCAGACGGGATCATCTGGCGTCGTGAGACCCACGAACTGAACTGGATAGCGCATGTGCTGCTGCATTTCGACTTTCCGGTGACGATCCGCCAGCCCACCGAACTCCGCAAGATGATGCAGGAGCTGGCGACGAAAGCCGTTCGGATGGCGGGCGGTTAGCTGAACCGCAACATGAGTGCGCTCTGTGACGCCCGCAGCGTGTACCTCTCAGCCCGTGCGACAGCCGCTGACCCTTCTCTCTACGTCTCGATTGAATAGTCATCCTCCTACGCGGTGACGGTACGTTCTCCATCGCGTGCGGTCCAGCTACATCGATAAGTCGTCGCGGGCGAGCCAGATCCATCCATGCTGCGCTATCCGCGTCACCGCCGCGTCTTCGTTGGACTGCCGCCCTCGTCTCGCTCTTTCAGCACTGCACATCCCCCGGTTTTTCGCCGCTGCACGCGCTAAGCCTTGCCGATTGCCGCGCATGTTCTCCCCTGACACGCGGATGCGCTCCACCGGACACCTGCTGCGCGTCATCCCCTGTTTCTCCCTGTCGGCGCGGCGCTTTTCCCATCAGACCCAGGACGTGTCGATTTGGTTCTGACCATCCTAGCAGGCGCGCCACCCGTCAAAATCCTGCGGATTTCGCTTTACCCGATTGCTCCTGGCTTGTGCCGCTACGCTCACCGCAATCGGGTAGCGCCCTTTGGGTGACGGGATGGCTT
>JANRJX010000033.1:0-6872 GCA_033763755.1 Chloroflexota bacterium
CTAATGGAGAAACGTTTTAGCTTCAGCATGATATAATAGGGGAATGGCGACACGAAAGTTCCACCTCAGCGAAGAAGCAGTAGACGAACTAAAGCGGGCAGAAAAGGCGACGAGAAAATCGTCAGAACTGCGGCGGATGCAGGCCGTCAGGTTGTATGGCAGTGGAGCGACGGTGAGGCAGATTGTTGAAGTGACGCGCATGGGAACGCGCAGTATCCTCGACTGTGTGGCGCGGTACAGGAAAAAAGGCATCAACGCGCTGTATGACTACCAGCAGAAAGGCAACCGAACGCTGCTGACGGACGATCAACGGCGCGACCTGGCGGGGAAGCTGCATCAGTATCGCCCAGTAGACCTGAACATCAGCCAGCATGAATACTGGACTGTGAACGACCTGGCGGTTGTCGTGGAACAGTGGTACGGGGTGGTGTACAAGCACACCGACAGTTACATCCACATCCTGCAGCAGAGTGGCTTCAGCTTTCAACGCAGCACGAAAGTGTATCGTCACAAACCGAGCGCGGCGGACATCGCCGTTTTCGAGAGTGAGCTTGAAAAAAAGTGACCGACTTTCTGCAAGCGCATCCCAACGGACAGGTCATTGCGATGGACGAGATGAGCCTGTATGTGCAAGCGACAACGACCCGTCTGTGGGCAGCGTGCGGGCAGACGCCTGTCGTGCGCGTCAGCGCTCAGCGTGACCATGTGCATCTCTACGGGGCGCTGAATCTGTGCAATGGGCATGAGTTTGCCTTGCCGCGCCCAGAAATGACCAGTGTCGAGACGGCGGACTTCCTGCGCGATCTCTTCTACTGCTATCCTGACCAGCCCATTTTGCTACTCTGGGATCGTGCGCGTTGGCACAAAGGACAGATGGTGCGCGACCTGCTGGCGCATCATCCCCGTGTCGAGACCCTCTTTTTTCCGCCTGCCAGCCCCGAGCTGAACCCACAGGAGCATATCTGGTCGCTGGCGCGTACCAACATCAGCCATAATCACGCCCTACCCGACCTGCCTACGCTGCGTGATACTTTTCTGCACTACCTTGCCACTACCCTGTTTCGCTTGACCTGGCTAACCAAGTATGCTCCACCTTTATTGTGCAATAGCTAAATCGTTGCTCCATAAGTAAGTCAGCTATATATCTTTTGGTATCCCCAAGTTGATTCCATGCTAGCTCAAAATCTTGGACTCGCAGTAAAGAGTCAAAAGTTGTCTTACGTGCCTTTGCACTTTCGAGAAACACCGCGGTAATTGTTCCCTGCTGTACCCCGACGGCATTCTCAAAAAGTGGGGCTAAATCCTCGCTGCCTTCAATCTTCAGGTGCTGGCACAGCCACTCAAGTAAATCATCTTTCGATTGAATGCCTTCGTCTATGTGATCTTGAACATCAATGACTCTGTATCGAGCAGGGATAACACGCTCTACGTCATAGACGCGGTTATCATAGGAACTGTGTAAGCGGATCGTAATTCTCGTTACACCTGTTTTGCCACGCCGTTCAAAATCCCCCTGACTGTAGGGTAGTGCATCAAAAAGAACAAACCCGATGGCTTCTAGAATTGTGGATTTGCCTGCGCCATTAGCTCCAGCGATAAGGTTGACACCTTCTTTGAAGAAAATAGTCGTGGGCGTAGAACCGTAGCTTTTGATATTTTGAAGGGTGATTTGTTCGATAAACACTATTCGTCTACCTTCGTGTCATCAGCAAGAAATTCTGATAGGGTCTGATGTATATTCTCAGGTTTTTCATTGCTCAGAGCTTTTTGCTTTATCCCGCGTAGAAACTGTCCCCATTTTTCAGAACGATCACTGTATCCACCTTCTCGCGCAATATCTGCAAAGACCTGACATTCGAGTTGTTCAGCGGTCAGTTCATCATCATAATCACCGATGATCTCTAGATTATCTAAGCGTGTGTTGATGCGAACAAGTAAACACTCCAAGCAGTCTTGGGCAAGCTGCCGTAAGCCTTCTATATTTAGTCTGCTCCGATCAAATTTTAGGTTTCCTGTTAGAAGTAAATTTACGACAGGTGGATGAGGGTCTCGCCATCTGTCTTTCTCGACCTCCAGAGCTTGGCGCAACTGGTGAACCAACGTATCGAAATTTCCAGACTTAGTAATGGAGAATTCAATTGTGCGGAATGGACGCCCTTTAATTACCTTTTTCCTGACTTTTGATGTGCCATCATTACCTATCGTAACAATAAACACACCTTTGCTGTCAAATCGCGCTTCATCAAAGTTGCTATTTTCGATAGCACCCGGATTGTAAATCCAAGGAGTGTCCGTAGGGGCTTGATATGGTTTGTGGAGGTGGCCGAGTGCAAGATAGTGAATATACTCCCTCAAAGGATTAACGTCCTCGAATCGGAGCATATCGGGCATATCAAGCATCTGCCCTTCAATACCTGTGTGTGCCATCAAAACACTATAGCGAACATTATCCCATGAAAGTTGGGGTAACTCATCCGCAATAGACTCTAAAACAAGTCGAGTTGATCCGCCGTACCAAGGCATCCCAATAAAACGCACGCCTTCAAGGTCAACATAACTCTGTCCTTCAACAACAAACTTTCCTTCCTGAGTTGTCTCTAGTAGAACAAGTAATTCTCGTGATGCCAGATAATCCAACCAAGTTTTGGCTTGTCCATATCTGGGACGATCATGATTTCCTGAAATTGCGATAGTTTTAATGTTGTATTCTTTGAGCCTTTGCAGTTCGTCTTCAGCTTGAATGAGTGTCGAAGGGTCAATGCTTGACTTGTGAAATAGATCGCCAGCAATTAAGCAAACTTTAGCCTGCTCTTCCACCGTACAATCGACAATTTTTTGAAATGCGACACCAAAATCCTTGAATCGCTCTGGATGGTTATATTGACGGTAGCCCAAATGAACGTCTGCAGCGTGGACAAATTTCATAGTATTAACCAATATTCACTGGAAAGTAGTTTAAAGTCCTAATTGTTATTGTAGGGCAATAAATTGCCTAAGATTATTGAGATAGCTCTAATCTATATTTCAAATCCCAAACGAAGAGACTGTCACAGTGTCTCAACTGTCACAGCCTCAATTTACAAACACACCACGTTATTTTCGCGGTTATTTGCTTACTGTCTCATCGTCACAGGTGTCACAGCCCATTGCATCGGACTTTAATTGCCATAATCGCACTCTACCCCCACGAACACGACGTTGAATAGTCAGATTGTTGGTTCCGGGGATCAGAATACCGTCTTCGCGCAACTGCATCCCGATGGCCGTCGCGGTGAAGCGCAGCGGCTGTACCCGGTTGACTTCCCGGTGGGCAATCTCCGGCAGCAGATACACAAACCCCTCATCTTTGTAACCCACAACGGTTACACCCGGCGGATACTCGCGCGGACTCTTCATGTCGTCGTCAATCACGGCCTGTCCACCAGCGATAAGCTGCCCCAGAATATCGAGGAAAACCTCGCTGGCACGCTCCTGCCGCAACGTGAGGACACTCTCGACGATGGCATCTTTCCACGCCGGGAGTAGATAATCCTCGTCCATCTCAGCGAGGAAGCACGAAAGCATCTGGTACCCCGTCACCAGCACCGCCCAGTTCTGGATGACCCGTCCGGTGTTGGACTGTCCGCCAGCTTCAGCGGCGAGCTTCTCGCGGTAGCCGCGCATGTTGCTGCTGAAGCGGCTGGCGAGGTCCGCTTTCAAATCACCCTGCTCAAGCTGCTTCGCTATCCATGAGGTGAAATGGGTGGTAAAGCCCGGCAGATGTTCACGTAAACGCTCCGCCTGCACCAGCGCCTGCCCACCCGGATCGCGCTTCTCCCAGGGCGGGATTTCCAGCACCAGCATTCGTGCCACCACTGACATCTCACCCTCGATGGTTGTTTCGCCAGTAGAGAGGATCAGCCCGCGACAGGGTTTCTCATGCCGGACTTTGGCTTCGCGGGTCAAGCGTCCGCGCCCCATGCCGCGTGAGTAGGATTGCAGAAACCGGGTGAAGGTTTTCTCGTCGGCATAGATGCTTTTGTAGTCGTCTACCCAGAACAGACTGTCTGCCAGCGGATAACCCAGCGTCTCAACGGTGTTGATGGTATCGCCCCACTGAGCGGGCGGTGTGTCGCGGCTGAACCGCCCGTAGAAGCTGCTCAGGAGCGAGGCAATCTCCGACTTGCCGCTGCCGGAGGTGCCGACTACATGCACCGCAGGTCGCGGCGCTGCCGCTGGAAAGAAACGCTGAAGCACAGGCAGCAGCGCGAAAGCAATCAGACATGAAGCCAGCTTAGGCGGCAGCACCTTCGTCACTGCATCGAACGCCGCGAGGCTTTCGTTCCACCCTGTCGCTTGCAAGCCGTAATCACGCAAACGGTGGTCGAGTTCAACCGACGGCGGTTCGCTCAATTTGCCTTTCGCCGTGATGCAGTCCTGCGGGGAGACATACACCCATCTGTCATCCAATTCCATCCAGCCCATGAAGTTGTAGTGACGATGGGTGGGAAACTCACCGGATAGCTGCACAATCGCCGGAACCAGATGTTTCGACATCCCGGCGCGGACAACATATTGCGATCCGGCGTTCGCGCCGATGAAGCGGCGCAGCCCCACATCATCCACAAATACATCCCCCGGCACATCGAGCTTTTTTATGAAGTCACCGCGCCGGAGTTCCAGCGCGGTGGTGTGCGCTTCTTTACCATCATCATCCACCTGGCAGGTCTGGTAGAGCGCGGTAGCTGTCCAATCCACGACGGTTTTCTCCAGCGCCCCGCGATAAGTCTCCTTGCGGTAGATGATCTTGCCATCGCGCAGCAGGTAGCTCTCAGTATCAAGGTATTCCTGCTCGCGCTGCTGGAAGCTGGCACGCTTCTTTTCCTTATAGAGACGGTCAATGTCCCCGATTTTCAAGCCGTCACCACATACGGCTTTGAGGCGCTGGCGTTCCTCCGCCCACTCCACCGGATTGAGGTGGATACAGGCTTCGACAGCGGCGACGATCTGCTCGGTGGTGGGTCGTTCGGCTTTCTGTTCAACCGTAAACTGGCTCACCAGTTGGCTGACCTGCTGGCGTGCCTGCTCTCGCCGTACAGGAATACCTTCGGTGAGCTTCGCTATCGGGTCACGCGCCGGGCGGCTGAAGGCACTCTGGATGGTCGCCAGCGCCTCGCGTTCACCGCTGCCGCTCGCAAGGTGGCGCGGGATGAGTTCCCGCTCCGCGTCGGATTGGCTGTAGCCCGCATCACGCAGTTGGCAGGCTGCCGCGAACAATTCCGTATTGCGAGAGCCATTCGCCGCCCCGGATGCCAGATAAGTTTCAGTGCGCGGTGGCAGCGGGTGATGTCCATTCCCGTTCAAAGTCACCACCTTTAAGCCGTCGAAACTTGGAGAATGAGGCTGACTCTCCAGCCAAACGAAAGTATCCAGCGGATAACGCCGCTCTGGGTGTCTCTCGACCACAGTGACCACGACACCACCGCGCTCTGGCTTCGTGTTCACCGAATCGGGCAGGCGCATAATCCCCGCCACGGTTTTCACATATTCCGGGTCACCGCCTAGAGCCGAGAATAAACCACGCAGAATGCCTGCAATTTTGTGGCGGTGAGCCTCACTCTGAAGCTGGAACGGCTCATCCAGCCGCCAATAGCCATGCCAGCCGCCCCCACTGTCGAGGATGAAAGACGGCGCGGAATCAAAGTCTCGGAGTTTCTGTAATACTTCATCGCGCTGATGGGCATCCCCATCACAGTCAATATCGACCCACAATGCCAGAACGAGCGCGGCGGCTTCCGCCTTGCCCTGTTTTGACTTTCGCAAACAGGGTGCGAAGTACACACCGAAGCCCTTACGATTCAGTACCTCTGCCTGCTTCAATGCCTTTCCGAGTTCGGGTTTGTTCCCCATCCGTCCCCACAGCGAACGCGCTTCACCAGTGATCGGATGGATGCAGCGCAGTTCGAGGTAGACGTTATCTGGGCTGCCTTGATAGAGCGCATTTAGAAACTCGCGCCTTCCAGCACTGGGCGCGTCGAATGTGTCCGTCTTGTTCACAACGTCGTTCTGTGTCATACTCGTGATATTCCTTTTAGGTTGGTACACAGGGGTTTGGAGCGCATACGTTTCCCGACGACAGGCGCTCTTTTCCCCTGTGTACTTTCTCGGCTAAAGTTCAAAATCGGGTGAGACATCTCGTGCTGCTCGTTCATATCCACCCAATTCCGTGATCAGTGTTTCACGTTGGTCAGTACCCATCCCATTAAGCAACCCTGCCAGTTCTTTGAGTTTGTCCATGTCACCGTTCATCTCCCGTGCCAGCACCCGTGCGAAAAAGACTGCCTGTTCATGTGGCAGTCCTGCCGCCAACGGACGGAATTCCAACCGAAGTGCATCCGGGTCGTCCTCAGTCGCAACTGCATACCAGCGGTAAAAGCCAACAGCGGTCTGCTGCTCGTCCGTCCGCCGCGTGCCACACCAGACATCCCACATTTCACCCTTGTCGTCGAGCATTCCACCATGCGGCTCGTTATCAGCAATGGCGCGTTCCTGTTCACGCACAGCGGCTAACTCGTCATAACGCTGCTCCCAGTCAGGACCGATGTAGCGTTCCATCTGTTCGATCATCGTGCGTTCGGTCACATCATGCAGCATCTCGATGTGATTGACCTTGCGATTGCGGCTGAAAAACAGCGGCACGCGCTGTCCATGCTCCTCGTCATACACCGTCCCCGGCAGCACAATATGGGTGTGCGGGTCGTGCAGTCCGGGCGCTTGCGGGTCGTCCGTCAAACGATGGTGCAGGACGTAGCTGTACTCGCAACCTGTGTCCAACCCACGCTCATCGAAGAACCCGTTGACCACGCTTTCGGTGAGTTCACGGACAAACTGTT
>JANRJX010000034.1:0-43452 GCA_033763755.1 Chloroflexota bacterium
ATGCCTTCTGCGCTGCGCTGCCCGAAGACGCGCGCCCGGCTGCTGATGCGTATGAGGCATGGGCATTTGGCGACAGCGAGGCGATGGCGGATGAACTGAGTGCCCTTGTGCGCGAAGGTATCAAAACCGCCACCGCCAGCCTGCTCTGGGAGTATGAGAACGAAGGGTCGTCGCTGCCGCAGGTGGGTGCTTACAGCATCATTCTGGATGGTGGTGGGCAGCCACAATGCATCATTCGTACCACTGAAGTCATCATCCGTCCCTTCAACGAATTCGACGCCGCTTTTGCCTATGATGAGGGTGAAGGCGACCGAACGCTGGCGTTCTGGCGGCGCGCCCATTGGGACTTTTTCACACGCACCTGCGCGGTTATCGGGCGCACGCCCGACGAGACTATGCCCATCGTCGGCGAGCGCTTTGAACGGGTGTATTTAAGTATCGCATCTGCCGACGATTGATACCCAGTCACACATGCTTCATGATCATCTCTACGGGCTTACTGCTTTTCCCGTGCCAGCCGGATCGCCGTCTCGGTCAGAATCGCAGCGCCCAGATGCAGCGGCGCTTCGTCAATGTCGAAGATCGCGCTGTGGTGCGGGCGGTTGACCGTATCCAGCTTCGCGCCGAGCATGAACATCGCGCCCGGCGCTTTTTGCGCCATGTAGCTGAAGTCTTCCGCGCCCATGCCCGCCTCTTCCTGATAGAAAGCCTCGTCGCCCTTCATGTCGCGCGCCACATCGCGGATGACATTGGCAACGCCCGGATCGTTATAAAGCGACGGGTAGCCCTTGATGATCGTCAGTTCGTAATCGCCGCCGAGCGCCCGCGCCACGCCGAACGCGCGCTCCAGTTCCGCCGAAAGCTGCGCCCGCACATCGGCGTCATAGCTGCGGATCGTGCCTTTCAGTTCGACCTGCATCGGGATGACATTATCGGCGTTGCCCGCGTGGATGCTGCCGACGGAAATCACGGCGGGCAGCACGGGATTGATGCGGCGGGCGCGCACGCCATGAATAGCATTGATGACCTGCGCGGCGATGAAGATCGGATCTACGCCCGTGTGCGGGTACGCGCCGTGACAACCTTCGCCGATGATTTTGGCGCGGAACGAATCGACAGCGGCGCAGGCGAAGCCATCGACAATCCCGATCTTGCCGCTCGGCTTTTCGCTGTTGACGTGCAGGGCGATGACATGATCGAGGTTTTCGAGCGCGCCATCTTCGATCATACGCACCGCGCCGCTTTTGCCATCGCTGCCAAACTCTTCTTCGGACGGCTGGAACAGCAGCCGGAACTCCCCCGCTGGGCGGTCGGGCATTTCGACCAGCATTTTGGCGACGGTCAGCAGAATGGCGGTGTGCGCGTCATGACCGCAGGCATGCATCACGCCTGGCACGGTCGATTTGTAGGGCACATCATTCTCTTCGTTGATGGGCAGCGCGTCCATATCACCGCGAATGCCAATGGCGGGGCGACCTTCGCCAATGTGCGCGACCACGCCCGTGATGCCGACGCCCGTCTCGAACTCAATGCCGAGCTTATGCAGTTCCTCCGCCACGCGGTTGGCGGTGCGCACCTCGCGGAAGTTGAGTTCAGGGTGCATGTGAAAATCGCGGCGCAGGTCAATCGTCATCGGTTCCAGGCTGCGCGCCTGTGCGAGTGTGGCGGGTGCGGACATAATCGGGATACTCCGTTAAATGCGTTGTTGCTGTACAGTAACGCGAACGATGTCCGATTACCAGTATCACCGCCCCATCAGTTCCATCAGCCGCGTTGGGTAGTCGGTGATGATGCCGTCTACGCCCAGCGCCAGCATCGCCGTCATCTGCTCCGGCGTGTTGACCGTCCAGACGTGCATATCGATGCCGCGCCCGTGCGCCGCTGCCAGCGATTGCGCCGACACCACGCGCAGCCCCGACGCGAACTCCGGTATCTGGAACGCCTGCGCCGTCGGCGTGTATGCGCCCGTCAGACCGAAGATATTGAGAATGCCGAACGGCGTCACTTCGTTCTGTGCGGCGGATGTGGCGACTTCCGGGCAGGCGGCGCGGAACTCGCGGATCGACTCGCCATGAAATGACGCGATCAACGCCTGTTCTGTCATGCCCGTCGCCCGCAGCAGATCGCACAACGGCTGCGCAATCGACGGCGTGCGCTGTTTGATCTCGATCACCATTGGCATATGCGGGAAGGCGCGCAGCAGGTCTTCCAGCGCCGGAATCGTCACCCCCTGCCCGCGATAGGGAAAATCGTCCGTCGGTCTGCCTTCTTCATCATCGAGCGTAGGCCAGTGATACGCCGCGTCGAACGCCTGCAACTCGGCAAACGTGTAGTCCTGGATGCGTCCGCTGCCGTCGGTCGTGCGGTCAATCGTGTCATCGTGAATGACAACCAGTACGCCATCGCTCGTACTGTGAATGTCCATCTCCAGCACATCCACGCCAATATCGACGGCATGTTGGAATGCCAGCATCGTGTTCGATGGGCGCTCACCATCACCGCCCTGATGCGCAATCACCAGCATTCCGGGATTGTTCTGCATCCAGACATGCGGCGGGAGTGGACGCGCGTTCAGCGCCAGCACGACATAGACGATAAACGCGACAACAGCGACAAGACCAACGATAATCGCGAGCGTGTTGCGCACAAATTTACCCTTCCACTTCGGGATGTCGCCTGCTAGTATACCTCACATCAACTGAGAACCATCTCAGCCGCAGACCGCAGGCATATCCGTAAGCCCTGCCGAGGTGAGAGGCGTCATTCAGCACATGTTTGCTCATGCGCGACCCTCGCACGTCACACTGCGGGGGTCGTTTTGTTTTAGGAATCAGGCAACAGGGATCAGGCACTCACTGATGCCTGAAGGCTGATACCTGTTAGCTCGAAGGGAGGCAGCGCGCTTGGCTATCACACGTGAGCGCAAAGAGGAACTCGTCGCGTCATACAGCACGCGACTGGGGCGTACCGATGGCTTCATCGTCGCGGAATACCGCAAGATGACGGTCGCGCAGGTCAACGAGCTGCGCAAGCGTCTGCGCGATGGCGCGGGGGGCAGCTACGTCGTCACCAAGAACACGCTCTTCGCCATCGCCCTGCGCGAGTCGGGATGGCCCGTACCGGATGAGCTGCTGCTCGGTCCGACCGGGATCGTCTTCGGCAACGGCAATTTGCCGGGCGTCGCCAAGACCGTCCAGCAGTACGTCAAGGATTTCCCTGATAACTTCGCCGTCAAGGGTGGCGTATTGGGAGAATCCATTTTCGGCGCGAAGGACATCGAAGCCGTCGCCACTCTGCCGACGATGGACGAAATCCGCGCGCAACTGGCGGGCATCATCGTCGCTCCGGCGGCACAACTGGCAGGGTTGCTGCAAGCAGCAACGTCGCAAATCGTCAACGTGCTTCAGGCATATGAAGACGACCAGAACAAAAGCGAAGCAGCGTAGCCAACCAGCAAGTTAGCTAATGCGCCAATCCGCTCGTGTGCTAATTTGCTAAAAGCTAATCAACAACTCGTAAACGAAAGGGAACTCCCAAAATGGCAGATTTGAACAAGCTGGTCGAAGACCTGAGCGCACTGACAATCCTCGAAGCGTCGGAACTGAAGAAGCTGCTCGAAGAGAAGTGGGGCGTTACCGCAGCCTCCGGCGGCGGCATGATGATGATGGCGGCGGGCGCAGGTGCGGCAGCGGCAGCACCGGCAGCGGCGGCTGAACCGGTTGAAGAACAGACCGAATTCAACGTCATCATCACCGACGTGGGTCCGAAGAAGATCAACGTCATCAAGGCAGTGCGTCAGGTCACGAACCTGGGTCTGAAGGAAGCCAAGGACCTGGTCGAAACCGCCAACGCGCTCGTGCTGGAAGCTGTCAGCAAGGACAAGGCAGCCGAAGCCAAGACCGTTCTCGAAGCTGAAGGCGCAGTCGTCGCCGTCAAGTAGGGACGAGGCACGCCTCGTCCGCATTGGTGCAACGCCAGATTCTTAACGCAGATACAGAGAGCGCAGAGATTTAACCCTCTGCGTCTCTGCTTAGAATATCCTACACGACAGTGAGCAGCGTCCGCAGCGCGAACAGGATGATGATCGCGCCGGAGATACGGTTGACCCACACCATAATCTGTGGCGTGAAGCGTTCACGCAGCAGCCCCACGCCGCCGCTCAACAGCAGCCACCACACAGCCGAGCCGCTGAACACCCCCGCAACAATCACAGTCGCATGAACGATGGATGTGTCACCGCCTTCCGCCATCAGCCCTGCACCGACGAACAACGCCAGAAAGGACAGGATCGTCATCGGATTGGTGATGGTCAGCAGGAACGATGAGGCGTACATGCCCGGCAGTGTGCTGCCCGTCGCCTGTGCTGCGTGATCGGCGGGCGGTGTGCGCAGCGTTTTGATGCCCAGCCAGAGCAGGAAGAGCGCGCCGAGAATGCTGATGGGGGTTTGAATACGGACGAGAAAATCGGTGATCAGTGTGAGACCGAAGGCAGCGAGCGCACCATAAACGGCGTCTGCGCTGGCGGCTCCCATGCCTGTGGCGAGTCCGGCAAGGCGACCATGTGCCAGTGTGCGGCGGATGGTGAGGACGCCAATGGGACCGACGGGGGCGGCAATCGAAAAGCCGAGGATGAGACTGCTAACGAGCAGCCTGAAGGAAGTCTGTCATTGTTTATCCTTTATGGTTGTACAAGAGATATCTTGCTGCGGCGGTGAGCCGTATGCTGATCGTAGAGCGTCTGCGCGCGATGCTCTTGTAGAATCAAGATAAGGTTCACATTTTCAGCGTGTGTATAGAGTAACAGAAAAGGCTGCACATGCAAGCGATTGTCTTGCGCTTCGTCGGTATCCTTGTAGTACTCATGCTTGTGCTGGTCGCCGCCGTGCGCGGGGTGAGCGGCATGATTCCCAACGAGCGCTCGTGGCTGGCGTGGGAAGGACGTTCACTCACATCAGGTACATATTTATGGGATAGAAACTATGTTGTAAGAATTCGTGCCTCGTCAACGATTGGTGGGAGACCAGTATGGTCTTCCGATAGGAGACTGGCCTGGCATGCTATCTATCCAGGTGAGGGAATCGATAGTCCAGCAAATGACGAAATCTTTCTTTGGGAGAGAGGGCGCATTATAAATGTCAGTCAACATCCTGCACAAGATTCTGATATAGCATGGTCACCTAACGGTCAACTGGCGTTTGTATCCAATCGAGATAATGAGGATTGGGAGATATATGTTTGGAACGGCACAAGTATTGTTAACATTAGTCAAAATACTGGCAGAGATGTTTTACCGAAATGGTCAGAGGATGGGCGATTGGCATGGCTGTCAAATCGCAACGGAAACTGGGAAGTTTATGTATGGAATGGCAATCAATCGCTCAACATGAGCCAATCTTCTCTTCAAGAAGGAGAACATCACTGGACGTCAGATGGAAAGCTTTTGTGGGTAGCATGTGAAGGTTCACATTGGCACGATTGCTCAGAACATGCTGATCGGTGGCATTTCTGGGACGGTACAACATTGCAATCAATCTATCAAAATCCTATAAACGTAGGTTACATTACTTGGTCTCAAAGTGGAGAACTTGCATGGATGGTTGCACATCAAGGTTATGACAATAGAGTCGTTGTTAAAGTTTACCTGTGGAATCAAGGGGCCATCCGGCTACTCCACACTCACAGCGCCTTTAATGCTGAAAGCCCTATTTGGTCAAGAGATGGAAGATTAGCCTGGATATCTAACAATGAGGATCATCGCACAGATATTTTTATGTGGGATGGAAACAGGGTCAACATTCTCACTAATGACTACAACGCCGAACACAATTTGGTATGGTCCATCAATGGTAACTTGGCATGGCTTGCTGGCAATTATGGGGTTAGTGATGTTTTTGTTTGGCAAGGGCAAAGTGTTATACGCCTTACAGATACGTCGGAAGCTGAAACTTTCTTAACATGGTCTCCTGCTGGAGATTTGGTTTGGTCTAGATGGGACGGTTATGGATACATCGAAGATATGCTTGTATGGGATAGTTCTGATGTTAGACAATTCTGGCGTGGTGGGCTGATCAGTAACTCTCTCACATGGTCCCCCCTCCCACCCTAACTTCACGCCTAGCCCACACTACCCATCCCCCGCCCGCGCCTGCACGCTGACGACATAGCTTAATGTGTCAAGCAGCGCGTTGTTGAGCGACGGTATGCCCAGATCAGCAATCGCGATCTCGAACGATGCCTGTTCGCCCGCTGCCAACTGCGCCACTGGCACATCCACAAATGCCGACGCGACCACATTTTGCGCTGCGTCAAAGACCGTCGCCACCGCGCGCGGCGCAACCGCCGCGCTGTCACCGATGTTCTCGACCGTCCCGCGCAGCACCAGCCGCCTCAGCGCGTCGATCTCTGACGTATCGCTCACCACCAGCAAGTCTTCCGGGAAGAGCGCGCCGCCCGCCTCCGGCTGCCAGTCGTCGCCGCCCACCAACACCTGGTAACGCGCGCTGCCGTCCGGCTGACCCTGCCCGAAGCGCAGGCTGAACGGCGCAAAGCTGCCCGGCGCGATGCCATAGCCCATCACCACATCCACCGCCTCCGCCAACGCCGTGCCGTCCGCGCGCAGCAGCAGCGCCCGGACAGGCACACTCGTCACCGTCGTGCTGGCGTAGTTGGCGATCTCGCCCGTGATGTAGAACACGCCGTCGTCCGTCGTCCAGGCGTACAGGTGAATGACCGCGAGGCTGGCGGACTTGGCATCGCGCAGCGTGGCGATGTCGCTCGCTTCCAGCGGCGCGTCGGCATTGACCGTCAGCGTATTGATGACGCGCTGGAGTTCGCGCGCCTGTGCAGCATCAGCAGGCACCACCGCGTCGATCACCGCCAGTCGTTCGCCAAACGTCTGGATAAACGTGTTCAGCGGGTAAGCATCGCCGCCTGCCAGCCGCCGATAGCCGGCAATGCGCCAACTGCCATCGCCCATCGCCGTGCGGTTGACTTCGCTGTAGCTTTCGACATCGGGGCGGATTTGCGTCTGGTAGCGCGTGAGCAAAGCGTTAAAGGCGTCATCGTTGAGCGTCTCGCCCAGATTGATGAGCGCGATGGTGAGCAGCGGTTCGCTCTCGTTCGGGCGCGCGAACGACGCGACCGAGAGCGTCGGCGCGTTAATCGTGTAGACCGACCAGGTGCGCGGGACGACGAGCGCGAACGTGCCTGCGGGGTGCGTGTACGGCAGCGGCGACAGATCGGGCGGGGCGGGCGTCGGCGCGAACACGACGGCATCGCCACCGCAGCCGCTGAGGAGCAGAATGAGCATAAAGGAAGTCATGATCCAGAATCCGACATGCACCTCACCGCCGACCCCTCTCCAAACGAGAGGGGTGTGAACTTGTGCTAACGGTGATTTATGCGAGGTGAGGTCAATCTCTGCCACGTCCGCGCGCCCTCATTGCCTTTTATCATGCCGCAATGATAACACGCCGTGACTGCCACTGCTGTCCTGTCGTGACCACGTCACCAGAAGACCGGCTCGAAGATTTTGAGCGCGACGATGACCACCGCGCCTACGCCTAACAGCGCCCCGACGATATTCGAGCGGCTGGCAATTGCGCGATAGGCTGCGGAGTCTGCGCCTTGCTCTGTGAGCAGCCTGATTTGGCGGCTCACCATCGGCGTGTAAATCAGGTAGGCAGCTGCCATATCGATCAGATAGATGACAATCGCCACCACCAGAAACGACGCCACCGACTTGCCCATCAGGATCATCAGCAGTCCAGTCACGCCGGCAGCGATGTAGAGCGGGTTGGCGAGGAAGTCATCAATGAACTTCACGCCTTTGAGCGCGCTGGGCAGCGTTTCCGGGTTCGCCTGTCCACGGCGTATCCACACGATGTAGGTGAAGTTGAAGCCAATCGCCATCATTGCACTCATGATATGCGCGAAGACGAGGAGCATGTAGATGAAGCTGTTTGCGCCTTCCGGTGCGGGATGCATGCCAGACTCCTTTGTACGCAGCGCCTATGATCCGGCTTCCGGGGTTGGGATGGGAACGCTGACGACATCGAACGGCAGCTCAAACTGCTGGGTGAAGAAGCCGGGCAGCTGCGAGTTGGTCGCCAGCAGGCAGCCTTCGACGAACACGAACGAGGTCTGGAACTTGAACAGTTCGTTGGTGTAGGTTGACAGCACTTCGCCTTCGGTGTAATCGTCGTTCATGCGGACGATCACAATCGCGGTGGGTGTTTCCGCACCCATCGCCATATCGATAATCGCATTCACGTACAGCAGGTCGCCATCCAGCAGCAGGTCGTCGGAATGGAGCAGCTCGCCGCCCAGATCGACAGGATCAATGCTGCGGTCTTCCAGCGTGACGCGGTACAGCAGTTCTGTGTTCGTCTGCCCGATCAACAGGTACGCGCCATCCGGCGTTGCCGTGATGCTGTTGATGTTAAAGCCGGAGACGTTATCTTCCATGCTGCGAATCTGGTTCAGCGGCACAGGTGTCTGGTATTCCACGATGGTATCTGTGAAGTCGATAAAGACTTCCATCGCCAGTTCACCGCCGTCGTTTTCATAGACGCGGTAGAGGTAGGGCAGGAAAGCATCGGTCACGAACACATCGCCATCCGGCGTGATCGCGACATCCGTCAGGTTGTGCGGGAAACCCGTCTCGTTAGCGGCGACGCCCGTCGCTTCCGTCGTGTCAAAGCTGGCAATCAGTTCCGCCGTCTCCGTGTCGTAGACGTAAATGACTCCGCCCCGGCTGCCTGCGACAAACAAGCGCCCTTCAGTATCGACTTCCATGCCCAGCGCCCCAATGCGCCCGTCTGCGCCGCCCGGCGAAAAGACTTCAATCGAGTCCGCTTCGCCCACGACGCCGCTGAAGATGGTGCCCTGGGCAGCGCTGCCCACGTAGAACATGTTCGTACTGGCGTCGTAAGTGATGCTTTCCGGCACGATGAACTCACCCGGCAGCGGGTAGCTTGTCGGTTCGCAGCTGCCGGCGGCGCTTTGCTGTCCGAAAACTGCCATTACCCCGACCGACACCCACATAAGGACTACGATCGTAAACACTACACCGAACTTGCTCATTATCTCTCCTTGCTGGACTGCGCGGCACATACCGTAGGGGCAGGATACATCCTGCCCCTACGCCTGCCACGTCTATCGATGATCCAATCGTAGTGTGTATGCTCTGGATGAGCTATGATAAGGCGTCCACTCTTTTTAACTGATCGTCCAAAAAGCGCGGGAACGCAATATGCACGACATTCTTGCCGACATTCTGAAGACCTTCCAATTGCACAGCAGCATTTACTGCCAGTCGGAGATTTCGAGTGATGGTTGGGCGCTGCGCTTTCGCCCTTTCAACGGCGCAGCATTTCACATTGTCCGGCAAGGCTGCTGCTGGCTGTTGAGTGACCATGACCGGCTGCCTGTCCAGGAAGGGGACCTGGTCGTGCTGCCGCGCGGTGATGACCACCTCATCGCGGATCGCGTGGAGTCGCCTGTCTGTTCGGATATTCATCTGGAAGATCACGATGGCGAGACCTGCCGCCTGCTGCGCTGGGGCGATGGTCCGCTGCGCACAGTGTTGATCTGTGGCACATTTTCGTTCACGCAATATCAGGGCGGCTCGATCTTGCCACTGCTGCCGCCGATCCTGCACTTCAGTTCGCAGACAATGTATCGTAACGGACTGAAAGTTACGATTGACGGACTGATCGAAGAGGCAAATGCCGATCGACAGGGCAAGAACACAGTCCTGCATCGGCTGGCAGACATCCTGTTTGTGCAGATTGTGCGGGCGTGGCTGGCAGACCCGCAAACCGAGGCGCACGGATGGCTGGCAGGGCTGCGCGATCCGCAGATTGCGAGCGCACTGGTCGCTGTGCATCAGCAGCCCGAACGCAACTGGACGGTTGCGGCACTGGCGTCACAGTCGGCAATGTCGCGCTCTGCCTTTGCCGCGCGTTTCGCAGACATCGTCGGCATCAGTCCGATTGACTACCTGACGCAGTGGCGGATGCACGTTGCCAGCCGCATGTTGACGCAGCCCGCGCTGTCTATCGAACAGATCGCCGAACGCACCGGCTATTCATCGGATATTGCGTTCAGCCGCGCCTTCAGCCGCATCTACAAGCTCAGCCCCTCGGCATACCGTCGCACGCTGGCAGGCAACTGAGTCGTAAACCGCACCCTGCACAACATAATACGCAAGACCTCACCCCCGTCCCCTCTCCGTAAACGGAGAGGGGTGGCGAATCGTCGTTACCTGTGATTTGTGCGGGGTGCGGTGTATGAGCAGATTAGCTGCCCGGCGTCGCCGTTGCCGTCACGGGGGCAGTCGTGTTGGTTGCACGCGGCGTATTCGTCGGGCGGGGCGTGCTGGTCGGCGGCACGGGTGTGTTCGTCGGCACGCTCGTCGCCGTCGGCAGCGGCGTATTCGTCGGGCGCGGCGTGTTGGTGGGCGGCACAGCGGTAGCCGTATTGGTCGGCACGGCGGTGTTCGTGGGAACTGCTGTATTCGTCGGCACTGCCGTGTTCGTGGGGACGGGCGTATTGGTCGGCAGCGGTGTGTTCGTCGCCACAGGGGTGTTGGTCGCTGTGAAGGTCGCTGTCGGGGTGACGGGTGTCGGCGTCAATGTGGGCGGCAGCGTTGGCAGCGGCGTCAGCGTCGGTGGCAGGTTCAGCGGGTTCAGGTTGATCGGCGCGGTCAACTGGAACGAGTTGAGCAGTGACAGGTATTCTGCATAGCGCACCTGCGGGTTGACGGTCGGCGAGGGCGCAATCGTTGGCACGACGTTCGGGTCTGCCGTAGGTGCTGCCGGGTCGAGCGTCGGCACAGTCGTCGCTGTGGGTGAGATAGTGGGTGTAGCGGCGGCGTCAACCGCAGCAACAGCGTTCAAATCCACATTCGGTGCGGGGAAGCGCAGATTGGCGATATGCACCGTGCCATTGCCGCCATCGAGCAATTGCGCCATGCCACTGCGCGGTTCGCCGTCGGCGGTTGTGAAGGTATACGATACCGCGAAGCCGCTGGCAGCGCCGCGCGTGATCGGCTGCACGCTGGTGACGGCGGCGTTCGGCTGCTCGGTCGTTACAAAGGTGCGGGCGAAGGCTTCATCCAGCGGCGTGGTACTCGCGCGCGTTTCGATGCGCAGCGCTTCGCCATTCGCCCCCGTCAGACTGGTGGTGCGTCCCGGCGCATTGTCCTGCACCGTCCAGCCCTGCGGATAACGGATGATGTGATTGGAGACTGCATCATACGACGCCTGCCAGTCGAACGGCACCCCTGCGACGGCGCGATTGACCGTCATCGTCGCTGGGAGGTTGTCGATCAGATAGCGCAGCAGTTCGATACCATTTTCCGGCACGACCACGCGCACGGAATAAATGAACTCGCCGTCCGTCCACGACACCTGACGGGCGACATACTGCTGGCGATTGAAATCAATCGAGAAGTCCATCACCACACGGTCATTTTCGATGCGCCGGTTGGTCTCTTCCCAACGGCGGTACTGGCGCCAGGTCGCGCTCAGCACATCCTCCGTCAGCGTATCGCTGACCTGCTGCGCGGTCGTGATCGGCGTTGTTGGCTGTTGGATGTACGCATCGATGACGCTCAGGTTGCTGCCATTGTTCATGCCGACCTGGGCGACGCCTTGCTGCGTTGAAGGCGCGGTGATCGTCCAGCCTGTTGGCTGTGCAATGGTGAAAAGACCGGTGGGATGCAAATAAAGCTGGTCGAGCGCAATGCCGCTGAAGTCGGTGACAGGCGGCGGGTAGGTTGCGGTCGGGGCGTCAGTCGGGTCAACACGTTCTGTCGTTTGTGCAATATTCTGCTGAAAAATCGGCAAGATAGCGCCGGCAACCAGCACGACGAGCATAAAGATGCCGAGGACGAGACTGATCCGGCGGGTATTGTTCTGCATGATACGCGAATTCTCCGGCAAGATTGGGTCTTAAACGCCGGAATGATAACGCAAAAGCGGGCGGATGTTAAGCGCATGTGTCGTGTTTCACGAACTCGGCTCGCGCTGGCGGTGGAACGCCTCGATGAACGAGACCGCTTCCTGCTCGTTACGCACAATGCGCTTGCGGTCTTGCTGCCCGGTGATCTTCATCGTCGCGCTCAGCAGCGCCGTTTGCAAGGCGTCTTTAGCAATGATGGCAACCGGGTGATCCTGCAAATCGACCTGCTGGTTCACATGCTGGCTCTGACGCTGGGTCGAACTGATATTGCTGTTGGCGAACTCGGTCACAGCGCGGAAGTCGTAAATCGAACCACGCGCCGTCACGACCTTTGCCGGGTACTGCTTGATAACACTGCCAAGCCACTGATAGAACTCGGCGGTGACGGCGGGCGACATGACGCCATGATAGGCGATGCGCAGGATACGTGTGTCTTCATCGAAATAGGCGGTCACGGTATCTGACGTATGCTGAACAGGGTGAATGGTACTCATGTGCATCATCTCTTTTGCGAGGGGAGTGTTACGACATGAAATGAGTGTAACATAAGTTTTTAGCTAGGTTTCTTAATTATCCATCGCCCGGCAATCGACGGTTGTGAGCATCATTCACCTTCGCTATGATAGCGGCGCTTGCCCATTCGCAAGCCTTCTGTTCGTGAGTTGAAGGTTTTGTATGATCGATCCCCGTGACTACGACGAGCGCGAACCCGCCGACCACATGGCAGATACCAACCCGATGCAGCCTGTTCGCCTCGATCCCCCGCTTTCCGGCTGGCGGCGTGCGCTCGGCTGTCTCAGTCTGATCGGCGCGCTGGTCTTCACCGTCGGCAGCGTGGTAGTGTGGGCAATCCCAACCGGGCAGCCGCTTGTGATTGCCACTGATGTGACTGCCCCCCCTACAGATGCCATAAACGGCGTCCCTACGGCCGATATCACCAGTATAGACGCCACGGCTGACAACCCTGCGCCCACGCCGCTCCCCGACCAGCCTATTGCAGACCCGACAATTAGCCCGGACGTGATCGCCGCGCGCCTGAGCCAGCCGCCCGCACCCGCGCAGGTCTCCGGTGGCATCACATTTGTGCGTAACACGAATAACCCGTTTACCCTTGTGCCAGATCGCCCACGCATAGAAGTGATCCAGTACGAAGTCGTCAGCGGCGATACCATGTTCAGCATCGCCGAGCGTTTCGGTATCCAACCGGAAAGCATCGCCTGGTCAAACCCGCGCAACATCATCGGCGGTCTGCGTCCGGGCATGATGCTCAATATTCCGCCTGCTGATGGTGCAGTCGAATTGATCGCCAATGACCGCACAATTGCAGACCTGGCGGCGGGCTATGGCGTAGACCCATTCGCGATCATCGATTGGGAAAGCAATGGCTTGACGGGTGCATCGCCAGATACACTCCTGCGCAGCGGCGTCAGCATCTTTGTCCCCGGCGGTCAGGCGGAGCAGATCAGTTGGGCGCCGCGCGTCGAACGCAGTGGCGGCGACCAGAGCGGCTCTGGCGGCACGATCTCGTTCGCGCCAGGCGAGCCGGGCAGCTGCGGGCAGGTGGCGAACCCCGGCGGCTTTGGCAGTTGGACGCGCCCAATGAGCAACTATAGTTGGGTACGCGGTTTTACCAGCTTCCACACGGGCGTTGATTTATCTGCGCCTGTCGGCACGCCCGTCAGCGCGGCATTGGGCGGCACGGTCATCTTCCGCGGTTGGAACAGCTTCGGCTATGGCTACACGGTGGTGCTGGCGCATGGTCCGTTCACAACGCTCTACGGTCACTTGAGCGAGATCTATGTCGGCTGCGGGCAGTCGGTCGCGCCGGGAACAGTGATTGCCGGGTCGGGCAATTCGGGCAACTCGTCCGGCCCGCACCTGCACTTCGAGATTCGCTTCAACGACATTCCGACTGACCCGACAGGAACGATGGGGTTCTGAGGCAAATATGCCCATTTGTTTTGCAGGGGCGACCCGCCGGGTCGCCCCTACGTCTTGAGGTTCTCGTGACAACACCCGCTGACCCCCTCACCCTCGCGGATATCGCGCTTGCCCGCTACCGCCTCGCGCCGTACCTGACGCCGACGCCTGTCGAAGCTGCGCCGGGATTGGGCGAACATGTCTGGCTTAAGCTCGAAAACGTCAACAAGACGCACTCGTTCAAGATACGCGGCGCGCTTAATGCCATGCTCGCGCTGGACGACGCGGCGCGGGCACGCGGCATCATCGCCGCCTCGTCCGGCAATCATGCCCAAGGCATCGCCTGTGCCGCCCAACTACTCGGCGTGCGGGCACGCATCGTCATGTCCGTGCATACCGTCAAGCGCAAGATCGAGGGTGTGCGGCGCTGGGGCGGCGAACCGATCCTCTACGGCGAAGGTTACACCGAGGCGGAACACGAGGCGCGGCGGTTGCAACACGCCGACGGGCTGACCTACATTTCGCCCTACAACGATGTGCACGTCGTCGCCGGGCAGGGGACGGTTGGGCTGGAAATCCTTGATGCACTGCCCGATGTCGAGCGGGTCATCGTCCCGGTCGGCGGCGGCGGGCTGATCAGCGGCATCGCGCTGGCGATCAAACACCTCAAGCCGTCGGTCGAAGTCGTCGGCGTCAACCCGCTGCTCGCCCCAACGATGTATAATCACTACCATGACAGTGACCTGCCCGATCTGGCATACAGCATTGCCGATGCACTGCCCGGCGACATCGAAGCGGACTCTATCACGCTGTCGCTCACGAAGCGTTACGTTGATGAGATGAAGCTGACCAGCGAAGACGAGATCAAAGCCGCCATGCGCTGGCTTATCGAGACGCAGGGCTGGCTGGTCGAAGGCGGTGGCGCGGTCGGTGTGTCGCTGCTGCTGGCGGGACATTTGCCCGACGACGGCAAGCGGACCTGTGTCATCATAAGCGGCGCAAACGTGGACGCGGCAGTCGTGAAGCAGATACTTTAAGGGGTTAGCGGGTCGTGAACGACAACTGGCGCATTTACGGGCATGATTGGGCGGTTGGGCAGGTGCAGCGCGCCGTGCTGAATGGGCGCGTGCGACACGCCTACCTGCTGATCGGTGCGGAGTCGGTCGGCAAAGAAACGCTGGCGCGGGCATTTGCGCAGGCGCTCAACTGCCTGCACGACGACCCGGCGGCGTGCCCGTGTGGCGAATGCCGCATTTGCCAGCAAATCGCCAGCGGCAACCACGCTGATGTCATGTACTCGCAGACTGACGGCATAACAGGCGCGCTCAAGATCGAAGAGATCCGCGCCATCACCAGCCGGTTAGCGCTCAAGCCGTTCGATGCACGCTACCGTGTCGCCATCTTCCGCGATTTCGACCATGCGCAGCCGCGCGCTCAGGATGCGCTGCTGAAAACGCTGGAAGAGCCGCCGCCGCACGCTGTCCTCATCCTGCTGGCGCAATCGCCCGAACCGATATTGCCAACGATCACCAGCCGCAGCCAGGTGCTGCCGCTGCGCCCTGTCCCTGCTGCCGCTGTTCAACGCGCGCTGTTCGAAGCACACGGCGCGAGCGACGAGCAGGCGGCGCTGCTGGCGGGTTTGAGTGGCGGGCGCATCGGCTGGGCGATCCGCGCGCTGGCGGATGAGTCGCTGCTGGAACAGCGCCACGCCGCGCTCGACCTGCTCGAAGACGCGCTCGGCAAGAACCGCGCCGGACGCTTTTCGCTGGCGGAAGACCTGGCAAAAGAGAAGCTGGCGCTGCCGCCGCTGCTCGAACTCTGGCAGAGTTACTGGCGCGATGTGCTGCATCTGTGTGCGGGGAGCGGTGTGCATATCGCTAACGCCGACCGTGCCGACAAGCTGCGACGGCTGGCAGGGATGATCGGGCAGGAAGAGGCGGTCAACGCCCTGCGCGCCACGCAGGGGTTGATGAAGACACTGGACAGCAACGCCAACGTCCGGCTGGCGCTGGAAGTGCTGTTCCTCGATTATCCAGGTCTGGGGCGGTAGGTTTCACTCAAACCGCAGTGCGTCAATCGGCTTCATGCGCGCGGCACGGATGGCGGGATACAAGCCGAAGAAGATGCCGACGAATGTGCTGACACCCGCCGCCAGGATCACCGCATCCAGCGTGAGCGTCAGCTCAAGCTGCGGCACCAGCGCTTCGCCTGCCACGCTCCCCAGCCAGCCGAGTGCGATACCGAGCGCGCCGCCCACCAGTGACAGCACCAGGCTTTCGATCAAGAACTGTCCCAGCACATCGCCAAAGCGCGCCCCCACCGCCTTACGCAGCCCGATCTCGCGCGTGCGCTCCGTCACCGACACCAGCATGATGTTCATAATGCCGATGCCGCCGACCAGCAGCGAAATCCCGGCGATCATGCTCAGGAAGATCGTCAGCACACCCGTGATCTGTCCAAGCGAGGTTAGCAAATCTGCCTGGTTGATGATTTGGAAGTCCTGCTCGCCTTGGAATTCGATGTCGTGCGCATCGTTCAGGTACGCCTCGATCTCGCGGCTGGCAGCGTCCATCGAGTCACGATCCACCGCCTGCACATGAAAGACATCGACGCGATAGCCGCCATCGCGGGTGCGGGCGCTGTCCAACCGTGTCTGCGCCGTGCTGATCGGGATGAACAGCACGTCGTTGGCATCGCCCAACACGCCCAAGCCGGACGAAGCCTGTTCGGTCATGATGCCGACAACCGTGAATTGGCGGTCATTGATGCGGATGGTCTGCCCGATGGCGTCGAAGTCCTTTTCACCGAACAGTCGCTCGACCATCGTCGTCCCCAAGACGGCGACGCGCGTGGCGTTCGCAACGTCGTCTTCTGTCACGAAGCTGCCGCCCGGCGCGGCGTCCCAGGTGCGGACGACAGTGTAATTCGGCGTCACCCCGCTCACCGCGACTTCGCGACTGCCTTCGGGACCGACCACCAGCGCACCGACAATTGTCTCCAGCGCGATCTGCCCGATGCTCGGCGCGATCTGCGGGTTAGACAAGTCTTCCGCCTCAATGGTCGAAAGCGGCTGCACAAACGGGCGCGTGTCGCTTTCCGGCGGCGCTGAGAAGACGAACAGCACGTTCGACCCCAAGCCCTCGAATTCCGACGCGATATACGCTTCCACACCGCGACCCAGCGTGACAAGCGCGATCACCGCGCCGACACCGATGATGATGCCGAGCGTGGTCAAGATCGCGCGCAAGCGGTTGACGACAAGCCCTTCGAGTGCAAGGCGGATGTTTTCGAGGAGGTTCATGTGCTGCCTATACTAACCCGTGTTCCTGACGATAGCGGCTGCGCAGCGCATCGATACTGATCAACTGGCCCGCTGCGTCCTCAGCATACCAGAATTCCCAGCCGTTGCAGCCTTCCTGACCCAGCAGCGCCGCGCCGACCTGATGGATTGACCCGCTGATGTCGTTTGCGGTCAACCTGCCATCGGCGCGCACAATCGCCCAGTGCTGACGATCCTGTGAATACAGCAATTGCCCAATACCAACGTACTCCGCTTCCACCAGTGCGCCAAAGCCGACACGCGGCAGATCGCGCTTTGAGGGCGTGTGCAGCAGCGCGTCATCGGGCAGCGTAACCGCAATCGCGTCAATGCGCGCGCGTGCCAGCGCCACATACTCTGGCTGCCGTTCAATGCCGATGAAGTGGCGATGCAGTCGCTTGGCGACTGCGCCGGTCGTACCACTGCCAAAAAACGGATCCAACACGACATCGCCCTGATTGCTCGATGACAAAATCACGCGATAGAGCAGCGCTTCCGGCTTCTGCGTCGAATGCGCTTTCTTGCCGTCAATCTTCAACCGTTCTGCACCTGAACAGATCGGTATCTGCCAGACGTTGGGCATCTGCTTGTCGTCATTGAGCGCTTTCATGGCGTGGTAGTTGAACGTGTAGCGCTTCTGCTCTTTCGACTTTTGCGCCCAGATCAGCGTCTCAGTCGCATTCGTGAAGCGCGTCCCACGAAAGTTCGGCATCGGGTTGGTGCGATGCCAGACAACATCGTTGAGTATCCAGTAGCCCAGGTCCATCATGATGCTGCCGACGCGGAAAATGTTGTGATACGAACCGATCACCCAGATCGTTCCGTCATCTTTCAGCACGCGGCGGCAGGCAGTCAGCCAGTCGCGCGAGAAGGCGTCGTAGTCCGACAGGCTGGCAAACTGATCCCACTCGTCATCAACCGCGTCCACCAACGTCTGGTTGGGGCGCAGCAGTTCATTCTGCAATTGAAGATTGTATGGCGGATCGGCAAAGATCAGGTCAACGCTCTTCTCTGGCAGTGTCGCCAGCAGCGCCATCGAGTCACCTTCCAGTACCTGATCCAGCGGCAGCATCAGTTGTACTCTTCCTTCTTGCCGCCGTAGTAGGCGTCTTTGAAGAGCGCTTCCATCTCGTCCGCCTCCGACGGGCGCTCTGCTTCGCCCGCCACCAGCGGCTGCGCAATCGGTCGGTCGGCGATCACCAATCCATCGCGGAGCATGATGATGCGGTCGGTGTGACGGGCGATCCAGGGGTCATGCGTGACGAAGACAATCGTAATGCCCTGCTCGCGATTCAAGCGCTGGAAAATCTGCATGACTTCCGTCCCGCTGCGGCTGTCCAGGTTGCCGGTCGGCTCGTCGGCAAGGATCATCGCTGGCTCGTTGACGAGCGCTCGTGCAATCGCCACGCGCTGCTGCTGCCCGCCGGAAAGCTCACTCGGCAGGTGATCCAGGCGGCTGCCCAGCCCGACCGACTCTAGCGCTGCCTTTGCCTTCTTGCCACGCCCGCCATCCCCCGCGTAAATCAGCGGCAGTTCGACCTGGCGCAGGGCGCTCGTGCGCTTGAGCAGGTTGAAGCTCTGGAAAACGAAGCCGATCTTCTTGTTGCGCACACGCGCCAGTTCGCCCTCGCTCAGGCGGCTCACATCCACGCCATCGAGCGCATACATGCCGCTGCTTGGCTGATCCAGACAGCCGAGGATATTCATCAGCGTGCTTTTCCCGCTGCCGGACGGACCCATGATTGACACGCATTCACCTTCGCGAATCGTCACATCCACGCCGCGCAGGGCGTTGACTTCAATGTCGCCCATCTTGTACGTCTTGGTCACACCGCGCACATCAATGACGATCTTCTGTCCGGCTTCGATTGCGTCTGCGCCATTGCCGTTCTTGCGCTTGCCCCAGTTAAACACGCCTGCCTACCTCGCTCTGCCAAGTTCATACGCCACATGATATTTCAGAATTTAACCCAGAGGCGTGGAGACGCAGAGCGGAAATTCTCTGTGAACTCTGCGTCTCTGCGTTAAATCCCCACACTATTCGGGTGGTGGCCCGCCCGCGTTTGCCGCCACCGGGTCAAACACTGCGCGCGGCAGCAGCAGCACGCGCTGACCTGCCTCTACACCGCTGATGATCTCGCTTTCGGTCTCGTTGCGCACGCCCAGCACAATCGGCAGTTCTTCATACGCGCCGGGGGCGGTTTCAATTGTTACGAACGCCTGCCCGCTTTCACGGTCAATGCGCACGAAGCGGTTCGGCACGATCAACACATCGGCACGGTTATCAACGATAATCGTCGCCGTCGCCGTCATACCCGCACGGATCGGTGCTGGTGTTGCGTCCAGCGTCACCCGCACGACATACGTCACCACGTTCTGCCCCGGCGCTTGCGGCGCAGGCGCGACCGGCAGCCGCGCTACGCTGCCCGTGAACAATTCGTCCGGCAGCGCGTCCAGTTCGATCTCGACCGGCTGCCCGATGGTAATGCGCCCGATGTCCGTCTCATCCACAGGCAGATCGAGGTAAAAACTGGTCGTATCGACCAACAGCGCGGCGGCTTCGGTCGTGGCGGGCGGTGGTTCACCAATTGTCAGGTTCAACTGCGCGATCGTTCCGGCAAACGGCGCGGTCAGCGTGGCGCGTGCCAGGTTCGCCTGCGCGGTATCGACGCTTTCCTGCGCCTGTGCCAGTTCGATCTCCGCCATCGCGATGTCCATCTCATCTGCACCGTTGACAAGGCGATCCAGCGTCGTTTGTGCGGCGACGATAGACGCTTCTGCCGACGCAATCGAACCCGGATCAGCGTTGTTATCAGCGGCGGCTGCGGCGTTGGCATCGGCAATCTGCACGCCAAACTCCGCCTGTGTCAGTCCTGGCTCAAACGCCTCCGGGTTTGCACCGGGCGGGTCGATTTCCTGCGTCACGACTGAGCCATCAGGCAGCGGCTGGCTGACGACGACTGTCGGCGGGTTGACCGCCTGGTCGCGCTGCAACTGCGCCTGCCACAGCGCATTGCGCGCCAGTTCCGACTGAATGCGGGCGATCTCCGCCGTTTGCGGGCTGCCCGTCGCATATGCAGCGGCAAGCTGCGCCCGCGCGCTATCGAGCGCTGCCTGTGCAGCCGCAACGTCTTCGGGACGCGGCGGCGTCAGCAGCGCTTCCAGTGAGATGCGGCGGATGTCGAGCAAAATCTGCGCGTCATTCAACGCTGCCTGCAAATCGTCGGCGTTCACGCGGGCAATCGGGTCGCCCGCCGCGACGGTCTGACCTTCCTGCACATAGATCTCTTCGACCAGTGTCGTCAGTTCAAAGCGCAGCTGCACCTGGCGATTGGGCGTGATGGTGTTGGTCGCGCCAATCGTCACGCGCAATTCACCCTGTTCGATGATCGCCTCATCCAGAATTTCGTCCGCTGTTTCCTGCGCGGCTGTGCTGCCCTGACTTTGCCAGAACAGGAAGCCGCCCACCGCCACCGCCGCAATCACGGCGACGATGAGCAGGAAGCGTAGTATTCGTCCCAATGCTTTCAGCATAACTGTTCCCGTCCACGTCCAATAACCCTCACCCCCAATCCCTCTCCCTCATGGAGAGGGGCTTTGTACCCCTTCGCCCTGAGGGAGAAGAGGCTAGGGGATGAGGGTTTCAATTACCCCCCAAATGCCGGAATCGCGTCACCGCCAAGATCGACTGCCAGTACATCGCCCGCGCGCAGTCCGTCCGTGACCTCACTGGCATCGTCGCCCTGCAAACCGAGCGTGATGGCGATCTCTTCGAGCGTGCCTTCGGCATTAACGATATTGACGAACGCCACACGATCCTGCCGATCCAGCCGGATGTATTCGTTCGGCACGAGCAGCACGCCGCGCTGCGCTTCAACCACCACCGATGCTTCTGCCGTCATGCCGACGCGCACCCGCTCATCCGCGCCTTCCAGCCGCAGCGTGACCGGATAGTTGATGATGCCGTTGCGATTGACGCCGACCACCGCGATCCGTTCGATGACAGCGTTGACCGACACATCGTCCAGTGCGTCAAAGGTGATCGTCGCGTTCATGCCCTCGCTGATTTCGCGCACATCGATCTCATCGACATCGACTTCGATGCGCAGCGGGTCGGCATCTTGCAGCGTGCCGACGGGCAGGGCGGGCGTGGCAATCGCGCCGACTTCCAGCGACAAGGCGCTGATGACGCCATCAAACGGCGCGGTCAGCAGCGTGTCATTCAGCGCTTCCTGCGCCCGTCTCACGCCCGCCTCCGCCTGCGCAATCGCTGCGTCTGCCTGATCGATTTGCGCAGGTGTTGCGCCTGCCAGCAAGCGCTCAAGTTCCGCCTCTGCCTGCTCGACACGCGCCCACGCCGCGCCCAACTGTGCGCTGTTGCCCGTTTGCAACTGCTCCAGTTGCAGACGCGCGATGTCGAGATTGAACGCTGCCTCGCCTATGCGCGCATCCAGCAGCGCATAGGCCTCCGATGACTGACCACCGGGCGCGGTTGCACGTGCTTCCTGTGCGGCAGCCAGTGCTGCTTCCGCTTGCTGCACGCGCAGCCGGGCGGCTTCCAGGTCTTCCGGCGCGGCGCGCTGTTGCAACGATTGGTACGCGCCAATCGCCGCGTCGATCTGCGCTTCCGCAACCGCAATCTGCCCGGCGTCGGGTCCGGCAAGCAGGTCTTCCTTGCGCACGCGCGCCAGTTCCAACGCAAGGTTCGCCTGGTCGAGCGCGTTCTGCTGGGCGGTGTTCTCCAGACGCGCGATAGGCTGCCCGCTGGTCACAGCAGCGCCCTCCTGCACAAAGACTTCTGCCACGCGCCCAGCGCTGGTGAATGTCAGGTTCGCCGTCTGGTCAGCCTGCACACGCCCGATGGCACTAATCGCGACCTCAACGTCGCCCGTCGTCACGGTGTAGAAATCAAGCGTGCCGTTTTGCGCAGCCGCCAGTTCTGCCTGCCCCGCACGGGCAGCAAAAAAGAGCGCGGGTCCGCCAAGCACGACCAGCGCCAGAAAAATCAAGAAACAACCTACTGGAGAACGTCTCACACGTCTGCCTCACACTTGCGCCATGCTGCACAATCATTGTACGCCCTATCCTAGCGCAGGGTTGCACAATGTGTAGCGTTTTCTCGTATGTTTCTCATGCACCAAAAAGCGCACGACCGCACAGGACATAAAGATGAACGTTAAATCGCATCTAGCCACGATCATGAGGCAATGCTATGATGAATATCGAATTGTGTTACGTTTCACAATCTGCGCCACCCCGGGGGAACACGCGCTGTCATGACGACCAACATTCCTGATATTGTCATCAGCCGCTTGCCAATCTATTTGCGTGCGTTGGACCACCTGTCACAGGAAGGTCATGAGGTCACGTCGTCCCAGGAACTGGGGCGCAGACTCGGCATCAGTTCAGCGCAGATTCGCAAAGACCTGGCGTGGTTCGGCGGCTTCGGCAAGCAAGGGACGGGCTACCGCATCAACTACCTGAAGGATCAGCTGCGACAGGTCTTGAAGATCGAGCGCGAATGGAAAGTCGCGCTGGTCGGCGCTGGCGATCTGGGCAGTGCGGTGGCGCGTTATGGTGGCTTTGCTGAACGGGGCTTTCACATCACCTGCGTGTTCGATGCCGCGCCGGAGAAGATCGGCAAGCATCTGGGCAAATTCATCATCCAGCCTTTGAACGAACTTCACGCTTCCCTACAGAATAACAAAATTCAGATCGCCATGATCGCTGTGCCCGCCGAACACGCACAGAGCGTGGCGGATGCGCTGATTGCAGGCGGGGTACGCGCCATCCTCAATTACGCGCCGATCAACCTCAACGTGCCGGAAGATGTGCATGTGCAGTACATCGACCCCATTCTGCACTTACAGCGGATGACGTACTATCTGGCGTAGTGTTCGCATTTTCATGAATTCTTAAACTCACCAATGACATTCCTCTATTGATTCTGTGACGAACGTGAATTTTTGTCACAGATAGTTTATGCTACTCTTTCCACGTTGGAAACAAACGTTTCATTAATTCGAATACATAGTTCCCGCGGGGGGAAATATGAAGCTGTCTGCGCGTCATCGCGCTGTCCTGGCAGTTCTCTTCGTCTTGCTCAGTGTTGGACTTGTCATCGCTGGCACAAGTGTCTTGCCTGCGCTTACACCTGCATCTGCCGAAATTCCGACACTGGCGCAACCGCCTGTATCGTCCACCATTATTTCTACACCTGTCAACGCATCTACTTCCATCCCACAAATGTCCGCGCTGCTGACACAGGTTGCAAGCCCACCTGCTGCACCGACGGAAATGGTGCTTTCGACGCCGCTGTTTGCTACTCAGATTACGCCGATTGTCTTAACGCAAGAAACGCAAGAGAGTCCTTATCCGATACCAGCTAGTCCGCTACCCTATTCGCCTGTAGTATTAGCCTTCCCAAATCCATTGGAAACAATGCAACTGTATGAAGGACAATCAAGCGTTTCTTTGGCAACAGTCGATATGCCAAGACTGATAGATTACTTTAGTTCACAAGGTGCACCAGAGGGTGTTGCTATTGTTCAAGGCGATATCTTGGTGCCAATAGGCGATCTTCCCATCTATCTGAATCCCCAAGGTCATTGGAATAATCCTCCCAGGACCTGGACGAATGCGACGATTCCTTTTGCCTTTAACAGCAACGTAAGTTCGACAAATCGTCGCATAGCAGAAGCTGCTATGGACGTGATTGAGGCTGCTACCCATGTTGGGTTTATCGTCCGTACTAATGAAACCAACTACATTGAGTTCTTCTCACATCCCAGTCAGAACAATTCATTCGTCGGAATGCAAGGTGGTAGACAGATTGTCAATATCTCTGACTGGACACAACCTGTCATATTGCATGAACTCGCTCACGCGCTCGGTCTGCTGCACGAACACCAACGTCCCGACGCAGCGACCTACATTCGCGTCAATTACGGAAACTTGCTTGCAGATATGGATGGGGATGGCGTTCCGAACACAGGTAACGATCAACTTCTCCGCAGCGTAAATTTTGATACACCAACCAACCCGGTTGTTATGGGCGGCGTTTACGACCTAACTTCGTTGATGCATTATGAACAATATGCCTTCTCCGCCCAGTACGGGGTTTTGCGGACAATTATTGTGCTGGCACCCAATGAAGCATTGCAAAACTTTATTGGGCGGGGTAGTGGTCTGAGTGCAGGTGACATTAGCAGTCTGAACACACTTTACCCGCAATTAACCTCGACCCCCATTAGTACCCCCACTCGGACACCCACTGCGACCAACACGCAAACTGCAACCAGAACTCCTACGGTAACGGGCACAGCCACTGCCACTCGAACGCCTACAGCCACACGTACAGCCACCAACACACCTACGCTTTCGCCCACACCATCGCTGACACCACTGCCGACCTGCCAGGGCGCAATCGACATTGTGCAGTTGTTTGATGGATCAGGGAGTATCAGCGGTGCCGAATTTAACCAGATGCGTGATTTTGGCGTGCGTCTCGCACAATCGCTGGTAGTCAGCTCACAGGATGCCCGATTTGCAGTTGCTCAGTTTTCCTCCGGTGCTGGTATTGAACTTGCGCTTAGTGACGACGGCACTGCCGTGCGCAACAAAATCACAACTATGTTGCAATACGACGGATCTACAAATATGGCTAGTGGCATTACCGTGTCACAAACGCATCTGGATGCGCTTGGGCGTGTTGGCGTACCCTACGTGATTGTGCTGTTGACGGATGGTGTACCGGATAATCAATCTGCGGCGCGCAGTGCTGCTGAAAATGCGCGTAATGCGGGGACGAGATTGTTCACAGTCGGCATTGGCAATGGCATTGACGAACCATTCCTGCGCTCCATTTCTGATCAGTACTTCCCCTCAGCAGATTTCGCGGGCTTGTCCACCGTTATTAACGAAGTGATCGGTAGTGCGTGCGCTGAACTACCTACTAACACCCCGACGCCGAGCAATACGCCTACCCCCACCGCCACGCCGACGGTCACGCCTACAGTTGTCACACTGCTTCCTGGCACACCATCTGCAACACCAACTGTCACAGCGACAGCAACAGCGACGCCCACCGCCAGCGCTACGCCTACAGCGACAGCGAGTCGTACCCCCACACCAACCAGCATTGTGCCACCGCCACCACCCCGCACCCCCACGCCGACCCGCACGCCCACCATCACCCGTACCCCGACCCGGACGCCTACGGCGACCGCGACCAACACGCCGCCGCCTACGCCCATCGCACCGCCCACCTGTGCGGGATTGACGCAAGAGGCGGAGACCGGACAACTGCTTTACCGGATGCAGGCACAGCCCGACACCGCTGCCAGCGCAGGTGCATACATCGGCATCCCGCAGAATAGTGGTGACTATCGCGGTGCGCCAGACTTCAGCGCGCCACAGGCACGCTACTGCTTCAGCATCACGCAGTCAGGCGTTTATCGGCTGCTGGGGCGCGGGCTTGCGCCGGATACCAGCAGCGACCAGATGTGGATCCAGGTCGGCACTTTAGCGCCGCAGGTCTACGGACTGCCCGTCAGCACGGTCTATCTCAATCGCTACCTGGGCGGCAACCCGAACCCGACACGCTTCAACCTGCAAGCGGGCAACCTGACCATCATCGTCTACGGGCAGGAAGATGGCGCGCGGCTCGACTGGCTGCAACTCGAACGAGTGGCTGATCTGGATGTCAGTGCGACCCCGACTGGCACGGCAACCGCCACGCTAACCGGTTCGGTCACGCCAACCGAGACTGCGAGCATAACGCCTGTCGGTACGGCGACACCCACTGCCAGCGTAACGCCCACAGGCAGTGCGACGCCGACGGGCACCGGGACAGCAACACAAACCCCCACCCCTACTATCGGTGCTGCTGATGATCGCTTCGTGCCGCCGCCTACGCTTACCCCTCAGCCTGGCACGATCACAGGGACAATCACACTCCCAGGGGTGATTGTGCCATCGCCAGAACTGGCGGGCGAAGTCATCGTCATTCTCTACCCGGTCACATCGTTGAACAGCTATTACTTCACACTCACCACCGACCCAAGCGGGACGTACATCCTTCCCAACGTTCCAGCGGGCGACTATCGTATCCTCGTCAAGCATCGTCCGACGGGGACGATCAGCCTGGGCATGATCATCATGCCGCCGGGTGGCAACATCATCTACAGTCCGGGCGTGATGACGCCCGCCGATGCCGACGCTAACGGGTTGATCGACCTCAACGATCTGCTTTACATGCAGCAGGTGTATGGTGTGAATGCTGACTTCAACGGCGATGGAGTGATTGACAACGCCGACCTTGCGATAGTCGGCGGATAGCGCACAAAAACAAGGGGGATGCAGCGCGTGGCGGCTGCATCCGCTTCAGCGCACCATCAGCCATGCGCCCGCCAACAGCAGCGCAGCCGCGATCACGCGCTGCACGTCAATGGGGCGCTGGACGACGCCCAGCCAGCCGAAATGATCCAGCACCATCCCCATGAGCAACTGCCCGACGATAATCAGCACCAGGGCAGGGGCAGCGCCCAACTGCGGCAGCGTGTGGTTGAGCGTCAGGTACAGCACCAGCCCGAAGCCGCCGGATACCAGCATGTACCAGGGCAGGCTCGTCCATGCGGCGATATTTTCGCCGCCGCGCGCCGCCAGCAGCACTGCCGAAAACAGCGCGCCGCTGATATGAACGATCAGGCTGCCTGCTGCGCCGCCGATTTGCTGGCTCATCCCCGTCACAATTGGGCCCTGCAAGCCGACCGCGATACCGCCAATCAAGCCAATCACCCACGTCAGAATGCGATCCATGCTTCTCTCCGATTATGCTTATTTATCGCCGCGCGCTGCCCACGCCCGTGCGCTCCACCCACTGGCTGGCGGCAGACATCGCATAACTGATAACAAAGTAGATGATACCGACAAACAGGTACGCCTCGCGCGCCAACCCTCGGAACTGCTGCTGCCCGTTGACGATGAAGTCGATGATGCCGAGCAGCTCGAACAAGCCGACCACCGCCACCAGCGACGTGTCTTTGAACAGCGCCACAAACTGGTTCATGATCGCCGGAATGACCGCGCGCAATGCCTGTGGCAGCACAATCTGCGTCGTTTGCTGGAAGGCGTTCAAGCCGAGCGCCTTGGATGCTTCGATCTGTCCTTTCGGCACAATCTGCAAGCCGCCGCGTACCACTTCCGCCAGATATGCCGCAGTGAAGATCGACAAGCCGATCATCATGCGAATTACCTGATCGACATCCGCCGATGCCGAAATAAAAAACGGCACAATCAACTTGGCGAAGAACAGGATCGTGATAAACGGCACGCCACGTATCACTTCGATGAAGGCGGTACAGACCGCGCTCAAAATCGGCAGGCTGCTCGTGCGCCCCAACGCCAGCAGCACCCCCAGCGGAAACGACGCCAGAATCGCGACAACCGTCAGAATGAGCGTCAGCAGCAAGCCGCCCCAGACCGACGTGGAGACGGGCGGCAGTACGCTCGAACCTTCGATCCCGCGCAGCACAAACCAGCTTGCGAACAACATGACCACCCACGCGATCAGCAGTCCGCGCCGGACGGGTGACTGCACCTTGGGCGTGCGCCGCGCCCACGCGCCCAACGCCCCGCCCGCAACTACGGCAGCGATGCCTGCGAGGATTGGCAGCATGATCGCCTGCACGAACGGCACCAACTGAGTCGTCAGATACGCGCCCAGGCTGCGGCTGCCTTCAAAGCGCAGGTCGCGCTCCGCAGCGAAGCGCAGGCAGTCGGCTGCCGGGTCTGGGCAGGCGAGCAGCGGCGGCTCGCCGTAGCGGGCAAGGCGGGCGCTCGTACTTGCCTCGTCGGTCGTGAACGTTGTCACGCCGTCCAGCCGCACGAAGGCATTGCCCGCCGCCGCGCCGTCCACGCGCGTGATCGTAACGGCGTACCAACCGCTGGCAGGCAGCGTGACTGTGGCCGTCGCGTCATGGTCGTCGGGCGTTGATCTTGCCGTCGCCAGTACAGTTCCGGCTGCGTCGATCACAGCGATATCCAGCGTCAGCGCATACTGGCTCAGGTCGAGCGTGCCAGCCGCCACCTGTGCACGCAGGTCGTTCCAGAGCGTGCGCGAATTTTCCAGCCCGGCAGTGTTCTCCAGAAAGCCGACATAGTTCTGCACGTCGCCCACTTGCGCGTTGTCGTCCAGCGCTTCGACCGCAATCGTCACCACCTGCCCGGCATCGCCTGTAAACAGCAGCGGATTAGCGGCGTTGCTCGGTGTGACCAGCACACGAATGGGCGGCGGGGGCAAGCCTGCCGCACTGAACGGGATGATCAGCAGCGCGAACACCGCCGCCGCCAGTGCGATCAGCACACCGCGCCCCGTACCTGCCGCCAGCACGACACTCCCGCCGCACAGGAACAGCGTCACCAGCGCCACGATGTTGACGCGCCAGATCTGCGTCGGTTCGTACTGCCCGACCATCAACAGGCGCAGGTTCGCGGTGATGACTGTCCATTCGGCGTCACGCAGCGCCCAACTGAGCGTGGTGACCAACGCCCAACCGATGACCAACGCGGTGATGATCGTCAGCGCGCTATTGCCCGGCGAGCTGAACAGGTTCTCGCGCATCCAGCCGGCAATGCCAATCTGGGCGGCGGGTGGGCGGCGCGACGCGGGTGCTTGCGGCGACGCGACATAGAATAGTTCGGGGTCGTGTGCGATTTGTGCCATGTTCTCCCCCTCAGCGTGTCTTTAGCGCCAGCGTGCCGTTAAACAGGTTCATCACAAACGAGATCGTCAGGCTGACCGTCAGATAAATGACCGCCATGATCGCGAACATAGCGACCGATTGCCCCGTCTGGTTGTAGGCAATCGTGCCGACGTTGTACAGGTCTGTGAAACCAATCGCGATGCCGAGGCTGGAGTTCTTAACCAGATTGAGATACTGGTTCGTCAGCGGCGGTACTGCCAGCCGCAGCGCCTGCGGCAGCACCACCTTGTTGAGCGTCTGCCCGTTGTTCAGCCCCAACGCCCGCGCCGCCTCAATCTGTCCCTTGTGCACCGATTGAATGCCCGCGCGCACGATATCCGCGATGAAGGCGGCGGTGTAGAGCGTCAGCCCCAGGAACAGCGTCAGGTATTCAGCGGACAGGCTCGCGCCGCCGCTGAAGTTAAAGTTGCCGACTTCCGGGAGATTGAGACTGTATGGGAAGCCGCCCTGCGCGCTGGCGATCAGCAGCCCGACCAGCCCGCAGCCTGCGATTGCCGAGAGGATATACTGCCAGACGTTGGCTGGTTGCCCCGTTTGTTCATGCACACTGACGCGCCAGCGCCACAGTACGAGCGCCAGTACCACGCCGATCAACAGCGCGACGGTGATGATGCTGCTGTTGTCGCCGCTGACGAGCGCCGGGTAGTAGAAGCCACGTCCGCTGACGTACATCGCGCCCGGTATAAGTTCGACAGCCTCGCGCGGACGCGGCGGCAGTGCCTTGATGACACCGCCATACAGGAAAAACAACTGCACCAGCAGCGGCGTATTGCGAAAGATTTCTGTGTAGACATTGGCAACGGTGCGTACCAGCCAGTTGCGCGAAAGCAGACCCACACCGATGAACAAGCCGAGCAGCGTCGTCGCAATCAGGGACAGGCTCGACACGCTGACCGTGTTGGCGAAGCCGGTGATGAGCGCTCGCAGCACGGTGTCCGGGCGGAAGAGCGGCTGTTCAGCCAGCACAGCGCCGATCAACGGCACATCGAGCGGGATACCGGGGTCAGGACCTTCGGTGATTTCGACGCCAAATGTACGACCGATGACGCCGAAATCGATCACCAACCCGCTGCGGGCGAGGTTAGTTTGCAGGTTACCAAACAGAATCACGCCCGCCTGCACGATCAGGAACAGCAGCACGATTTCGCCCGCGTTGCGCAGAAACGCGACATCGCGGTAGAAGGGCGTGCCGGTGCGTACCTGCGTGCGCAAGCCATCGAGGAGTGTGACGGCGATCAGCGGCGCGCAAATCGCAACCGTGAACAGAATGCCATCCAGTTCGACAGGCAGCATAATGCCGAGCGCGGCAAGCAGCGGGTCCCACAACAGCAGCAGCGCGATGAAGTAGATGACGCCTGTCAGCCGTTTGACACCGCCATCACGAAGGAGGGCGGCAAGCGGTGACAAACGTGGCGGAGGGCGGCGAGCGGTCAGATCGGCACGGTTAACAAACGTAAGGTCGCTCGAAGTTGCCATATGAAATACGCCCCAATTTCAAAGGACGCATTATTGTAGCGTGTACTGCAAGCGGTTGCCTGTCTACCATCGCGTAATCACACCTTCTGCAAAGCGACGACGGCTGTCCGGATCGTGCGTCGGCAAATAAACCGTCGGATTAGCACGAACCAGCGTGCGCAGGTTTTCCAGCGTTGTGCGCGCCAGACCCACATCAGCAACAATGCCGCCAATCCCTCCCTCACGCATTTGTGCTTCATCGAACGATGTATCGCCCGCAAACACGTAATGTCTGTCTTCTTGCTTGAGCAGTACCGATTGATGCCCCATCGAGTGACCGGGTGTCGGAATGATGATGACATCTGGGTCGCGCAGCACGTAAAAGCCGCGTCCAATACCGGGAATATTCATAGCCTCGAACGATGCAAACTGTGGCGCGAAGTTCGACGGAAAGTGACACCTTAAGACTCCGTTAGACATGGGATAATCTTCGCGGGGGATGTAGGTTTGCGCGTTTGGAAATGACGCCAATCCCCCCACATGATCCGAATGCAGATGGGTTTGTACAATCGTGCGCACATCCGCCGGATCAATACCGAGCGCTTGAACTTGCGCACTGATTTCGTCTGCGGGGGTCACGCTAAAGCGCAGGTTGTTTTCGTAGACCCAGCCTGTCACAGGGTCGCACTGAAAATAGTCTTTTTCGTTGACTTTGCTCGTCTCACCCGTATCCACGACAACCACGCCTTCGAGATGCTCAATGACCCAGCAATGGATCGGCATCCAGTCCGTCCAGCGGTTATCTGCTGCAATCGCCAGTAGCCGGGTCGCTTCCGGTCCGTCGATTGCCCGGTGTGCCTGCTTGACTGCCACAAAACCCGTTTGTACGAGATGTACGCGCAAGCTTGCCGCAGGCTCGATTGTGATGGGTGGTACTTGCACCACGTTGGGTAGAATAGGCAACGGTGCGGAAAGCTGCGTCTCGTTCGCACGGTGAACAACTGCCCCGCCGACGACAGTGGCAGCACCGAGACCGAGCAAATTCAGGAACGAGCGGCGAGTGACACGTTTTGATTGAGGTACAGCGTTGGTTGTCATACGAACTTCCTTTTGAGTCAGCAGATTTATCAGAAACAACGTATTTATATAATAACACTGTTATTTAATGCGCAAATGAACGTTTGTAGAGAGTGTGCAGCGATATGAAGGATGTACCAATCAGCTACCAGGAGGCGCGCGAGCAGGGACAGCAGGTGTTGATGGACACGCTGCTCCGGCTGGCGACAAACGTCATTGTCAACGAAGGAGCCGCCGCCCTGTCCATGCGCAAGCTGGCACAGATGGCGGGCTGCTCTACCACCGTGCTGTACAATCTGTTTGGGGCGAAGAACGGCATCATTGATGCGTTGTTTGTGGATGGCTTCCGCAGATTGGAGACAGCGCACGCCGCGCTGCCCGTATCGGCTGATCCGCTGCAACGGATTCTCGACCTGTGTCTGGCATATCGCCAGGTCGCCCTCATGTACCCGACGCATTACGCGATCATGTTTGGCAATGCGGTGCCAGACTACACGCCTTCAGACGCCAGCAAACAATTCGCATTGAAGGCGATGCAGCCGCTGCAAGAGGCGGTGGCAGCAGCGATGGAAGCGACTGCGCTGAACAATCCATCTGCCGCAGAAATGGCGATGATGGTGTGGTCTGTAGCACATGGCTTTGTCAGCCTGGAACTGGCGGCGATGTTTCCGCACCCGGAGCGCACGGAAGCTATGTATGTGGCAGCCCTGAAGCGTATTCTGCGATGAGCGTTCAGCGTTCCCGCTCCATTTCCTACATACGCTGCCAGTTTACTCAACTCCTCACCATGCTATGCATTCCTTTTGCAGGAAATTACGACCATAGCATGAGTGGGGTGGGGAAACGTCAGACTTTCGGTGGATGAGCCAGCCCCGACGAAGAGCCTACACTTGCCCCGCTGTCGCCATTCGGTGCCGCCGGCTTCTTCATGAATTGTTGTACGACAGCGATGAATTCCTGGGGGTCAAACGGCTTGCGCACGAACGCATCGCAGCCAAAGCGTTCGGCAATGACCTCTTCCATGATACCTGTGCGGGCGGTCACAGCGATGATTGGTATCGACTGCGCAGCACCTGTGCGCCGCTTGAGCGTCAAAATCAGCGTGCGCCCATCGACATCCGGCAGGTTGAAATCCATCAGGATCAAGGCAGGCGGGTCTTTTTGAACAGAACGCACCCCTTCCAGCCCGTGCGTGCAGTGCTTGACCGTGTAACCTTCGGTTTCCAGCAGGCGAATCATCAAATCAGCATTTGACTGATTATCTTCCACCAGCAAAATATGTGTCATCGTTTCGCTCACATCTCCCGTCTATACGGGTCTAGTGTTGCTTCAGGCAGCATAAGCATTGATCAGACTCGCCAAAGTTGTGATCGTAAACGGCTTGGGCAGCACATAGTCAAACCCCAGCTGGGCGCACAACGCCTCGTCTTCCGCAGTACGCAGCGCTGTCACAGCGACCATTGGCTGCTGATACAGGTGTTGGCGCAGCGCCTGGGCGAACGTGTACCCCTGTCGTTCGTCGCCGAGCAGTAAATCGACCAGAATCAGGTCGAAGCCCTGATTGACCACAGCGTAAGCGTCTTCCAATGTCGAGACCACCACCAGCTCATGCGGCGTGGTGTTGATGTAGCGTGCCATTAAGGTGGCGTCGTTGGGATTGTCTTCCAGATAGAGAATGCGCATGAGTTAGGCTCCTATGGTTGCGCGGGTATTCAAAACGTGTTGCACGCCATCCATGAGCGCCGCCTGATCCACAGGCTTGCGCAGGCGCAGGGCAACCGATGCTGATAACGGCTGTGACAGGTTCAGATCATCGGCGAGTAACAGGACAGGGATGTGAGCGGCAATGTCGTTGCTGCGCAGCCGCTCGATGAATTCGGCGGCGTTCATGTCCGCCAGCAGCGCGTCCAACACGATGATGTCGGGCAGCAAGGTGGTCGCCATATCAAGTGCCTGCGCACCATCCGTTGCGTTGACCACAATATGCCCGGCTTCTTCGAGCATGGTCTGCATCTGCGTGCGTTCTTCAGCGTAATCTTCCAGCAGCAGCACCATCGCCTGTTCTGAGAGCGGTATGCTTGCCGGGCGCAGCACCTTCACACTGCGTTGCAGCGTCGGCAGCGTGTCGTGACTCAGGGCGATCTGTTCATCACTTGCCAGCGCGATTGAAAAGCTAAAGCGGCTGCCCTGCCCGACGGTGCTTTCCACGCTGATCTCACCGCCATGCAGTTGGGCGAGCCGCTGGCTGATGTCCAGCCCCAGCCCTGTCCCCTGAATCGTCGCTTTCTGCTGTATCTGCTGGAAGCGGTCAAAGATTACGGCGAGCGATTGTTCCGGGATGCCGATGCCCGTATCGGTGACGGCAAACACCATACGGTCATCCTTGACCTGTGCCGAAACGCTGATCGTGCCGCTGTCCGTGAACTTGATAGCGTTCGAGAGCAGGTTGAGCAAAATCTGGCGCAGCCGCATCGGGTCTGCCCACACAGGCGGCAGATCCTCAGCCATCTGCGGGCGAATCTGGACCGGTTTGTCCTTGAGCAGCCCGATGCCCGTCGCGATGACGCCGTTGATGATCGTATCGACTGTGGTCGCCGTCGGTTGGATCGTCAGCTTGCCCGCCTCGATCTTGCTCAGGTCGAGGATGTCATTGATCAAGCCAAGCAGGTATTGCCCATTTTCCTCAATCAGCTTGATGTCTGCGCGGAAGATTTCCGGGAGCGGCTGGTTGTTATACATCTGCGGCATATGCAGCATCGAACTGGTATAGCCGATGACCATATTCAGCGGGGTGCGCAGTTCATGGCTCATGTTCGAGAGGAACAGCGATTTTGCTTTGCTCGCCTCTTCCGCGCGCTCCTGTGCCTTTTGCAGATCCACCGTGCGCGAAGCAACGCGCTCTTCCAGCGTGTCAATCGATTTGCGCAACTGCCCGGTCATGCTGTTAAAGGTGTCGGCAAGCAGACCAAATTCGTCATTGCTGTGGATGTCAGCGGTCGCGTTCAGGTCGCCGCCTGTAATCTGGCGCGAGGCCGCCGTCAGTTTGCTCAGCGGTTGGAGGATACGCCGATTTGCCAGCCAGACACCGACCAGCACGGCGGCGACCACCGAAAGCGCGGCAAGCAGCAAGCTGTTGTAGAGCGCCTGGAATGCGGACGCAAACGTTTCGTTTTGCTCGCGTTCGGCAACCAGCGTCGCGTTCAGGCTGCTCACAGGGAGCGACACGCCGACTACATCCACATCGCGAAAATCCCGGTATAACCCGCGTCGTCCGGTCGTGCTGTCTGCATCGCCCTGTGTGGCAAAGGTATTGACCGTCGTGCCAAGCGGGTAGCCATCGTAGAACGAGCTCGTCAGCAGGCGCAGCTCGTCGCTGACCAGATACGTTTGCCCTGATATGCCGAGACCGACGCGATCTTGCAGGACTTGATTGAGCGCCTGCAAACTGACGCGTGCACCCAGCACCGCCAGCACTGTCCCGTCCAGGCTGTCCACTTCGGGGCGCAGCAGCGTAATCATCGGCGCGGCGTCCGCGGCATCCACTGCGGGCGGGATGAGCATATTCTCTGCCCACGCACGCTCCAGATCCAGTCCGCCGGATAACGGCTGGTCTACCATTGTCGGGTCGGTGGAGAGCCGCACAACGCCCTCACGATCCACCAGGAAAAGCGCATCAAAACTGCGCCCTTCACCCACAAACCCATCAAAATGGCTGCGCAGACGGATCGCGGAGTCGCCCGTAAATTCGGGGAAGTTGGAAATCGGCAGCACCCAGTTGATCGTTGAGTCAGTCAGCACGCCATTCAGGATAGTCTGCTGGTCGTTGAGCCAGTTTTCGATCTGTGCGTTCTTCAGCGCTGCCACTGCCGATAGCTGTGTGAAGGCATCGTCCTGCGCCGTCGTGATATTGTTCGTGACGGAAACAGCGGTGTTGATGCCCACCGGGATCAACACTGCCAGCACCAACGCAATCACCAACGCTGCACGAATAGTGCCAACACGCTTTGAACTGGTGGGTTGAGCGGTTGTCGTCATGAATTCCTGCTTGTCGTTAATTGCCCATCCACACTTGCGCGAACGAGGCGCGCCCGGCAGCCGCTGCGTTCACAGGCACGTTCTGTACATCACGGCTGACGATGATCGGCGGTGTCAGGTATGCCAGATAGATGTAAGGCATCTCTTCCAGCGCCAACGCCTGAATGTCTTCATAGATGCTGACACGCTGCTCCGCATCGGACTCTGCGACGCCATCCGCAATCAATTGATCCATAGCAGAGGCAGAGGGCAGCAGCTGCAAATTGCTGGCACCCGCACTTTGCGTTGTCGCCAGAATCAACGCCTTATCGTTGGGGTCAGGGATGAAGGTCGAGCGCTGCTGAATCGTCAACTGGGTTTCGCCCGCGTTAACCTTCGCCCAGAAGTTTGCCGAGTCCAGGCGTTCCAGCGTCACATCAAAGCCGACCGCTTCGAGATCGGTCATGACCAGTTCCGCCAGTTGGGGCCAGAAACGATTGTTTTCAAAGGACAGGGTAATCGCGAGCGGAAGTTCAAAGCCGGAAGCTGCAAGATGTTCGCGCGCCAGTTCGAGATTCTGCTGGCTTATGTCGCGCCCGCTGACATCAAAACCGAGGTCTGTGGGCGATAGCATCGAGGCAGGCAGTTCACCGTAGCCATTCAATCCGACTTGAATCAACGCATCGCGGTTAATGGCGTAATTCACTGCCCTGCGGACATCGAGATTGCCCGCCACTTCGTCAGCAATATTCGCGCCGACAAACAGCGTGACCAGCGGACCGCCGACATCAACACGCATTGTGCGCGAATTGGCGAAGCGCGGGGCGGCAAGCAGCGGAGCGGCGGTTGTGAAGTTGATTTCACCGCTTTGCAGCGCGCCCATGATCGCGCCTTCATCGGCGTAGCCACGTACGATCACCTCATCGAGATAGGGACGCCCTGCCCAGTAATCTTCAAACGCGACCAGCACGGCTTCTTCGCCGGGAGTGAAACTTTCCAGCTTGAATGGACCCGCCATCACCAGGCTTGTACCAATATCTGCGCCGTAGGTATCCAGCGCGGTCGGGCTAATGATGAAGGCAGACGGGCGCGAAAGGCGCTGCAACATCGTCACGTCAGGCGCGGTCAGCACCATCTCGACGGTCTGCTCATCCAGCGCTTCCATCGTGAAGCTGCCTTCGCCATGCCCGAACTGCATGTACAACCCTCCGACATAGGCGGGGTCTTCAGTATTGGAATAGCGCTGGAAGGTCCGGACGACGGCATCGGCATTGACGGGTGTACCATCGTGGAAGACCGCGCCTTCACGCAGCGTAAATGTGTATGTCAGCCCGTCATCGGAAACGTCCCATGACTCCGCCAGTCCTGGCTGGATAGTTCCAGTCTCGAAGTCGGCACGCACCAGCCCCTCACCCAGATTATCCAGCACCGTCACCGTGCCGAAGCCGCTCCACAGACCCGGTTCCAGTGTATCGCCAAGCGGCTCTGACCCCATGATGAGTGTGCCGCCGCTGGTTTGTGCGCCTGCCGAAAGCGGCGTCAGGCACAGCACAAGCAGGGCAAAAACCATGCCGCGACGCAGTGCACGTCCTAAAAGATACGCATGCATAAGCAAAACTCCATCTGTGATGAAATTAATGTTGAAGCCAGCGATCGCAAGTCTGCAAGATGATGATGGGGAGGTCTGTTGGGGGTGATGAGTAGGCTGCGGCAACAGACTTGCGATATAATTAAGGCTACACGAAATTCACGCACTATGTTCCTTTAGAATTGATGATTCATGATACAATTTTGAGACTTTTGGTTGACTTGTTATACTCTTGTCTGCGAGTTCATCGCAATCGCTCAATACTGTTTCGTAAATCGAATAACGTTTGATTGAAAGGTTCAAATCCCTATGAAACGTCAGTTGGTCATTGTCCTTTCGCTGCTGCTTGTCGTCCTCAGTGCTGGCTTGACGCTGGCGCAGGACGCTGAGTCGATCAAGATCGGTATTGCCGTCGCGCAAACCAGCAATGTCGCGCTCCTCGGGCAGGAACAGGTGATCGGTGCGGAAATCGCGGGGGAATATTTCAACGAACTGGGTGGCATCAATGGTCGTCCGATTGAGCTGGTCTTCCAGGACACGGCAGGCGACGAAGCCGGAGCGATCAACGCCTTCCAGACCGTCATTGCTGAAGGCGTGGTCGGTATCGTCGGTCCGACGCTTTCGCAGCAGGCATTTGCCGCCGACCCTATTGCAGAACAGGCAGGCGTCCCCGTGATTGCCCCGTCGAACACCGCGCGCGGCATCCCGGAAATCGGTGACTACATCGCCCGCGTTAGCGCGCCCGTCGCCGTCGTCGCGCCGAACGCCGTCAATGCAGCGCTCGACATCAACCCGGACATCGCCCGCGTCGCCGTCTTCTATGCCCAGAATGACGCTTTCGCCACCAGCGAAACCGGAACGTTCCAGGAAACAGTGACCGCGCTTGGTCTGGAACTGCTGCCTGTGCAGACCTTCCAGACGACCGATACCGACTTCACCACTCAGATCACCAACATCCTGCCGCTCAATCCCGACCTGGCGATCATCTCCGGTCTGGCGGCGGATGGCGGCAACCTGGTGCGCCAACTGCGCGAACTCGGCTACGAAGGGCTGATCATCGGCGGCAACGGCTTGAACACTGCCAACGTTTTCCCGGTCTGCCAGGCATTCTGCGATGGTATCCTGATCGCACAGGCATACAGCTACTCGTTCGAGAGTGAGATTAACACTGCCTTCCGCGATATTTACTTCGAACAGCAAGAAAAGGAACCGCCCCAGTTCAGCGCACAGGCATTTGCCGCTGTGCAGGTGTTCGTGGAAGCGCTGATCGAACTGGATAACACCGTCGGTCTGGATACGCTCGATCTGGCGGCGACGCGCACGCAGTTGAACGAAACGCTGCTGAGCCTGAGCTACGATACACCGCTCGGCACGATCAGCTTCACGCCGGAAGGCGAAATCGTGCAAGGCACGTTTTACGTCGCGCAGATCGAAATGAACGACGATGGACAGACCGGCAGCTTCATCTTCGTCGCGACCATCGAAACCGAGATGGAAGAAGAAGGCGCGATGGAAGCGACGCCAGAAGCCACCGCCACGCCGGGGAGCTAAGGCAAATAGACCTCACCCCGTCCCCTCTCTATCATGCGGAGAGGGGTTCAGACTCAATGTAAAGCGCAAGCTGTGCAGGGTGAGGTCTTTTCGTAGTACGCAACTCAATATTCCCAAAACGTTTCTGTCCCTTATGCGACGGATTTCTTCATGGAACTGACGACACTTTTTCAGCAGCTCATCAACGGCGTGTCGATTGGCAGTGTCTACGCGATCTTCACGCTCGGTTACACGCTCATCTTTTCGATCCTCGGCATTATCAACTTCGCACATGGCGCGGTCTTCACGCTCGGCGCGTACTTCACCTATGCGCTGATCGGCTCGCGATTCGGCTTTAACGGCATCTTCGCCAACGCACAACTGCCGTTCGGCTTGCCATTCCCGCTGGCGCTGCTCGGCGGCGGCATTCTGGCGGGGCTGGTCGGCATATTGATCGAGCGGGTGACATTTCGCCCACTGCGCCAGCGCGGCGCAGACCCGCTGTTGACGCTTGTGAGCAGCCTGGGTATGGCGGTGGCGCTGGTCAATCTGATCCAGTACTTCGTCGGCGCGGAGGCATACAGCTATCCATCGAGCGTGCTGGCAGGGCTGCCGCCGTCGATCAACTTTGGCACGCAGGAAGCGCCGCTGATCGTGCGCACGGTGCAGATCGTAATCGCGATCATCTCGATGATTATCCTGGTGCTGCTGACGCTGTTCATTAACCGCACCAAGACCGGACGCGCCTTACGTGCGGTCTCCGAAGACGCGACGACTTCCAGCCTGCTCGGCATCAACACCGACCGCCTGATCCTGCTGACATTCTTCCTCAGCGGGCTGGTCGGCGGTATCGCCGGGACGCTGGTGGGCTTGAGCGTGACGATCACAGGTCCGTACTTCGGCATCGCCTTTGGCTTAAAGGGGCTCGCGGTGATCGTGCTGGGCGGCTTGGGCAATATCCCCGGTGCAGTCGTCGGCGGCATCGTCATCGGCATTGCGGAAAATCTGCTGCCTGCGTCCGCCGTCGCCTACAAGGATGCCATCGCCTTCCTCATCCTGTTCATAGTGCTGCTAGTGCGCCCGCAGGGTCTGCTCGGTCGCGCGTTGATTCAGAAGGTATAAATCGTGGATCAATTCATCACCACCTACGGCTTTCTGATCATCCTGATGATGCTTCAGGCAGTGCTGGCGCTCTCGCTGTATCTGCCGCTGATGGCGGGTCAGCTTTCGCTGGCGACGCCGGGCTTCTTCGCGATTGGCGGCTACGTTGGCGCGGTGCTGGCGACCAACAAGTTCATGCCCGCGCCCGGCACGACGTACCCCGAACCGCTGCAATCGTTCGTCGTCTGGTTGGCAAGCATCTTCCCGCTGACGGCAACAGGTGATGCGTACCCCTTGGGGCTGGTGCTGGTAGAGATGGTGCTGGCGGGCATCCTGTGCGGGCTGGTGGCAATCGTCATCGGGCTGCCCGCGCTGCGGCTGCGCGGTATCTATCTGGCGCTGGCGACGATTGCGTTCGTCGAAATCCTGCGCGTACTGTCGCTCAACCTGCCGATCACCGGCGGCGCAATCGGCATCTTCGGCGTGCCGCAGCCGTTCCCGGATGACGCAACCAAGTTCAGCTACATTGTAATCGCGCTGCCATTCCTGCTGCTCTGTACCTGGTTCGTCTATCGGCTGGAACGGTCGCGCGTCGGGCGCGCGTTCATCGCCCTGCGCGAAGACGAGCTGGCAGCGACGGCGATGGGCATCAACCCGACGTACAACAAAGTGCTGGCGTTCACAATGGGCGCGATTATGGCGGGCATGTGCGGCGCATTGACAGCGCATGTACTGAACACCTGGAACGCGCGGCAAGGGACGTTCGACGCCAGCATTCTGATCCTCGCCTACGTTATCATCGGCGGCTCGCGCACGTTCCTGGGTCCGGTCATGGGCGGATTGCTCTTGACGGCGCTGCCGGAAGTGCTGCGCCAGGCGGCAGGCATTGACGGGCTGCCACAGTGGTTATCGCTGTTCCTCAGCGACGGACGACTGGTGATCTACGGTTTTCTGATCGCGTTCGGCGTGCTGCTCTTCCCGCAGGGGTTGATCACGCCCGACCTGTTCGAGCGTAAACAAAAAGCGGCGACGCCTGCGCCCGTGCCAGCGACCAGCGGGGGGCAACCATGAACGAAACAATCCTTGAAGTACAGGCGATGACACGGCGCTTTGGCGGACTGGTCGCGGTCAATAATGTGTCATTTGCCGTGCAGCGCGACGAAATCTTCGGCTTGATCGGCCCCAACGGTGCGGGCAAAACGACGCTGTTTAACCTGATCACCGCGCTCACCATCCCAACCAGCGGCACACTGCTCTTCAAACAGCAGGACATCACCAGGCTCAAGCCGCATCAGGTCGCTGCACGCGGCATCGCCCGCACTTTCCAGAATATCCGGCTGTTCGGCAACCTGAGCGCACTGCAAAACGTGATGGTGGCGCAGCATGTACATACCAGCAGCGGTGTTCTGCCCGGTGTGTTCGGCTTGCCACAGGCACGGCGCGAAGAAAAGCATGTCCGTGAGCAGGCGCTGAACCTGCTGGAAATGGTCAACCTTGCCGACCGCGCACATGTGAAGGCGCGTAACTTCCCGTATGGCGACCAGCGACGGCTGGAGATTGCGCGTGCGCTGGCGTTGCAGCCTGAAGTGCTGCTGCTGGATGAGCCGGGCGCAGGCATGAACCCCAACGAAAAGGCGGGGCTGAGCAGCTACATCCGCGAGGTCAAAGAGAAGTTCAAGCTGACCGTCGTGTTGATCGAACACAACGTGCCGATGGTGATGGGCTTGTGCGATCGCATCGCTGTGCTGAACTTCGGGCAGTTGATCGCGCTCGGCAATCCGGCAGAGGTGCAGCGTGACCGTGCCGTCATCGAAGCGTATTTGGGAGACGAAGCATGAGCGCCAAGACACCGATGCTGGAACTGCGCGGGCTGCACGTCAACTACGGCGCAATCCAAGCGCTGAAGGATATTCAACTGGTCGTCTATCCGGGCGAAGTCGTCACACTGATCGGCGCGAACGGCGCGGGCAAAAGCACGACGCTGCGGGCGATTTCGCGCATCATCCCGACGCGCGCAGGCGATATGCTCTACGAAGGCAAGCCGCTGTTGAAGATGCGCCCGGATATGGTTGTGCGCGCGGGCATTGCGCATGTGCCGGAGGGTCGGCGCGTGCTGGCACGGCTGACAGTCGAAGACAACCTGATATTGGGCGCGTTCGTGCGCAATGACAATGCCGCCATCCGCGCCGATCTCGAAAAGCAGTTTGTGCGCTTCCCGCGCCTGAAGGAGCGGCGCGCACAGTACGCAGGGACGCTGAGCGGCGGCGAACAGCAGATGCTGGCAATTGCCCGCGCGCTGATGAGCCGCCCGCGCCTGCTGCTGCTGGATGAGCCGTCGCTCGGTCTTGCGCCGATCATCGTGCGCGAAATCTTTCAGATCATTCACGAACTGAACCATGAGGACGGCGTGACGGTGCTGCTGGTCGAGCAGAACGCGCAATTGGCGTTACAGGCGGCGCATCGCGGCTATGTGCTGGAGGCGGGCAGCATCACATTCAGCGACGAGGCGCAGTTATTGATTGCGGATGAGCGCGTCAAGCGGGCGTATCTGGGGTGATGTGCTGCAAAATCCCCCGTGTGGTCTCGTCTTCTAACGCGCTGAAATCGAGTTCCTGCATTAGCCAGTCGGCATCGCCAAACCGCGCGTCCTGCGCAACGAGCGCCCGCCAGCGTTCGGCGGCTGCGGCTGCGTCACCGCTTTTGTAGGCGACCCAGGCGTGGAGCATGTCGAGAAGTTGTAATGAGGAGATGTGGTGACTTCCTGTTATTGCGTCTGCATCGGTTAATAAGGCAGCCTGTTGCAAATCGGCATGAGCTAGGGGATTGTGCCAATCATGTTCCAAGGCAGGATGCGGCGTTGAACAACCGATGGCATGATGCTCATGAAAAACATCACAGACAGCAGTAGCGCAGTCACAAAAGTAGAGTCTCGCGTAAATATGGGCAGTGGTAGAACGTTTAGAAAGAACAGTGCAATGCAATAGACAATCAACAAAATCAGCAGATAATTGGATACGGTCAGTTTCTCCAGTGCCTTTTCTAGTAGCCTATTGATCCCTCGCAGCATCGTTGCACACTTCACACATATCCGTAGATACTCCCCATTGTACGCCAGCCCGCGCGCGCCAACCCTCAAGGACTAACGATGCTGCGGCGCAGGGATGAGCAGGGATGAGCAAAGCTGCTTTATCCCTGCGATTGAGTGCGTCGATTGTCAAACAGGACGCAGGCAACCAGTCAGTACACCACCCACGTCTCCGCCTCAATGTTTTCCGGGTAGCAGCCCGCTTCCATCAATGCCTGCTGCATCTGCGCGTGCGTGATTGGGAAGCCAAAGTCTGACTCTTCAAACAGGCTTTGGATGCCCACACTCGTATATTCCCAGACGAGTTCGCGCGTGACGTGCGCCCGCACCCAATCCATCAGCAGCCTCTTTTCGTACATCGAAAGCTGAGCATAGTCGATTGAGCGCTGTTGTGATAGTAGCAAACGATCCATCTCTTCCAAATCTCCCGATCTACAAACTGAAGGTGTCAGCTCGATGCACTGACAACGTTGACAGACAACGTTGTCAGCATTTTAGGACAAAGAAGAAGTGACGTGTCCCCCAGTTATGCGGGGAAGCGAACAAGCGGGGGTAAGATTTCTCATTCACCTCGCATACGCGGAATATTCGGCGGGCGTGAACCATCGCGCACAATCGGCGGCGGCAGGTC
>JANRJX010000035.1:0-34863 GCA_033763755.1 Chloroflexota bacterium
TCTGGATCCCTCCAAACGCCTATGCGCCTCAAACGCTCGATGTCGTCATCGGCTGGTATCACCTGCCAACGGGCGAGCGCATGATAACTGGCAGCAACTCGGAAACCGTCACCGTCGGTCAACTGGATTTACAACCGCGCCCAAGCGAACTGGCAGTGCCTAACCCCATCAACATCAATTTTAGCGATCAAATCGAACTCGTTGGCTACAGCCTGAGTGATCTCAGTCCGGCGGCAGGCAGCGAAACGACACTCACGCTCTACTGGCAAGCCCTGCGCGACCTCGACACCGATTACATTGTCTTCGCGCAGATCATCGATCCCCTGACGACCACCATCTACGCTGCCTCCGACGCGATGCCTGTGCAGTGGAATGCACCGACATCAACGTGGGAGCCAGGCGTCATCATCGAAGACGCGCACACCCTGCCCGTCAATCCAACCGCACCGCCCAATATCTACGAAATCTATGTCGGCTTGTACACGCGCGGTGATGATGGTAGTTTCAACCGTTTGCGTGTCTTCACGCCGGACGGCGGAGCGGCGTTCGATTACACCCAGCTCACGCGAGTCCGCATCCTGCCGAGCGTGTCGCCATGAACGCAAACCCACCTAACGAAGCAACTAAACGTCACGATGCCATGCCCGCTAAGATGAATCGGCCCTTTGTGTCCTTGGCTACCTGGCGTTTGCATCTCCATCCAGACACAATCGCGATACTTGCCTTAATCGCCCTTTGGCTGCTGTTCTTCTGGCGGCTCTTGACCCCCATTATTGCCGATCAGTCATCATTAACGCAGGGCGATTTCAGCGGGCAGTTTGTCGCCTTCGCCGCCTATCAGTACGAACGGTTCAGTCAGGGACAGGTTCCACTGTGGAATCCCTACAACAATGGCGGTCTACCCTTCATTGCCGACACGCAAGCAGCCGTCTTCTATCCACCGCGACTGCTCACGCTGGCACTGGCGCATCTGAGTGGCGGCTTCAGCTACCGCGCACTCCAGCTCGAAATGACCGCCCATGTGCTGCTATTCACCATCCTGCTCTACATCTTTATGCGACGTGTCACACTGCGTCAGCCCGCGTCATATCTCGCCAGCGTCACGGCGGCTATCGTCGGCGGCTACGGCGGCTTCATGTCCGGCTATCCGCCGCTGCAACTGGCGCTGCTGGAAGCGGCAACATGGCTGCCGCTCGCGCTCATCGGCATCCATGAAGCCACAAGAACAAGTCCGCAGTTCCCAGTTCTCACTCCTGATCCTTCAACGTCCGAACTACGAACCAAGAACTCGGCACTGAGCACTGTGAACTTCTCCTGGCATTCCCTGACCACCCTCGCCTACGGGCTTTCGTGGCTGGCAGGACACCCGCAGACAACCTTCCTGATGACGTGGCTGCTGCTCGCATATCTCGGCTTCCGACTCTGGCAGGCACGCGCTAGCTGGACGCGGTTCGCTGCGGGCGCGGCGCTGTTCGGCGTAGGCGGTGTGGCACTGGCAGCCGCGCAACTGCTGCCAAGCGCGGAGTATCTGGCACTGACAACGCGCGCAGGCTTTGGCTTTGACGCCAAGGCGAACGGCTTTCCCATTCAGGACGTCTTGCAATTCATCTACCCGAACGTTGTCAGCGTATTCTCGCCGCTATACGTCGGTCTTGTCGGGCTGGCGCTGGCGGCGATTGCGTTCTGGCGGCGCGCGCACGCTGCATGGTTCTGGGGCATTGCCGCGCTTGTAGCGCTGCTGTGGAGCTTTGGCGGTAACTCCCTGCTCTACCCGATCCTGTACAACCTGCTGCCTGGCGCATACTTCTTTCGCGGACAGGAACGCGCCGCGCTCATCGTCGCTATCAGTCTGGCAGTGCTGGCAGGCATGGGCATTATTCAGCTTGCCACCTGGGACGCGATGCGCGACCACACGGAGCTGCTCCGGCTGCGCCTCTGGCTGTCGCGCGCCTTCGTCGGCATCGGCGCTGTCGCCGCACTCGTCATGGTCGCCTGGATCGGCAATCGCGATGGTTATGGCGCGTTCATTCCCTACTTTGCTCTTTCGACAATCGTCGCGGGTATCCTCTCGTTGCTGCTGCCTGCTGCAACCACCCGTCGCGCGGCGCTGTTCGCCATCGCCGCCCTGCTCGTCTTCGAGCTATTCACGGTCAACATGAACGCCGACGCGGTGTACGATCCCGTGCCACCAGCGCAGCAAGTCGCCTTTACGCCCCCGCCGCTGGTCGCGCTCGCCACTGCCGATGCTGCCGACCCACCCTATCGCGTTGACGGCTTTCGTGGATTGGGCGGGAACTACGGCAGCCTGTACGGGTTAGCTGACATTCACGGCATCAGTCCATTGTGGCTGGGCAGTGCCCACGCGCTTATCGAAGGCGACGTACCCGACGAACGCAGTTGGGAACTGTTCGCCGTGCGCTACGTCTTCACAGATTGGAACGAACTGCCCGTCCCCAGCACCATCGTCGGGCGCGGTAGCGATGCGTATGGCGAGATTAACCTGCACCTGCTCGACAACCCGCGCCCGTTCGCCTTGCTCGTCAGCAACTACGAGCTTGTCGCCGACGACGCAGCCGCCCGCGTCCGATTGCACGATCCTGCCTTTAGCCCGCGCAGCACTATTCTGCTCAACCGCGATGCGGGCATCGCAGAGCAACCTGTGCAAAGCGGACGCGCTCTTACGACCAGCTATGCACCAGAAGACTTCACTATCTCTGTTTCCACACCTGTATCGGCTATCCTATCGGTCGCCCATGTCGAGTACCCTGGCTGGCGTGCCACGCTCAATGACCAACCTGCTACAATTCTGCGCGCGTATGGTGGCTTGATGGCGGTCGTTGTTCCGGCGGGCGAAAGTCAGATAGTGCGCTTCACCTACGAACCGCTGACCTATCGCGTCGGCGCGCTCATCAGTCTGGCAGCATGGACAAGTCTCATCATATTTGGAGTGATCAGCTTATGGCGAGCCAGAAACCGCTAATCCAAACCTTCAACCCTGTCCAGACATGGATCGCGCAGCTTGACCGCCGCTGGTACGCCATCCTGATTGGCATTCTCGTGGGCGCAGCCGGCGGCAGCATTGGGCTGCTGATCACACTTGCAGAGCCGTTGATCGCGATTGCGGCCCTGTTCGGCACGCTCGTCGGGCTGTTCGTCATCACCAATCTCTACTTCGCGCTCTATGGCATGATCGCGATCATGGCGCTGCTACCGTTCGGCACATTCCCCTTCAGTATCGGCTTCACCCCGACGCTGCTTGATGCCGCCATAGGCGCGTTCATCTTTGTCTATCTGTGCCAGTGGATGGTCGGCAAGCGACGCAATCTGAGCATCACGCCCGTCCACGCGCTGATTCTCGTCTATATCGGCTGGCTGATCCTGACGTTCATTCTCGGTCTGCGCTGGGCCCCCCCCACCAACAACATCCTGCGCGGCTTTGCGGAAACGCTGCTCGCCATCAGCCTCACGTTCGTGCTTGTCGATATTGCCCGCGAACCCGCCATCCTGCGTCGTCTGGTCGTCGCCATCCTGCTCGCGGTGGGTGCACAGGCGCTCGTCACATTGGTACTGTATATACTGCCAAATGACCTGACAGAGGCGATCCTCGTCCGTCTGTCACGCATTGGCTATCCCGATGGCGGCGTCATCCGCTACATCGAAGACAACCCTGCACTGGCAGAACGCGCCATCGGCACCTGGGTCGATCCGAACGCGCTCGGGGGCATTCTCGCCATCAGTGCCAGCGCCATCGCCCCGCAGCTCTTCGCGGAAAAGCCCGTACTGCGCTATCGCTGGCTGACTGTCGCGCTGCTCATCGTCATCGGGCTGGCACTGGTGCTGACGTTCTCGCGCGCTTCGATGCTGGCGTTTGCCATCGGACTGGTGTTCATCGGCGTGCTGCGCTACCGCAAGTTGCTAACGGTCCTGGCAGCCATCGTCCTGCTGCTGCTCGTCCTGCCGTTTACGCAGCCCTTGGTTGAACGCTTTGTAGATGCCTTCACCGCGCAGGACCTGGCGACACAAATGCGCCTGGGTGAGTACAACGATGCACTGCGCCTAATCAGCCGCTACCCCGTGTTTGGCGTCGGCTTCACAGGGACGCCGGACATCGACATCTACACTGATGTCGCCAGCATGTATCTGATTATGGCAAACCAGATTGGCTTGGTGGGCGTCGGCATCTATCTGGCGATGGTCGGCGGCGTCTTCGCCTACGGCTTGGGCGCCTGGCGACAGGCGCGCGATAATCCCGACCTGAACGCGATCTTTCTCGGCTATCATGCCGCGCTGCTTACCGCGCTCGTAAACGCGGTTGCTGACCTGTATTTGTTCCGCATCGACTTTCAATCGTCGATCACGCTCTTCTGGACGACGGTCGCGCTGGCGCTGGCGAGCGCACGGCTGGCACGCACATCACCGTTGCGTTAAGGAACACACTCATGTAAGATGCTCTGCGCTGGCGATCCCCATCGTTGGCAGCAACGTACTTTCCGCTCTGCGCAGGCAGCACATGCTGGTTGACCAGAGCAACTCCAGGGGAAGAAGGAGACAACTGTACCCCCATGAAACGAGCCTACGAGGTTACATTCATCGTGCGTCTTGACGCTGAAGACGCGACCATTAATAACACCGTCGAACAGGTGCGCGGCTGGATCGAAGCTGGCGAACTCGGTCAGGTGACCAAGATCGACCGCTGGGGTCGCCGCAAGCTGGCGTATGAAATCGACAAGCAGCGCGAAGGCTACTACGTACTGATGGAAAGCCAGCTTGAACCGCACGCGATCAAAGAACTCAATCGCAATCTTGACCTGTCCCCGTTTATCCTGCGTTATCTGGTAGTGCGCACCGAAGAATAAATTCGGTACACTCATCCAGCCGTCGTAATTGTATGGGTAAATGGGGTTACTGGAATGGCACGCGGTCTGAATAAAGTCATTATCATTGGCAACCTGGGGCGCGACCCCGAAATGCGCTACACGCCCAGCGGTCGCCCCGTGACGAGCTTCAGCGTTGCCACAACGCGTACCTGGGTCTCGGCAGAAGGCGAGCGCCGCGAGGAAACCGAATGGTTTAACGTGGTTGCCTGGGGAACGCTGGCGGAGATTTGCAAAGCGCACCTGACGAAGAATCAGCAGGTGTATGTAGAAGGACGTCTGCAAACGCGCGGCTGGGAAGACGAGCAGGGCAAGAAGCACTTTCGCACTGAACTCGTCGCCAATGAGATGATTTTGCTCGGCGATCGGCGCGGTCATAACGGTGACATTGACTTCATCAGCGATGATGAAGGCAGCAGTGACTACGCATTTTAGTACGACCTGATCTTGGAGATACCTGTGAGCGACAATACCAACGAACTCGATGTTCAACAGCCAGAAGGCGCGCCAGAAGAACGCCGCGGCGGACGCGAACGCGGCGACCGTGATGGGCGTGGTGATCGTGACGGACGCGGCGATCGCGAAGGACGCGGTGACCGCGAGGGGCGTTTTGAACGTGGCGGGCGTATGCGCCGTCACCAAATCTACTGCCCGCCGGGCAAGTGCTACGACTACAAAGATATTGACACCCTGCGCCAGTTCATCACGGAAACGGGCAAGATTCGCCCGCGCCGTCAGACGGGCAACTGCTCTCGCTGCCAGCGCGAATTGGCGCGCGAAATCAAACGCGCTCGTCATCTGGCGCTGCTGCCGTTTGTCAACCTGAGCGACTAAGGCTAAGGGTAACGGATAATGAGCAAACGCAGCCGCACCACCGGGATGCCCAAAGACGCGGGTAAACCGATTCCATCGGAAGCAGACGCCAAAAAGCCGCAGCCGCGGCTGCTCGGCGAATACAAATCGCGTCACGAGCGCGAAGCCGCGATTCAACGTTATGTCGTTACTGCCGCGGTCGTCATTGGGGCACTGGCACTGCTGTTGGTTGCCGTCGCACTGATTTCCGAGCAGGTCATCCGCCCCAATCAGCCTGTCGCGACTGTGAATGGCGAGAACATCACTGTCGCGCAGTTCGAGCAGCGTGTTCGTTTAGAGCGCGTGCTGATCAACCAGCAGTTGACGCAGGGCTACAACACGCTTTTGAGCTTCGGGCTTGACCCACAGCAGGCACAGCAGCAGTTGAGCCAGTTCCCGCCCTACAGCACCTACCTTGAAGAGATCAGCGTGCCGGATCAGTTGGGCAATCGCGTCTTGAACGACATGGTGGAAGATGCGCTGGTACGTCAGCAGGCGACACAGCGCGGCATCACGGCGACGCAGGAACAGATTGACGAGCGCGTTCAGGAATTCTTTGGCTTCAATCGCAACGATTTCTTGTTTACGCCTACGCCGTCGCCTACCCCGACGAGCAGCCCGACACCATTTATCACGTCTACACCGTCCCCCGTACCAAGTGCGACGCCTGCACCGACGCTGACGCCGACCAGTGACCCGGCACTCATTCCAACGATTGATCCGGCCCTGACCACGACGCCGACGCTGGCGGTCACGCCGACCTTTACGGCAGTACCATCGGCAACCCCAACAGCCACCGTCGAGCCGACGCTGGAACTGGGAACGCGCGAGGCACAGTTCAATACCAATCGTCAGGACTTCGTGACGTATCTCAACAGTGTGGGGCGCGTCAACGAGTCGGACCTGCGCGGCTACTTCGAAATGCGCGTGCTGCGCGACGCGGTGCGTGACAGCATCGCCGCCGAACTGCCGCGCACAACGACATTCGTCAACGTCCGCCATATCCTGGTCGATACGCAGGAACTGGCGCAGGAAGTGCTGGAGTCATTGCAAGCAGGCGAGTCGTTCGCAACACTGGCAGCCGCTGTTTCCACCGATGACTCGAATAGCGGCAACGGTGGCGATCTTGGCTGGGCACCTGCTTCACGCTATGTCGAGGAATTCGAACAGGCGACGCTGACAGCTGAAATCGGCGCATTCGTTGGCCCCATCGAAACGGAATTCGGCTGGCACATCTTGCAGGTGCGCGGGCGCGAAGAACGCGAGATGACCGACACTGAATACGAGCAGGCGCAGCAGCGTGAATTCCAGGACTGGTTGGAAAACCTGCGCACGGAGCAAAGCGCGAACATCCAGACCTTTGATACCTGGGTGGATAACGTACCGACTGAGCCACGCGTCCAGTTGCTCTCTGGACCGTAAGCCGATAGCCTAATTTCGTCTGGCGGGTTATAATGCCCGCCATGACGAATCAACACCTCGCGCGCATAGAAGCGCAACTTGAACGCCTGATCGAGGGCGCATTCACACAACTATTCCGTCAGCGCGTCAATGCGCATGATGTCCTGTTACACATCACGCGCGCTTTTGAAGAACAATCCCGCCCCCCCGCATCCGACGACCCGCGTCGTCGCGCGCCGGACCGCTACACCATTCATCTGCATCCGCACATGCAAACGCGCCTGCTCGAACATGAGCCGGACATTCTGGCACTGTTGACAGAACACGTCAGCGAGTTAGCGACAAGCCTGGATTATCACCTGCTGCGTTTGCCCGTCATCAGCATGGTTGCCGACCACACCTTGGCGATGGGCGATGTCGTTGTCATCGCCGAGCATCAGACCCGCCCGCAAACCGAAACCGCGTCGCTGGCGCGCGTTGATGTCAAACCCGCTGAGCGCACGATCAATGCCCCACAGTTGATCATCAACGGCGAATACACAGTCGAACTTACCAACGACATCATCAACCTGGGACGCAGCCGTGACAACGACATCCAATTGGATGACGCCTATGTCTCGCGTCATCACGCCCAACTGCGCCTGCGCTTCGGCTCATACACACTGTTCGATAACGACAGTCAGCATGGTACATTCGTCAACGATGTGCGCATTCACGAGCATCGACTGCAACCTGGCGATATGATCCGCATGGGAAAATGTCGCATTATTTACGTCGAAGATACCGACGCAGCCGCGCACAGCCAGACCGCCATTCAACCGATCAGCGGTCTTTAAGGGACACCCAGCGTTGACTACCGAGTTTCTGCTCTTCATCCTGCGCATCGCCTCAGCGCTGCTCTTGTTGGCGCTGCTCGGTTCGCTCTTCTGGATCATGTGGTGTGACGTGCGCGCAGCCACCGAAACCAGCAGCACTCGGCGTACTTACGGGCGTTTGTCTCGTGTCTATGAGCTTGAGCAGGGCTATGTCGCGACCGGCGAATACTACCCGCTGCTTCCGCTGACCAGTCTGGGACGTTCTCCCACCAACAGCGTCCCGCTGGACGACACATTTGCATCCAGCGATCATGCGGTTGTGGCTATGCGCAATGGGCGTTGGTGGCTCGAAGATCGCCAGAGTACCAACGGTACATTGCTCAACAAGATACCGATTGACCAGGCAGTCATCATCACCGATGGCGACATCATCAGCATTGGACAAACACATTACCGACTGGATTTGGAGCGTTGACCATGGAAAAAGTCAAGATTGGCGTGATTGGCGGTTCGGGCTTGTACAAGATGCCGGACATCACCGACATCACTGAATACGATATTGAGACACCATTCGGCAAACCGAGCGCTCCTGTCCTCGTCGGCACATTGCGCGGCAAGCGGGTGGCTTTCCTGCCGCGTCACGGCGCGGGGCATGTCTTTACCCCGACAACCGTTCCCTACCGCGCGAATATCTGCGCCCTCAAAATGCTCGGCGTCCGCCACATTCTGGCGGTCAATGCCTGCGGCTCCCTGCGCGAAGACTACGCACCCGGACACATCGTCATCCCCGATCAGCTTTTTGACCAGACGAAACATGATCGCGGCAACTCATTCTTCGAGACAGGCATGGTTGCGCACATCTCCGTCGCTGACCCGTTCTGCACGGATCTGGCGCAAATCGCCTACGATGCCGTTCAAAGCGTCGGCGGCACGGCACACATGGGTGGGCGCTTTGTCGTTGTCGAAGGTCCGCGCTTCAGCACACGCGGCGAAAGCCACATCTTTCGGCACTTGGGCTGCGACATCATCGGCATGACGACCTGCCCGGAAGCCTTCCTCGCCCGCGAAGCAGAAATCTGTTACGCGACAATGGCGCACGTCACCGATTATGATGTCTGGCACACCAGCACAGCGCCCGTCACGGTCGAAGCCGTCATCGAAACCATGCACCACAATCTCGCCATCGCTCAGCAAGCCGTCGCTGAAGCTATCGCCCGTTTGCCTGACGACCACGATTGCGAGTGCCACCACACGCTTGACTACGCCATCATGACTGACCGCAGCCGCATTCCGTCGGATGTTATGACGCGCCTGCACCCGATTGCAGGCAGACTCTTCGCCTAGCGCATGGCAACCCAGGCGCTCAGCCGCCCACGTTTGGCGCTCACCCCGGCTTACGTTGAGCGTACGCTGCTGCTGTTGGCAGCGTTGTTCCTTGCCGTCAACACACTGGCGCTCACGCTAACGACCGGTCGCGGCGAAGACTGGGTGCATTTTTTCGTCTGGCTCATCACTGCCTGGGCAGGACATCTCTGGCTGCACCGCCGATTGCCCCGTCGCGACCCGCTCTTCTATCCGCTGGCGCTCTTTCTCAGCGGCTGGGGTATGCTGATGATCGAGCGCCTTGCGCCGATCTTCGCTGATCGCCAGACGATCTGGCTGGTGATCGGCGTCGTTGCGGCGCTCGCTGTCGCCAGTGTGCCAGGGTTACTCGTCTGGCTGCGCAACTTCCGTTACACCATCCTCCTTGCCAGCCTCGCGCTGCTGGTCGCAACCATCCTGTTCGGCGTCAATCCGTCCGGTCAGGCAGGCGCACCTCAGTTGTGGCTCGGCTTTGGGACTGTCTTCTTCCAGCCTTCAGAGCTGCTCAAAGTGATGCTGGTCGTCTTTCTTGCCAGCTACCTTGCCGAACAGTACCCCGCGCTGCAAACACTGCGCAGCCGCGCCAATCGCCGTTTCGCGGGCTTTTCGCCGCGCGTCATCGGACCCGTTCTGCTGATGTGCGGACTGTCGGTCACACTGCTCTTCTGGCAGCGCGATCTCGGTACGGCAGCGCTGTTCTTCATTGTGCTTCTGCTCATGCTTTACCTCGCCAGCGGGTTCGGCTGGCTGTTGTGGGGCGGCGCGCTGCTCGTCGGCGCAGCGGGTATCGCTGCCTATCGGTTCATCGGGCTTGTCCGGCTGCGCATTGACATCTGGTGGAATCCCTGGCTTGACCCCGATGGCAGCGCTTTTCAGATCGTGCAAAGCCTGTTCGCATTCGCGGCAGGCGGTGCCTATGGCTCAGGTGTGGGCAGCGGCTCGCCCACATTCATCCCCGTCGTTCACTCTGATTTTGTGTTCGCGGCGCTGGCAGAAGAATGGGGCTTGCTGGGGATAATCGTCGTATTGGGCTGCATCGTCGCGCTCGTCATGCGTGGGCTGCGGGTCGCCGCGCGGCAGAGCCAGCGCCCGTTCTTTAGCCTGATGGCAGCAGGTTTGAGCCTCCTTATCGCGGTGCAAACCCTGCTCATCACGGGCGGCGTCCTCAAGCTCATCCCGCTGACGGGCGTCACGCTGCCTTTCCTCAGCTATGGCGGCAGTTCGCTGCTGATGACGTTCATTCTGGTCGGCTTGCTCATCCGATTGTCTGCCGAAGAGGATGGTGAACGTGACGCTTAATCGTGAACTGCGCCGCCTGTTCTTCGGCTTGCTCATCGCCTTTGCGATTGTGGCGGCTGCTGCTGCCTACTGGGGTATCTGGGAGCGGGATGCGCTGCTCGCTCGCGAGGATAACCCGCGTCTGGTCGAGGCGCGTGCTGCCATCCGGCGCGGCGCAATCTACGACCGCACCGGGCAATTGCTGGTCGTCAGCGAAGTCGAGGGGCAGCGTGTCATCCGCCGCTACCTCCGCCCCGAAACCTACAGCGCGCTCGGTTACTACAGCCTGCGTTACGGCGCAGGGGGTATCGAATCCGACTTTGACACTCAACTCAGCGGCAGCACGCTCCCGCGCACCGTCGAGGATGTGCTGCTCAACCGCCCTGCTGTCGGCGCAAGTATTCAGGTCACCTTCGACTCATCCGTCCAGCGCGCGGTCATCAATGCCATGTCCGGGCGACACGGCGCAGTCGTTGTTATGCGCGTGCAGGATGGCGCGCTGCTGGCGCTGGCAAGCCTGCCCACGTTCAACCCAAATACGCTCGACCAGGATTGGGAACGGCTGCGAGAAGCGCCGGAAAATCCGTTCTTCAACCGCGCGCTGCAAGGGCGTTATCAGCCCGGCGGTGCGTGGCAAACCCCGCTGCTTGCAGCCACACTTTCTACAGGCACAGTCGCCGACGAGGTACTGGAGCGTGCCGCTGCACCTGTGCGTCTTGGCAATCTGGTGCTGGTCTGCGCACAGATGCCATCGACGTCTGACCTCACGTTCGCACAGGCATACGCCTACGGATGCCCTGCGCCCTTCACAACATTGATTGCGCCTGATAACAACCGGGCCTTCCTGATGCTGCCGCCGTCGTTTCCTCCCGCCCCTGCGCCAACCGCAACCTCTGCCGAACCCCCTACACCGACACCGACAGCGCCATCGAGCGAGAATCCCTTGCGCGATAACCTGTTGGGTCAGGGGACGATCACCGTTAACCCCGTCAGCATGACCATGCTCGTCGCCAGTATTGTCAATGGCGGCAATGCGCCGCAGCCATACACACTGGCTGCCTTGCAGCCGCCGGATGGGACATGGCAGGCGCAGAGTACTGCGTCACCCACCCTGCCGATCATGACAGCGGAAACCGCCGAACAACTGCGGGGATTGATGCTCAATGCGGTCAACACCGGAGCAGCACGCGCCGCCGCACGTCCTGATATGGAGATTGGCGGTCATGCCGCGTTCGCCTATGCAGGCGATGGTGCGCTCTCGTGGTTCGTCGGCTTCACGACGCTCAACGGACAGGACGGCATTGCGGTGACGGTCGTGCTGGAAAACACGCGGGATGCCGACGCAGCCGCCACTATCGGCAGTACGGCGCTCGCCGCCGCGCGCGATGCCTTGCTTGTCGCCTCGTCACCCACCCTGCCACAGACGGGGTCGTAAACCGAGCTTCTTCGACCACTTCGCCGTTTTGCTATGCACATGCACCAGCAGTGAACTGTAACGACGCACGGAATCTGCCGCGCGCAGCGATTGCACGAATTCCTGCGGCGTGCGGAACGGCATCAGCAAATCGACTGCACGCCCGTACTCCACGCGGCTGTGCGCATCCGACCCGACGGTACCGGGTTTGCCGTGTTCCTGCGCAAATGCCAGCGCCTTACGGTTATCTTCGGCAAAGACGCAGCGCGCGTTAAACACCTCAATCGCATCGACCTGATCGACAATCGCCAGCAGGTCCGGCAGGTCCCACGCGCCCTTGCGCAGCCGATCAAACGGATGCGCCACACTGATGACCGCACCCTGATCGCGCAGCCGCATGATCGTCTCATCCGGCGATAAACCCGGCGGCACGGTTTCCTTAACGAAGTACGCCAGCAGTTCGCCCTTCGTCGTCATGATTTCTTCACCTACGATGACGCGCTGTGGCGCGCGGGCGTGCAGTTCGAGCGCGCCGTCCGCCGTGTTGTGATCCGTAATCGCGATCCTGTCGATGCCGCGCGTTTCACAAATGCGCAGAATTGTCTCAAAACTCACCACACAATCTTTTGACCAACATGAATGGCTGTGGAGTTCCACACGCCAGCATTCCGTTTGCCCCATGACTCCCTACTCACATCATCAGCATTAAGTCGCTGACTTCACTCCTCGTCAGATATTGAAATTATACTGTATCAGCATTCGCGCCGCGTCATGCTATAATGCCGCGAACGTCGTTTGGAGGATTTGATCTGTGACATTACATCAACGCGAAAAGACCCAGCCCATCCCCATCATGCCACAGGAGACGGATCATCCGCCGCGCTTCCTGTTCTGGCTGGTCGTCGGGCTGTTCCTGATCCTTGTGGTCGCCGCCCTGTTTGCTTTCTTCATCTATCAGAGCCAGGGACGACTCATCAGTCTGGTACTTCCCGCCCTCATCACAGCCATCGCAGTCGCTGCCTACACGGTCGTGCTGGCACTCGTCTTCCGCAAGTCGCTGCCGCGCCTGCTCGCGCTCTGGCTGGCGATCCTGTTTCTGCTCATCGGCGCGGCAGCTACCTTCGGCGGCATCAACTACTATCGTGACAGCCTGCCGCCGCGCTATCAGGCAGAGCTGATCACACCGCTGCCCTTCCTACGCAGCTTCCTGCCACCTACGCCCGTTGGCGGCACGTTGCCCACGATTGCGCCGCCCACAGGCGGACCGTCCGCTCTCGACCTGCTCGCACCTGCCAGCAGCGCCACGCCGAGCGAAGCAGCACCCGCCACCGCAACGGAGACACCACAGCCAACCGCCACGACCGCCTCCACCAGCACGCCCACGCGCGTCGCTGTCATACCTACTGTCGTCAGCGCTACAGCGACGCCGCTGCCCCCCACACCGACACCGCTGCCACCAACGCCATCGCCCACCATTGACCCAAATGTGACGGCTGCGCTGGCGCTGCCATCAACGCATTATAATGGCGGATTTATCCACACACGACAAAGTTGGAACAACTGCGGACCCGCCAATGCAGCGATGGCGCTCAGCTATTATGGCTGGCGCGGCACGCAGGAAGATGCAGCGGACTGGTTAAAGCCGGAGACTGAAGACAAGAACGTTTCTCCCGGCGAAATCGTCCGCTTCATCAACGAAACGACAGGCGTCCGCGCGCTCACCCGCATCGGCGGCAATATGCTGCTGCTCAAGCAGTTGGTGAACGCTGGCTTTCCGGTAATTGTCGAAGTCGGCGGGCAGCTCTACGAGGGCTGGGAATGGATCGGTCACTACCGGACCGTAGTTGGCTATGACGATGTGCAGGGGCATTTCCTGGTCTTCGATAGCTGGCTTGGCACGGGCGAAAATGGCGATGGCTACCCCGTCCCTTACACTGAATTTGACAGCAGTTGGATGCCGTTCAACCGCGTTTTCATCGTCGTCTATGAACAATCGCGCGAGGCGGATGTCATCAATCTGCTTGGCGAGCGCGCAGATGTCACCCGTGCCAATGAGCTTGCGCTCGAAGTCGCACAGCAGGAAGCGCGCGAAAACCGCTTTGACCCCTTCGCGTGGTTCAACATCGGCACAGCGTTGACACGCCTCGACCGTTATGAAGAAGCCACACGCGCCTTTGATGAAGTGACGCGGCTGGGAACGATCCCATTCCGAATGATCTGGTATCAGTTCTATCCGTTCGAGGCGTACTACAACGTCGGGCGCTACGATGACGTAATGTTCCTCGTTAACAGCAGCCTGACCAGCGGCGGCGTGTTCGTAGAAGAAACGCACTATTGGGAAGGGCGAGTCTTCGAGGCGCGCAACGAAACGGACGCCGCGCGCCAGTCCTATGCCCGTGCCTTGCAGCACAACCCACGCTTTGCCGCCGCGCGTGAAGCGCTGGATCGGCTCGGCGGCTAAAGGACATGCCCATGACCACCGAAGCGGTCGCCAGCCAGCGAACGATTATTCGTTCCACCATCATCGTCGTCATCGGTTTCACCATCGCGCGCATCATCAGTCTGGTGCAGACGGTGCTGATCGCCGATGTCTTTGGCGTCGGCGCGGAATGGGATCGCTTCGTTGCCGCGAACCAATTGCCGGAAACCATCGTCCTAATCATCGGCGGCGTCACGCTGACGACCGCGCTCATGCCGCTGTTCAGCGGGCTGCTCGCGCGCAACGACAATGCGTCAGCGTGGCGGCTGGCAAGTTACGTACTGAACACCGTCTTCGTAGCCTCGGTGATCGTCAGTGCGCTGGCGTTCATCGCCGCGCCCTGGCTGGTGGCACAGGTGGTTGCGCCTGGCTTCAGCTCAGAAAGCGTTGTCGAAACTGTCGGGCTGATGCGCCTGCTGCTGTTCTCGACGCTGATCTTCTCGATCAGCGGCTCGACGATGGGCTTGCTGCAAAGTCACAACCGCTTCCTCGCACCGGCACTTGCGCCCGTCATGTACGATGTCGGTATCCTGTTTGGCGCCGGCTTCCTGGTGCAGCCGTTCGGCGTCTATGGCATCGCCTATGGCACACTCATCGGCGCGGTGCTGCACTTCGCTATCCAAATTCCCTGGCTGGTGCGGGTCGGCGCGCGCTGGACCCCCGGCTTCGGCTGGAATGATCCGGCAGTGCGACGCGTCTTCTGGCTGATGCTGCCGCGCATTCTCGATGTCGGCGTCTTCACGTTCACGTTCACGATGGCGATCAATTTCGCCTCGCGTCTGGGTGAAGGCGCAGTCAGTGCATGGAGCTGGGGTTGGCGGCTGATGCAAATCCCGCAAACGCTGATTGGATCGGCGATGGCGGTCGTCATCTTCCCGACGCTGGCAGCGCTCAGCGAACTTGACGACGTGGATGGTAAACGCAAGGCGATGGCGGGTGCGCTCAAGTTCATCCTGATCGGCACCATTCCGTCGGCAATCGGGCTGCTGCTGGTCGGCAGACCTGCACTCAGCCTGCTAGAAGGCGGCGCGTTCGATGCTGCTGCCACCAATCTCGTCTATGTCGCGCTGCGCGGCTTCGCGCTCGGCATCATCATCCACTCCATCCTCGAGGTCGCCGCTCGCAGCTTCTTCGCAGACAAGGACACGCTGACCCCCCTGCTCATCACCAGCGGAGGCGCGGTCATCAACCTGACCTTTGCCCTGGTCTTCAGCGGCATCCTGACTGGAAGCACCAGTCCAACAGGCGTCGAAGCGATCACATGGGGCAACACGCTCGGCGTGACATTCGAGGTCATCCTGCTGCTCTACATACTGCGCCGTCGCTGGGGTGGCATTCAGGAGAGTGAACTGGCGCGTACCACCATCAAGACGCTGGCGGCAAGCCTCATCATGGGGCTGGCAATCGTCGTTTTCGACACACTCTGGCAAAGTGCGGGACTGGCGGGGCAAGGCAGACTGATGACCATCATTCAGATCAGCGCACAGGTCTTGCTCGGTGCAGTCGTCTTCATTGGCGCTGCGTGGCTGCTGCGCCTTGATGAACTGCGCACCATGCTGCTGCGCGTTTTCCGCCGCCCTCTAGTTGCAGAGGTAACAGCATGACCATTGAAATCCAGATGCTCACAATGGGCATCGCCGTGACCAACTGCTACATCATCGGTGACACCGCCACCAACGCGGCGCTTGTCATCGACCCGGTCGACCAAGCACCGCGCATCGTGCAGGCGGCGCAGGACAAGGGCTGGACAATCAAGCTCATCCTCGCCACGCACGCCCATTTCGATCATGTGCTGGCGAGCAAGGAGCTTAAAGACGCGACGGGTGCGCCGTTCTACGCCCACGAAGATTGCAAGCCCTGGCTGGACATGCTGCCGGATCAAGGTTTGCGCTTCATCGGGCAGCGCTTCCCGGAGGCAGCCGCCGTTGACCGCTGGCTGACAAGCGCGCAGGAGACATTAACGCTGGACTCCATCACACTCGAAACGCTCTACACGCCCGGTCACGCCCCCGGTCACATCAGCTATTGGATGCCCGCGCAGCGCATCGTCTTCAGCGGTGACGCGCTCTTTCAGGGCAGCATTGGGCGCACTGACCTGCCCGGCGGCGACCACGCCACTCTTATGCGCAGCATCTTCGATATGCTCGTGCCACTGGGCGATGATGCTATCGTCTTGTCCGGACATGGCGGACGCACGACGATTGGACATGAGCGTAAGACAAATCCATTTCTGCTGGACTGGCAATCGTGAAACATATTCTGCTCATCTTTCTTGACGGCATCGGCTTGGGCGACGACGACCCTTCAACCAACCCCTTCGCTCTCGCCAACACGCCGACGCTGCACGCGCTGGCAAACGGCAAGCGCTGGCTGCGTGACACAGGCGTCCAGCACAGTGAGCGCGCCATCTTCGTGCCGACCGACGCCAATATGAGTATCCCCGGCAAGCCGCAGAGCGCTTCCGGGCAAGCGACTATCCTGACGGGGCGCGATGTCCCCGGACTGATCGGCGAACACTACGGACCGCGACCGAATGAGGCGATCCGCGCCATACTGCACGAGGATAATTTCTTCAAGCAGGTCATCGCGCGCGGTATGACCGCAGCACTACTGGAAGGCTACCCACCCCGCTGGCACGATGCCGTCAATCGCGGCAAGCGGCTGCGCTCCAGCTATCAGGAGTCGGCACACAGCGCGGGCGTTCCCATCTTCACCGAGCGCGAAATCTACAGCGGCGACGCGCTGGCGGTCGATTGGACGGGTGAAGGCTGGCGCAACGAGCTCGGCTATACCGACAGCCCGGTGTACACGCCGTTTGCAGCAGGCGCAAAGATGGTTGAACTGGCACAGCGCTACAACTTCGCCTTCTTCCCGCACTGGATCACCGACACGTTGGGTCATCGCGGAACGGTCGCGCAAGGCGTGCAGCTCCTGGAGATGTTCGATGGTGTGATGGCGGGCGCGCTGGCGAATTGGCGCGATACCGACGGATTGATGATCATCACGAGCGATCATGGCAACTTCGAGGACATGAGCCACACCAAACATACAGATAACCCTGTTCCAACAGTTATCATTGGCAACGGCAAGGAAGCGTTTGCGGACGGGCTGCGCAGCCTGACAGACCTGACGCCGCACATGGCGGCATACCTGTTTGCCTGAGTTTGGCTCATGCCAATGTAATTTTAAGACTTATGATGCACTCTATAACTTATCTTTCTTGAATTGAGGTCTGAATGTCTACTCCTGTTGAACCCGCGCTCATGCGCGAAACCATGCGCCTGTGGGCAAGCGGCGTCTCTGTAGTTACCAGCGCCCACGGCAATGAGCGCTCTGGCTTGACCGTCAGCGCGTTTAATTCGCTCTCGCTGCAACCGCCAATGATCCTGATCTGTCTGCACAAAGACTCGCAGACCATCCCGCTGATTGAGCAATCCGGCGTATTCGCCGTCTCGTTTCTGAGCAGCACTCAAACGCATCTATCAGATCGCTTTGCCGGGCGCGTACCCTTGGGCGAAGGCGAAGATCGCTTTACCGGTGTCGAGACGTTCACGGCGGCAACCGGTGCGCCCGTCATCGCAGAGGCGATTGGCTGGGTCGATTGTAAAGTCGCCAGCAAGCACGACGGCAGCACCCACTGGATTTACATTGGCGAAGTCTACGCGACGGGGCAGAACCCCGTGAACAGTGACCCGCTACTCTACTTCAATCGCGCATATCGGGCGATGGAAAAAGAAGCGGTGTCCTAGTTCTACACCTTGTTCTATCTAAGCCCCTCCACTACAATGCACTGCGCATAGACTAGGACTGCAAGCACGCATGTTTGAGCAACTGACGAACCGCTTACAATCAACGTTTGACAAACTGGGACGTGTCGGCAAGCTGACAGAACGCGACGTGGACGAGGCAATGCGCGAAGTGCGCATGGCCCTGCTCGAAGCAGATGTTTCGCTGCCTATCGTCAAGGATTTCGTCAAGCGCGTCAAAGAGCGCGCCGTTGGTGCAGATGTCGCCAAGAGCCTCAAGCCGAGCCAGATGGTCGTGAAGATCGTTCACGAAGAAATGCTGGAAACGCTCGGCGAAGGCGCAAAGCTTAACTTTGCGGGCAGCTTCAAACCGCATGTCATTATGCTCATCGGCTTGCAGGGTTCCGGTAAGACGACGACTGCCGCTAAGCTCGCGACGCTGCTGCGCCGCGAAGGACGCCAGCCGTTCCTCATCGCCGCTGACACGTATCGTCCGGCAGCCGTTGACCAGCTCGTCACACTGGCGAAACAGATCAACGTGCCGTTCTACGAAGAAGGCGTCAAGGCAGCGCCGCCGGACATTTGCGTGCGCGGTCTCAAAGCCGCTCGTGAAGCCAACGCCGCCGTCGCTATTCTCGATACGGCAGGTCGTCTGCAAATCGACGACACGCTGATGAGCGAGTTGGAAGAGATCAAGAAGCGCACTACGCCTGCCGAAATCCTGCTCGTCGCTGACTCGATGACAGGTCAGGAAGCGGTCAACATTGCCGATGGCTTCAACAAGCGTATCGGCATCACCGGGCTGATCCTGACCAAAGTTGATGGTGATGCGCGCGGCGGTGCGGCGCTTTCCATGCGCGCGGTCACAGGCGTGCCGATCAAGTTCCTCGGTACAGGTGAAAAGCTCGACGGCTTCGAGGCGTTCCATCCGGATCGACTGGCGTCGCGCATCCTCGGCATGGGCGATGTCCTGTCGCTCATCGAGAAGGCGCAGACGGAGTTTGACGAGAAAGAAGCGCTCAAGCTGCAAAAGAAGATGCTGGAGAACAAGTTCGATCTCCAGGATTTCCTTGAGCAGTTGCAGAAGATTAAGCGCATGGGATCGATCACCAGCCTGCTCGGAATGATCCCCGGCATGAATCGCTTTGCCGACCAGATCGACCAGCAGGAGATGGACCAGCGGCTCAAGCGCGTGGAAGCGATCATCAATTCGATGACGAAGGCAGAGCGCGAAAATCCGAAAGTCCTGAACGCCAGCCGCCGTAAGCGCATCGCCAGCGGCAGCGGCACCCAGGTGCGCGATGTCAACGAAGTGCTGAAGCAGTTCCAGGATATGCAGACACTCATGAGCCAGGCGCGCAAGGGCAAGCTAAAGGGCTTCCCCGGAATGCCGCCCGGTTTAATGCGCTAGGGATTTCCCTTCCGCGACTGAGTCACATTTTGTGCCAGTGGCTGCCAGTTCGCACGGGCGAATTGTAGGCAGCGCATTTTGAAAGGACACTTGTCAACATGGTTCGTATTCGTCTTCGCCGCGTCGGTCTTAAAGGTCAGCCGAGCTATCGTATCGTCGTGACCGACCAGCGCAGCCCTCGTAATGGTCGCTTTATAGAAATTATCGGCACGCACAATCCGCGTACCGAACCCGCGACCGACATTGTCAAAGAAGATCGCGCGCTCTACTGGTTGAGCGTCGGTGCTCAGGCAAGCGATGCTGTTGTGCCAATTTTCAAGCGCACGGGCACGCTCGACCGCCTCGCCCGCCTGCGCAAGGGCGAAGCGATGGAAGCGCTGGTCGCTGAAGCAAACGCGCAGTATGCTGCCAACCCTGTCAGCCCCAAGACCGCTTACCCTGCACCTGAAGCGGGCAAGTCCAAGTGGAAAGCTGCGAGCGAAAAGGCTAACGAAGGCTAACTCCGATGGAAGCGCTTGTAGAATACGTCGCCAAGAGCCTTGTAGATGACCCAACAGCCGTAAAGGTGCGCCGTCGTGAGTCGGGCGGCACGGTCATCATCGAACTGCGGGTGGCGCAGGAAGATGCGGGACGCATCATCGGAAAAGGCGGTCGCGTGGCAAATGCCATTCGCAGCCTGCTGCGCGTCGAAGAGGCGAACCTCAAGGGCAAGCGCGTCGTCCTCAAGATCGTTTAATGCAAGTGCTTATCCAGGAGGCAAGAGAGGAAGAGGTTAAAGGGTGTTTTCTTAACTCTCTTTCTCTCCACCCTCTTGAGTAAGTACTTTTCTCGCCAACAAAGATTCCTATGCCTAACCCTCCCAAATACCTGCTGCTCGGTGAAATTCTGCGTCCGCATGGCGTGCGCGGTGAAGTCCGGATGCGCGTGCTGACCGACTACCCCGAACGCATTGCCGAGCGCGACCAGGTACTCCTGAGCGAAGACGAAGATGGTACGCGTATACAGACCTACCAGCCAGAAGCGCTGCGAATGCACCAGGAATACGCGCTGCTCAAACTCAAAGGGATTGACGATCGCGACGCCGCTGAACGGCTGCGCGAGTTGTACGTGCTGATCGAGCTTGAAGATGCCGTGCCGCTGGACGAGGGTGAGTTCTACCTCTACCAGATCATCGGTATAGAGGTCGTCACCGAAGACGGCGAGACGCTCGGCACGGTGCGTGATGTCATGGAAACGGGCGCAAACGATGTCTACATCATCGATAGCGAACGGTATGGCGAAGTACTGCTCCCCGCAATTCCCAGTGTCGTCCTCAAGACCGACATTGCGGCAGGAGTTATGACCGTCCGCCTGATGGATGGACTTCTCCCCTGACTGGGGAACAAAAATAGCGCCTGTAACGTCTATCGTATGTAAGACGGATACAGGAGATATTCACATGACCATCGTATCGAAACGCAAGACCCAGATTATCGGTGCTGTTGGGCTGGCATTGATCGTCATCGCCATTGCCATGATGACCTTCGGACGCAGCGCTTTTGCACAACCAGGACTTCCCATGACTACCGAACGGACGATCACCGTTAGCGGCATCGGGCAAGCATTCGGCACGCCCGACACTGCCTACATCACCTTCGGCGTGGACCGCGTCAGCGCAGACATCAACGAATCGGTCAGCGGCGCGCGTGACACGCTGGCGGACATCATCGCAGCGCTCGAAGCAGCTGGCGTGGAACGCGCGGACATCCAGACCACCAACTTCAACGTATACCCGGAAGATCGCTTTAACCCGACAACCGGGCAGCCCACCGGGGAACGCACTTTCCGCACCACCCTGGGTGTCAGCGTGACCGTGCGCGATCTGGATGAGACCAGCACGATCATCACCGCAGCGCTGGATGCAGGCGCAAACCGCATCGACGGCTTGTCGTTTGGCATAGCCGATGTCGCAGCGCTCGAAACCGAAGCGCGCACCAGTGCCGCTGCGAATGCCCGCGCCCGTGCCGACGAACTGGCGGCTGCGTTTGAGGTGAGCGTGGGTGAAGTTGTGAACATCGTTGAAGGTAGTAACTTCGGCGGTATTCCGCTGCCCGCCGCGCGTCAGGATATGGGCGTGGGGATGGGCGGCAACATGCAGATTGTTCCGGGTCAACTGAGCGTCACGGTGCAGGTCACTGTCACCTACACGCTGGGTGGATAGAACTCTACATTAATCGTCAAGACGCCGAGTGCGCCAAGTGAGTAATTCTTGGCGTTCCTTGCGCCTTGGCGATTTGATCTTCGATTGGGGGTTTCCTGGATACTCGCTAGAATTTGTGTATATCAGTGAGCATTTAAGGAACCCCTTCGTGAACGACGACAGCCGCTACTGGCTCGGTTTCAGCCTGGTGCCAGAAATCGGACCGCGTCGCATTGCCAGGCTGTGCGAACACTTCGACACACTGGCAGACGCCTGGCACGCGCCGGAACAGGCGCTTCGCTACGCCGGTCTGGACGGCATCGCGCTCAAGAACCTGCTTGTCGCTCGCAAACGGTTTGATCTGCCCGCCGAATATGAGCGCGTCCAAAAAGCGGGCGCGCATATCATCAGCCTGAACGACGAGCGCTATCCTGCCTTACTCAAACCGCTCCCAGACGCGCCGCCTATCCTCTATGTCAAAGGCGAACTCACCCCCGCCGACGCCAAAGCCATCACGGTCGTTGGCACGCGCAAGGCGAGCCATTACGGGCGCACAGCCGCCTACCAACTGAGTAAGGAACTGGCGGCACAGGGCGTCACGATTATCAGCGGACTGGCGCAGGGCATTGATGCAGCCGCACACCAGGGCGCGCTGGACGCGGATGGGCGCACGATTGCAGTACTGGGCTGTGGCATTGACCGCCTTTACCCGCGCGAACACGAAACGCTTGCTCAAAAGATCATCCAGCAGGGTGCGCTTGTCAGCGAGTTCCGTCTGGGAACGCCGCCGGAAGCGCGCAACTTCCCACGCCGCAACCGCGTTCTTAGCGGTATGTCGCTCGGCGTCTTGATTGCAGAAGCGCCGGAAAAAAGCGGCGCGCTCATCACCGCTCTGTTTGCTGCCGAGCAGAGCCGCGAAATCTTCGCTGTGCCGGGCAGTATCTTCACAGCAGCCGGCACAGGCACGAACCGCCTGATACAGGACGGCGCGAAGCTCATCATCAGTGCTGCCGACATCCTGAACGAACTTGACATCGCCCATCACCGCGCCGAACGCCACATCCGCATCGCGGAAACGCTCGCCAAACCTGATACGGATCAGGAAGCGCTGCTCATGCAGCAGATGGGCGCAGAGCCCATTCATATCGATGATCTGGCGCGCATGGCGGGTTTGCCTGTCGCTGTCGTCAGCAGTGTATTGACAATGCTTGAGTTAAAGGGACTTGCGCAAAACGTCGGTCACATGCAATACTGCCTAAAGAGCTAATCATTCATCGTTGCTCATACAATTTGGAGTAGGCATGGATCATTTCTACGCGCTCATTATGGCGGGTGGCGGCGGCACACGTTTGTGGCCCATGAGTCGTGGTAAAACACCCAAACAGTTCTTGCCGCTGGTGGAAGACGACTCAATGTTTCGCGTCAGCATCACCCGGCTCGCTCCACTGTTTACACCTGACCGCATTTATGTTGTGGCGGGGGAGCGTTACGCGGAAGCGCTGAAAGCAGACGCACCAGAAATTCCGGAACAGAACTTTATTTTGGAGCCATCCGCGCGCGATAGCGGTCCGGCGGCGGCACTGGGTGCGGCGGTCATTCATAAGCGTGACCCGCAGGCAACGATTGCCATCCTGACGGCTGACCATCACATTACGAACAAGCAGGGCTTCCGCGACGCACTGGCGGCGGCTTATGAACTGGCGCAGCAGGGGCATATCGTCACACTTGGTATCACACCGGACCATCCATCGACGGGGTTCGGCTACATTCGGCGCGGCGAACCGCTGGCACAGGCGAACGGCTTGCAGGCATATCACTCGCTTGGTTTCACAGAAAAGCCAAACGCCGAACGCGCCGCCGAGTTTCTGGCATCCGGCGAGTACAGCTGGAACAGCGGCATGTTCATCTGGCGTGCGGACACTGCGTTGCAAGAATTTGAACGGCAGCGTATTGACTCTATGTACACACCCGTGCAAACCATCGCGGCGGGAGTCGATACGCCCGATTACAACCGCGTCTTGAACGAGTACTGGGGACAGATCGAGAAAATCTCGCTCGATTACGCAGTGATGGAAAAAGCAGCGAAAATGGCGGTCGTTCCTGTTGAAATAGGCTGGAATGACGTCGGCAGTTGGAGCGCGCTCTACGACATGCTGCCGCAGGACGACGGCGGCAATATTCTCAAGGGCAGCGCGCCGCAATGGATTCAAATCGATACGAAAGATACGCTCGTCTTTGGGGATAAGCTTGTGGTGACGATTGGGGTCGAAGACCTGATCATCGTCCAGACAGGTGACTCGCTGATGATCTGCCGCAAAGACCGCGCGCAGGATGTCAAGCAGGTTGTGGAACGCCTGAAGGCAGAGCAGAAATCGGAATACCTGTAGGACGTTATGGCAGAAGCATACTGCGTCAAATGTAAGACCAAGCGCGAAATCGTTCACCCGGAAGCCACCTTTACCGCAAAAGGTACGCCCGGCGTCAAAGGCAGTTGCCCCGTTTGCGGGACAACGCTGTTCCGCATGGGCGCGACTGAAGCACATGCAGGGTTGCCCAAACCTGTGATTGCGCCGTCTGAAAAGACCGCTAAGTCGAACGGAAGTGTCAAGGGCAAAGCTGCAGCCGCCAAGAAGAAGCCTGCTGCGAAGACAAAAACCAAAACCGCCAAAAGCAAAAATGGTGCAGCCCCGCGCTCGATTGGCAAACTGGTGATCGTCGAATCACCCGCCAAGGCGCGCAGTGTCACCAACTATCTCGGCAAGGGCTTTACGGTTAAAGCGAGCGTCGGGCATGTGCGTGACCTGCTGGCATCGCAGCTTTCGGTGGATGTCGAAAAAGACTTCGAGCCGAAATATCGTGTCCCAAATGAAAAGCGCGCTGTCGTCAAGGAACTCAAAGCAGCCGTTGCTGCCGCCGATGAAGTCTTCCTCGCCACCGACCCCGACCGTGAGGGCGAGGCAATCGCGTGGCACTTGATCCACGCGACCGAAGGCGACGAAGAAAAGATGAAGCGCGTCACCTTCAATGAAATTACACCGCAAGCCGTTAAAGACGCCTTCCAGTACCCGCGCGAGATCGACATGAACCTGGTCAACGCGCAGCAGGCACGCCGCATCCTCGACCGTCTGGTCGGCTACCCGGTCAGCGAGTTACTGTGGGAAAAGGTGCGCAACGGCTTATCGGCAGGGCGTGTGCAAAGCGTCGCCGTGCGCCTGATTGTCGATCGCGAACGCGAGATTGAGACATTCGTACCCCAAGAGTACTGGACGCTCGATGCCCGGCTGCGGAAAAGCACAGCGGCAAACAAAGACGATCAGCGTCCATTCATCGCCCACCTGGTGAAGATCAATGATCAGGATGTGGGATTCCATGTCGAAGGCGATGTCGCGCCGCATCTGCCCATCCTGCAACGGAGCGACTATACCGTTATCGAAGTCAAGCGCGGTGAGCGGCAGCGCAAGCCGTCCGCCCCGTTCACGACCAGCACGCTCCAGCAGGAAGCATCGCGGCGGCTCGGCTTCACGGCACAGCGCACCATGGCGACGGCACAGCAGTTGTACGAAGGCGTCGAGGTTGGCAGCAGCGGTTCAACAGGCGGCTTGATCACCTACATGCGTACTGACAGCACCAATGTGTCAGCACAGGCGCAGACGGAAGCACGCCATTACATCGAACAGCGCTTCGGCAAAGGCTTCATGCCAGAACGCCCGCCACAGTATCGCACGCGCGCCAAGAACGCTCAGGAAGCGCACGAAGCAATCCGCCCGACGGATGTGACGCGCACGCCAGAAAGCTTGAAAGGACAGCTTAAGAAGGCGGATCATCTCAAGCTTTACACCCTCATCTGGCAGCGCTTCGTCGCCAGCCAGATGGCAAACGCCATCTATAACACGCTGCGTGTAGATATTGGCGCGGGCGAAGGCGGCAAGCAACCGTATCTGTTCCGCGTCTCCGGCAGCACCATCAAGTTCCCCGGCTTCCTCGCGCTCTACGAGGACGCTCACGATGAAGACATTGCCAGTGACGAAGACGAGGGACGCGTACTGCCAGAAATGGCGGTTGGCGACAAAATCGACCTGCTCGATTTGCTGCCGGAACAGCACTTTACACAGCCACCGCCCCGCTTCACCGAAGCAAGTCTGGTGCGCACGCTTGAGGAGTACGGCATCGGGCGCCCCAGCACCTATGCTTCCACCGTCGGCGTCATCCAGAAGCGTGAATACGTGACAAAGGTGGATAAGCGCCTGAAACCAACCGACACGGGCAAGACCGTCACAGATTTGCTCATGGCGTACTTCCCGCAGGTGATGGATTATCAGTTCACCGCGCGCATGGAAGACGAGTTGGACGAAATCGCAGAGGGTGACCTGCAATGGCGCCCGATGCTCGGCGATTTCTACCAGCCGTTCGCGCAGCAGCTGGACTCGGCGCGCGAGAAAATGCCTGTCGTCAAGGAAATGGAATACGTCGGGCGCGATTGCCCGGTGTGCGGCAACCCGCTTGTAGTGCGCTACGGTCGCTCTGGCAAATTCATCGGCTGCTCGACTTACCCGCAGTGCACGCACACCGAGCCATTCCTGGAACGACTCGGCATCGCCTGCCCGAAGTGCGGCAAGGAACACGGTGGCGAAGTCGTGCGCCGCGTTTCCAAGCGCGGACGTGTCTTCTTCGGCTGTGCGCGCTATCCGCAGTGCGATTTCACCAGTTGGAAGCGTCCGCTTGCGCAGCCCTGCGCCAACTGCGGCGGGCTGCTGGTCGAGCAGAGTCGTAAGATCGCCGTTTGCACGGTTTGCAATACCAAGTACCAGATGGAAGCGCTGGAAGAAGCATCAATGGAACCTGCATAGGACGATCGGCTATGCGTTGAGGCAAGATTTGTATCGTTGTGGCGCTTTTCTGTACAATAGGGAAAGCGTCTCAATCAAACATCGCGTTTCGCACAACCGAAAGGCAGCGCCATGATCAAGTGGCTGCAAGATACCTATAACGGCATGTATAAAGTTCTGCTCGAACCGGTAACACCGCGCCGCAAAATGGTGGCTGCCCTGGTCATCGGCGTACTGATCGGTTTGTTCTGGGCATACGTCATTCAGCCCGTCATCTTCTACAATGCGGACCCCATCAGCCTGCATCAAACATGGCAGGACGAATGGGTACGAATGTTGGCAGATCGTCGCGCATCAGCCAATACCAACGTAGATAACGAAATCATCCTTTTGCTGCAAGAGATTGATGATCCGGTTGGTGTCATCAACCGCCTTAGTGCCGAGCGCCCGGACCTGGCACAACGCTTGCAGGGCATCCTGCCGCTCGCGGAAGCCGCACAGCCTGCCGCGCGTGTCGCCCCCCAGCCCAGTCTGGTCGGCGACATTCTGCCCTGGATCATTGCGCCGCTCATCGTAGCGGTTCTGTTCGTGATCCTGACATGGCTCTTCAACCTGTTCATTTATCCTAACTTCATTGAACCGCGTCTCCGCGCCATGCGTTCCGGCGGCAAGCTGGAAGGCTCGGCGGGCGGTGCTGAAGTCAAGCAGTTGATTGAAGACCGCAAGAAGGAACAGGAGCAAAAGACCGCCTTCACCACCCCGCCGCTGATGCAGCGCATTTCTGTCTACCGCTCGACCTATTCACAGTATGACGACTCGTTTAGCATCGAAGATGAGCAGGAGAAGTTCCTGGGCGAGTGCGGCGGCAGCGTCTCGGAAAAGATCGGCGTGGGTGCAGATCAGAAGGCGACCGCGATTGAAGTCTGGCTGTTCGACAAGGATGATTTCGTCCGCACGATGACGACCATCTTCGCGTCAGAACATGCCTATAACGACCCAGGTTTGCGCGCCAAGCTTGATCCAAAGGGGCAAGTGACACTCATCAAGCCGGGTGCTGTAGCAACGCTGGAAACGCAATCACTGCGTCTGGAAGCGCGGGTGAAGGAAGTCGAGTATGCAACCGGACCGCTGCCCCCCAACAGCGGCATCGACAAGCTGACGCTGGAACTTGCAACCTGGCGTAAAGACGCGGCTGGCGCAACCGCCCCGCAGCCAAGCATCACAACGACAACCATCAGCGCGCCACCGCCTGTCACGCCGTTCCCGGCGACGCCCGTTGCGCCCGCGCCTGTCGCACCACCACAGCCCAGTTTCACGCCGCAAGCCGCACCTGCGCCGATGTTCCCGTCCGCACCGCAGCCGCTGTCACCCCCAGCCGCACCGCTCGGTGGTAGTTTCGGTCCCATGCGCCCGGTGCAGCCACCCCCCATGAACCCGCCGCCACCTGCGCGTCCGCCAGTCGATGACGATCCCTTCGGTGGTACGGGCGACTTCCGTCCGATTCGTTGATTGGTATTGGCAATTGGCTTTTGGGTCTGTATTGATGCCCAAAAGCCAAGTGCCAAAGGCTGAACCCTACTTCACGGACTTAATCTTAAAGACCGTCTGCCCCATGGGGGTCTTTACGGTCACCTTGTCGCCCTTCTTGTGTCCCAACAACGCGCTGCCAACCGGGCTTTCGTTGGAAATCTTGTTGGCAGCAGGGTTTGCTTCAGCCATACCGACAATCGTATAGCTCTCCTCTTCGTCGTAGCCTTCTTCGATAATGGTCACCTGTGAACCGATGCCGATCACACCCGCTGCGTTTGACTCCTTATCGATGATGACTGCCGACCGCAGCATCTTTTCAATCTGCTGGATGCGTCCTTCGAGAAATGCCTGCTTCTCTTTGGCATCGTGGTAATCGGCGTTTTCTTTCAGGTCGCCTTGTGACACCGCCTCCGCCAACTTTACCGCCAGGTCGGGGCGCACCACATTGACGAGATTATCCAGTTCTTTCTGGAGTGCCTCTTTGCCTTCCAAAGTCAGATACGTTACGTCCTGCATGAGTTCCTCGCTCTAATACTGCAATCTGGATAATCAAGCGTGCCTGGCGCACACACAACTCATTCACCTTAGCGATTCAAGCGCACTTCCAGCCAGGTCGTGCGGTTGGGATACACATAGACAATCTGCCGGAAGCGCACACGCCCGTTTTCAGACACCGTCACTTCGTAATAGTTAGCAGGCAGATCGCCCAGTACAAAATTCTCGTTGAATACGTCGTCCGGATTCACAGCATTGTCATGGTAACTCCAAGTGTAGCGCCGAATATCGGTCGACTCCACCTGTATCGTCACATCGTACAACCGATTGCCGTCCGCATCCATTGCGACACCTGCCAGCGTGCCAAAATTGGGATATGGACGAATCCATAATTCCGGGTTACGAGTCGCGCCGTAGTCGGTGGGCGAACCGACGCGCACCTCAAAGTGCAAATGCGGACCCAGCGCAATGCCTGATGCACCCACTGTCCCAAGTCGATCCCCTCGTGCGACGGATTGCCCCATCTGCACTGCGAGACTGTTCATATGTCCATAGAGAGTATATACAGGCTGCCCACCTGCATCGCTGATAGGGTGCTGCAAGACGACGAGATTGCCATAGAAATTGGTCGTCGGTCCAAACTGTGTGCCGCTGTCATCCCCCACATAGTAGACAACGCCGTCGCCCGCTGCGATGATCGGCGTGCCTGTCGGGTTGACAAACTCGACACCATGATGCGTTGAGAACGTGCCGCCCGCCGTCGCGCCATAGGGGTAAATCCGATCCACCCAGTTGACACCGCCATTCGGGATTGGGCGTGTAAAAGCAAAGTGATCGGCGATTTGTGTCGCCGGATTGGCGGGGGGGGGTGTCCACGTCGGGGGTGGTGTGAAGTTAGGATCAACCACGGGACCGGATGAGGTCGGTGATGGTATCGGCGTGCCAGTCGGCGGGATAGGGCTGGGCGTTGGCGAAAGCGTCGCCGTTGGGGAGGGCGTAATCGTCGGTGAAGGTGTCACGGTCAGCGTCGGTGACGGCGTAAATGTAATGGTCGGCGGCAGCGTCGGCGTGCGGCTCGGCAGCGGGTTTGCCGTCGGAATGGGGGTCGTGCGCAGCACAACCTGTGTCGGTGATGGCACGGTTGTCGCGGCAAGCGGTTGTTCAGTCGCAGTCTGGCAGCCCACCAGCAGCAGTAGGATAAGCGAAATAGATCTGTGAAGCATGTAGTCTACTCAAAAGTTAGTGGTCGAAAGTCCCCTGTCACCTCGCCCAAACGCGACTCCAGTGTGCGCTGGCGTGTGGTCAGTGGCAATCCAAGGCTCTCCATCGCATAGTCTAGCAGAGCCGCCTGCGGGGTCAAGCCAATCAGTTCGGTATGAGTCACGCGCGTATCGTGCGCAGCGGCTTCGGCGTGCAGCCGCGTCATGATAGTATACAGCGAAGTCTGGCGGAAGTCCGTCATATTCATCGAGACCTGTGCCTGCCCGTTCACCAGCACGCCAATCGCCTTAAGATACGGCAAGCCACCACCCGATGTCCGTATCGTTTTGGCGATGACCTTCGCAATTTCCACATCATCCGTATCGAGATAAGCATTGAACGCGATTAACGGTGCGCGTGCGCCGATGGCAACTGCTCCAGCTGCACCAATCAGCGCCGCTCCGTAATCCGGCTGACGTTCGGGCAGATCAATCTCGCGCACCAGCGCTTCATAGCCGCCGCGCCGCACATACGCCAGATCACAGCGTTCGGGTCGCTGTGCCGCCGCCTCATACAGATAGACAGGGATACCGAGCCCAGCCACACGCTGCCCAACTGCGTGTGCCAGCGCCACGCACTCCGCCATCGTCACGTCGCGCAGCGGTACAAACGGCACGACATCCGCTGCGCCTATGCGCGGATGTACGCCGCTGTGTGTACGCAAATCGATATGGGCTGCAGCAGTGCGCACCGCTGCAACCGCAGCGTCAGCAACGGCGGTCGGCTCACCCGCGAACGTGATGACCGAGCGATTGTGGTCGTAGTCCAGATTGACGTCCAGCACGTGAACCGAACTGGCGCGGATAGACTCAGCAATCGCATCCACCACCCACTGTCGCCGCCCTTCGCTGAAATTGGGAATGCACTCGACCAGCGACACGTTAGCGCGGCTCCTCATCATCCACAAATTGCGGCGGCGTTGGCGGTGTGCGTGGCTTTGGCGGCTGCCGAAAGCGTATGGCGGACTGCGCCAGTTCACGCAGTTGATCTTCTGTCAGAATGTGATTATTCAGGCTGCCATACAGCAGCGGGTTATCCAGGCGATCCACCGCGTAACGCCACTGGCGACTGCCCGCCCCGCGCAGTACAGAGCGACAGTGCGTGCAATAGACTGCATGACGTGGGCGCGGAATACCAAACAAGTGTTCACGCTTGGTCTCAACAACCAGATCACCCTGCAAGCACACCGGGCAGCGCTTGATGATAAAGCCGTTACGATAGCGATCTGCCGCTGACAGTCCGCGCCAGTAGAACAAGCCATATCCGCCGACAAGCAGCAAACCGAACAGCCCTGCTAGCAGTTCCGGTCGCAGCCCATCGCCTTGCTGCGGCGTCGTCACCGTGGCGATGCCGGGCAGCACCGTTGGCAGAGCAGCGACAACAGCCACATCAGTCGGTGTCATGTTCGTAGTGGCTGTTGGGGTGTCTGTGCTAACGGGAGCAGCGGTCGCTGACTCTACTGCCGGACGCGCTGTCGCGGTCAGTGTCGGTGGCATTTGTGTTGCGCCTAGGGGAACAGGCGTAGGACTTGGCGGAACTTGCGTCGGTACAACTGCTACCACAACAGTAGTTGCAGTTGGTGAGAAAGTAGCCGTAGGCGTTGGTGACGCAGGGCTAACCGTGTTCGTCCCCGTGGGCAGCAGCGCCGTTTCCGTCGGTGCGGTAGTTAGAGTCAATGTCGGCAGCGGCGTTGGTGTCGCACTGGGTGCAGGCGTCGCAGTCGCAGTTGCGCTTGGCTGCTGTGTTACAGTCTCGGTCCATGTTGCGCTCGGTGGCGCGCTGGTCGCTGTGAACGTTGCCGTTGGTGGGACATTAGTCGCTGTCACTGGCACGGGAGTTGCTGACGATGTCGCAGTGGGCAGTGGCGTCTCCGTCGGCACAGGCGTGTCCGACGCTATCAATGTTAGTGTCGCCGTTGGCGGCGGCGTTGGGCTTGGCATCGCAGTCATTGAAGGCGTTGGTGTATGCGATACGGTCGCCGTCGCAGTTGGAACGCTTGTGAGGGATGGAGTCGGTGTTGCGGTGACGGTCAATGTCGGTGTCAGCGTAGCCGTCATCGTGGGGGTCAAGGTCAACGACGGTGTGATGGTCGCCGTTGCTGTGAGGGTTGGCGTGAGCGTCGTCGTTGCGGTAGGCGTACTGGTCGGCACAGGGGTGCGCGTGAACGTCGGGCTGGGCGTTAGATTGCCACGCACCAGTACTGGCAGTGTTCGCAAATCGACATCCCAGCGCACCAGCGAGCGCAACATCCAGCCGAAGCCATTACCGTAACGAACGAGTATCCAGTCGACCTCATTCGTCCGCCCGACGGGTTCAACCATCGTGCCAGGCGTTAGCGTGCCGAGTGGCGCATAGGTCAGCCCGGGACCGGAACGTACAAAGACACCCTGATCGGAACTGACCCAACTACCCTCAGGTGTATCAGTGGGAAAAAGCACAGTAGCAGTAGGTGTAATCAGAACTTCCGGCGTGATTGTGCCATCCACAATTGGCAGATCGTCAATGTTTACAATCCAGAACGCCAGATCGCGCCGCAGCCAGCCGAAGCGATTGCCAACACGGATCTGCACCCATGCGCCGCTGTCATCGCGCCCGATTGGAACCACCACGGCACCGGCATTCAATGCCGTCACGGTTGGGAAATCCTCGCCAGGCCCGCTGCGCACAAAGACGCTGGTGACGATGACATAACTGCCGCGCGGCGTGGGCGTCGGTTCAGTCTGTGCCAATACAGGCAGAAACAAGAGCAGTAAGCCGATGCTCAGTGTGCCAAAAAATGCTGCCGCAAACAGCAGTCCGTTGCGTCGCGTCACATCGCCTCGACAATCTGGAAATTGAGCGCCGCACCAATCGGCGCACCATTAGCAAGAATCCGCACCGACCAGTCGCCGGGCGTAAACGGCGCATCTGCAGGCGTGATGCCAAACCACAGGCAGAAGTCGTCGTCATCGACTTCGACTGTGAAGCTCCAGCTATACACGACCTGCCCTCCATACGACCACTCAGCGCTCATCTCCGTGCCTGCGCGCATATTGGCGGCGCGCGTCGTTACATACATGATCGTCGCGCTCGCGTCAATCGCATTCACCACCGTCTCGGCGCAGGCGTCACTCTCACGCACAGCGGTCGCCAGTTGCAGCGGCGAAAACTGGATGAGACCGGACGCAGCCGGAGGCGGCGTCGCTGCACCCGCACCCCCAAGCGCCGCTCCGTCGGACGGCAGTACCGTTCCGAAAGACAGGTTTGGATCGCCCGCCTGCACAATCTGTTGGGTCGCGGGCATGGCGGCGCGCAGTGTCCCAACGATCTGGACGTTAACCGCACGGCGATCCGCAACATAGGTTTCGGCGGCGGCAACGGTTGCAGCTACCTGCGTTCCCTGCACTGCCAGCGTCACGGGCATTTGCGTCATCTCACTGGCAAACGCCGTCACCTGCGCTGGCATATCGACAACCGTCTGCGTGCCACTGCCCAGACCTGCGCAGCCCGTCGCCATGAGCATGATCAACAACACTAACCACCGTAACAGACGCATAACCTATGCCAAACGAATCGTTATCAGAACATATCAATGATAGCGACAATGGCACAAAGCGCAAGCGATGGGCATTGCTTCTAATACGAATGTCTGCTATAGTATTCAGGGTACGCACCCGTAGCTCAGCGGATAGAGCGTCGCCCTCCGGAGGCGAAAGCGCAGGTTCGATTCCTGCCGGGTGCAAGAAGTATGTCGAAACCTCACCAAGTATTTCCCCTACTTATCACCATCCGCATCCTTATCTTGGTTGTCCTTCTGCGCCTGATCGCGCCCCCGCCTCCTCGCGCCTTGCTCGAAGCGCCACGGACGGTTGAAACGCAGCAGCCGCATGTATGTGTCCATACTCGCCTGATGGAAGAAGTCGATGAGTGGAAAATCCAGCATACGTTGCAACTCGTACGCGAAATGGGCGCGCCGACGATTGTCGAGTTCTTTCCCTGGGCATACATCGAACCGAGTAAGGATGAGTATCATTGGGAAGCGACCGACCGCATCGTCCGCCACGCACACAACCAGGGTATCCGCATCATCGCACGTATGGGGCTAGTGCCGGGTTGGGCACGCCCGAACGATGGCGAGCGTCAGACCACGCTTAACGAGCTGCCGCCCGCTTCCTATGATGACTTCGCTGAGTTCGTCGCTGCCTTCGCTGCCCGCTATGCCGATACCATCCATCACGTAATCATCTGGAACGAGCCGAATCTGTCGTTTGAGTGGGGCTTCCGCCCCGTTGATGCAGCTGAATACGTGCAAATGCTCGGTATCGTCTATGCAGCGACCAAAGCCGCCGCGCCAGATGTGCAGGTGCTTGCCGCGCCGCTTGCCCCCACACTTGAACCGCCGGGTAGTGCCGCCGGGTTGGATGACCTGCTCTATCTCGAAGCAATGTACGCAGCGGGTGTAGCAGATGTCAGCGACGGCATCGCCATGCACACCTACGGCTTCAACAGAGCGCCTGATGAAATCCCTGCCGCTAATCGCTTGAATTACCGCCGCGCAGAACTACATCGCACAATTATGGAACGCTTCGGCGACGACTCGCCTGTATATATCACCGAAACAGGCTGGAATGATCACCCGCGCTGGACGAAAGCCGTCACTCCTGCCCGTCGCATCGCCTACACGCTCGAGGCGCTGGCGTTTGCCGAGACACGCTGGGCGTGGGCAGAGGTTGTCTGCCTGTGGGTCATGCGCTTCCCCGCGCCGACGGGCAGCTATCCCGACGATTTCACGCTCGTCACACCAGAATTTCAACCCAAGCCGATCTACTATGCAGTCCAGTCTTACGCGCGCGGCTGGTCACAGGGAGACGCGTTGTGGCTTCCCCCGCCTACCTGAAGCGTCTACGGCTACCTCTCCTCATGCTGGCGCTGCTTGCGCTCGCAGGCTGGCTGCTGCGCGAT
>JANRJX010000036.1:0-8664 GCA_033763755.1 Chloroflexota bacterium
TTGATGACGAGTGATGGTAATCTCCGGTCCGTTTATCAGACCCGTATAGGCGGGTTCGACACGCCAGCCAATTTCGATGGTGTAATCTCCGATCTCACGCCCCTCGTGGGCTGATACGGCGCTCACGAGGAGAACCGCAAGCCCCAAGATAATCACGGTCAACCAAGCAATACGAATCTTCACGACTTTCTCCTTGTGAATGCTTTACACATTGTATCAATGCGCGGATGATGTACCCCACCACTTGCAACTACTCATGACTTAACTGCTCGTTACACCAGCTACAAAGTCGATCTCCAGGCGTACCTCGTCAGAAACATCAGCCACGCCCGGTGCTTCGGGGATGTTCAACCCGAAATCGCGGTACAACACAACTGCGCTGGCTGTGCCTTCAATCTGTGAGCTGCTGATCGAGGTGACGGATGCCTCGAATATCACGTCCCGGCTGACCCCATGCACGTTAAGGCTGCCCACGATTTGAAAGGTGAATGCTTCGCCGATTGCCGCATTTTCGGGAAGTCCGACCAACTCGGTCGGTGTAAACGTTGCGAATTCGTATTCAGGTCGATCCGACTGCAAAATCTGTCCGCGTAGTGCTCGTGTGCGGAATTCGTTATCCGTCTCCAGCGTGCGCAGGTTGATGCGAATCATGCCCAGCACAGAATTGGCCGGGTTGTCGAGGTCGATTAGCATCTCTCCCGTAACCTCGGTCGTCATACCGACCACCGCTTTAGGTTCACCCAGCAGCATTTCGTCGATGATGAAACGCGCTTCAGATGCACCAGACTCTAGGCTAAACAAACTGCGCATGTCGCCGGGTTGAAGCTCGAGCGATGCGGCAGTCACGGTGGCGCTCGCCTGCCCGTTACCGCCAGAAAACCATATGTACGCCGCGCCCGCTGCAACTAGCGCCACGATGACGACAATAGCAATTACCGCCATGCGTAATGCTTTCGGTACATCAGGTTGTGGCGCTAATTGAGTTTTGCGAGGGACTACGCCAGAGTCCAGACTTTCAATTTGCTGCATGCTGTCTATCCTTCACAGGTTAAAATTTCACGAAAAAGGCGGTGAAGTACATCAGCGCGATGCCGACGACCACGCCTCCGAGATTGACCCAGTTGACGAACGGGAGCCCGACTTTGTCGCTGTCCCGCACTACCAACTTGCCAACTTCCCAGACCACCTGCAGGATCGCGCCGACGCCGATAGCGAGGAAGATTGTCGCCAGCACCGGGTCGAAGGCAAAGCCGCCGATCCACGTACCAAGGATGGCGGGACCGCCTGCGATCAGTGCCAGCAGCAAGAAGTGAGACAGTCCTGGATTCTTCCGAACAACGGGCGCAACAATGCCCACGCCCTCGGTAATGTTGTGGAGGGTGAAACCGAGGATCAGGAATGTGCCGAGGGCCGCCTCACCAAGCGCGAATGCCGCGCCAATCGCCAGCCCTTCACCGAGATTATGCAAACCAATCCCCATCGCAATACGGTAGGCGATGCCAAGCAGCGTGGTTTCCTGTCCTTTCCTGACGCTGCCCACTGCCAGCAACACGCCTAACGTGAGTAGCGCGATAAAGATGACCAGCGGGACACCCTGCCAGAAGGCGGGGAGTTCGAGCGCGAATTCATTCGCGTCCAGCCATGTCCCAATTGCCAGATAAACCAGCAGCCCGACCGTGAGCGCAAGAATAAAGATCATCGCCCGTGCGCCAATACGCCGCAAGAAGGGATACCACAGCATCCCTAACCCGACAGGGACAATGCCCACGTAGAGACCGACCAAACCAAATTGGGTGAACAGGTTGAACGATGGCGCAGGTGTTTCGACGGCTACCCCAACTTCGCCATCGAAAGTCGCGCCGAGCGAGGTGATCAATACCACAGCGTGCGTTTCTTCCTCGACCCAGGGATAAGGAATGGTGAATGTGGCACGCCCCAGGCGTGAGATCGTTGTTGAAGGTTCGGCGGTGAAGTAGTAGTAAGCATCATCGATCAAGACCTGTGGGATCGTCACTTCCTGCGGCCCGTCATTGATGACCTCGACCTGAATTACGCCTGGTTGCGGCAGCGTGATCCGCGTGATGCTGATTTGCTCAATGGGTGGACCCGCGAGTTCGGTCAAGCCTCCACCTGTGGCGACGATGTATGCCAGCACCAAGCCGAGCAGGATGAAGGGAATGAGTGCCAGCAGCCAGACAGTGCCGGATAAGCGCCCGGCTGGAGTAGGGGATGTTTCTGTCGTCATATTAGCTTCCCTCCGTCTCGCGCTGCGTCGCCCCACTCAGCGACTTGAAATCCCACTCCTCATCAAGCCCTACTTCTGCCAGGGCAGATGGATAGTCCGTCTCATTCACGGCGTTGAAGAATCCCATCCAGCCCAGTTCGGCAAACTCGCTGACGTGCGCGTGGAACATATACCGTCCGGGGTAACGTGGACGAAATTCAAGGATGCCACGCTGTCCCTGTGCTTGCATAATCGTATCCACCATACGCAGCGTCGGTTCAAGCGTCGTTCCAGTGTCGTAGTAGTTGAAGAAATGTGCGTGCAGGTGGAATGAGTTAATGAGGTCAAACTCAACAATGTTGATCAGGTAGATTCGCACCAGCTCGCCGACTTTGATGGGAATGGGGCGGCGCATGAATTCATGCCCGACTGTATTCACAGCATAAACTTCGTTGCCGCCATCGAAGTTAGTATCGAAGGCGTTCATGATCATCATGAGTTCGCGTGCAGGCGCACGCCCCGCCAGCGGATCGATTACGAACGCACCGTACATGCCTTTATGGATATGACGCTTGAGCGGTGCGGCGTGGCAGTGATACAGGTGACAGCCGAACGGATCAGCATCGAACTCGTAGGTAAAGCGTTCACCCGGATTGATCGATCCCCTATATTCACCTTCCACACCATCCATTTCTGCACGGTGAAACCCGTGAAAGTGCATCGTATGGGGATGCGTCCCAAAATTGGCGAAATCGATGCGGAGGTGATCGTTCTCGTTACAGCGGATGCTTGGTCCGGGAACACGTCCATTGTATGCCCAGGCAGGGAAGAAAATCCCCGGCGCAATCTCAATCTCGATGTCTCCGGCTGATATGCTGTACTCGCGGATCGGGCGACCGTCCTCCGTTTCACCCGTCAATGTGCCGTAATCCCAATCGACGAGCATCTGCATCGGGTCGAAGCCGTTGCGCTGATGATCGACCTCGCCAACCAGCATTTCGCGCATTCCTGCGTGCGTCATACCGGGCATTGGGGTTGATGCTTCATCTCCCATTGTATGAGGCGTTGGGGTTGAAGGCGTTTGAGCATATGTTGGATTTCCCGACATGAGTATGCCGCCACCGATGAGAGCAGCAGTACCCCCAATACCAGTGCCTATAAAGGCACGTCTTGTCAGCTTGTGTTGTGCTGTCATGATCCCCCAAATGGAATGTGATATATAGGTTGAAAAACATTTTAGGCTAATCTAAAAAAATTGTCAAGTGTTTCAAAATTTAGTTCATGTGGCTACACTGCTCTCCGCAGACAACTTGACTGTGAACTTGGAGTCTCTGGTGACAAAGGCGTTGCTCACGATTGGACAGCTAGCAGAGCGTTGCGGTGTGAAGCCAACGGCGTTGCGCTTTTATGAAAGACAAGGTTTGTTAGAACCAGCAAATCGTTCTGAAGCAGGCTATCGACTGTACACCCCAGAATCAGAACAGCGCATTCGCTTTATTCTGCGTGCACAGCGTCTGGGCTTTTTATTAGCAGATATTCGATTGCTGTTAGACAACAATACGCTTGCACAAAACATCATCAATATTGCTGAAAATCGATTCCTTGCCATTGAGCGCCAACTCACCGAATTCATGGTTCAGAAGCACGAAATGGAGCTTTTCCTGCGAGATATTCAGCCGTCAATTCGAGATCAGTCTCTTTACAAATCCATGACGGAACGTGTATGCCGAGTCCCAACGCCTGCACGATCAGCGGAAAGCACCCTCGAATGGCTGATGGAGCGGACTGGATGTGCCCTGTCTTCACCGGAGGCTCAAGACATTCTTAATGCGCTGCGTGGTCGTCATGTACACGTCTGGCAATCAGAAAGTCACTATCAAATTCTTGTAATTGGTCATGATCCGTATATTCAAGCTGGACTAGAGAGACTGATCCAGCTGGAACAGCCATGCAATGTGCATCCTTCGGTACAATACGCAAGACACGCTGAAGGTTTTCTAATCTCTGTTGCCGGTGAAAACGCATTCATTTATGCTCAGTTATTTCTGGCATTAGAGCAAAATCCCTCTTGACCTTCCACTCTAGTGGAAGGTTTACACTGCAGCAGTTCGGCATTTCTGGCGCGAGGAGCGCAGAATTATGTCCAAGATGCTGCAAATTGATCTGGTGCTTCTGCTGCCCGATATGGAGAGTGTTGATGAATGCATCAATCTCCTAACCAATCGCCTTGTCCAACAAAAAGGTATCGAACAGGCGCACATCGTTCGGGAAAACGGTCGTACTGACCTTTGTCTGCACTTTGATCCAAATCTAGTTTCATTATCTGATTTAAAGCGATTAGTGACAGATGCAAGCGCACAACTGAGTGGACAGTACAGGCATGAGCGGATTGCTTTTGCGCGTTTGAATACTGCAGATGCTGGCTTAAGCCTTGAACGTGTACTTCGTGAGATGAATGGAATGATACATGCGAGCGTGAACTACGCGGCAGGTCTTATCTTCGTTGCTTACGATACGTCTATTTTGCAGCGCAGCACTATCGATGCAACGATCCGTGAGTTGGGGGCAAGCGTAGTTTCTGCCCTTGAATTGCAACGTGGTTCTGCCCAAGTCGACGAAGACAAACATGAACATGATCACGGTAACGCACCTGCCTTTCTTCCCCATTGGGTGCAAGAACGATGGACACTCATCCTTGTCGGACTTGCAGGTGTTTTCTTCTTGACGGGTTGGTTGGGTGAACGGTTTTTTGGTTTCAGTGAAACAGCAGCCACCCTTTTTTACATTCTTGCTTATATTGCAGGCGGCTACGATGTGGCTGTTCATGCCATTCCAGCATTGATGAAAGGCAAGTTCGATACTGATATCTTGATGCTCGCAGCGGCAGGCGGAGCAGCGATACTAGGCGAATTTGGCGAAGGGGCGTTTCTCCTTCTGCTTTTTGCAATTGGACATGCCGGTGAGCATTACGCACTGGATCGTGCCCGCAATGCCATCAGCGAATTGGGCGCGTTGATGCCCAAAGCCGCGCTGCTCAAGCGGGATGGTCAAATCATTGAAACGCCTGTCGATCAACTGCAAATTGATGACGTTGTCATCGCGCGCCCTGGCGATCGAATTCCCGTGGACGGGTTGATCATGACAGGCAGCAGCACCATCGACCAAAGTCCAATTACCGGTGAGAGCGTCCCGGTGACCAAGACGATAGGCGAAGAAGTGTTTGCCGGAACGGTGAATAAAGATAATGCCCTCGACATCCGTGTGACGCGGATCGCAGCAGACAATACGCTCAGTCGGGTGATGCGCCTTGTCGCGGAAGCCCAAAGCCAGCAAAGCCCTACGCAACAATTTGCAGATCGGTTTACCACTCGGTTTGTACCTCTGGTTTTTATTGCAACGGCGCTCGTAATCGTCGTCCCTGCATTGCTCAACCTGCTGACATTGGAACAGAGCTTCTATCGCGGAATGTTGCTGCTGGTCGCAGCATCACCGTGCGCCCTGGCTGTTGGAACGCCAGCAGCAGTGCTGGCAGGTATTGCTCAGGCGGCTCGTAATGGTGTGCTGATCAAAGGCGGCATGCATCTGGAAAACCTCGGTAATCTGCGTGCAATCGCATTCGACAAAACCGGAACGATCACCAGTGGCGTGTTCAGCGTGACCGATTTGCTTCCCCTGAACGGTACGACCACTGACGAGCTGTTGAGCATCGCTGGAGCGGTCGAGCAGCAATCCAATCACCCACTCGCACAAGCGGTCGTTCGTGCCGCGACTGAGCGTAAACTTGTGTTGCCACAAGCAGGAGGGTTAGAGAACGTTGCTGGCAAAGGTGTGATCAGCAGCATTGACGATGAGCAGATACGCATTGGATCGCTCAAACTCTTTGCTGGCGTAGATGGACTAACAGCGGACACAGATCTTGTGAAGCAAGTTGATGAATTGGAGAAAACAGGTCGCTCAACGATGATCGTGAGTAAGGGGGTGCGCTTTCTAGGCATTCTTGGGTTAGCAGACACACCGCGTCCCAATGTTGCTCACATCATGAGTAGCCTTAGGCAACAAGGGATTGAACATCTCGTTATGTTGACGGGCGATAATGACGATGTAGCCCGTAATATCGCCGGGCAGGTGGGCCTGACCGAAGTACAAGCGGAACTGCTGCCAGAGGATAAGCTTCGGATCGTTAAGGACCTCGAACGCAAGTACAACGCGATTGCTATGATTGGCGATGGTGTAAATGACGCACCTGCGTTGGCAACAGCGACCGTCGGAATTGCAATGGGTGGCGCGGGAACAGCCGTGGCACTAGAAACGGCAGATGTCGCGCTGATGGGCGATGATCTAAGCAAGCTGCCTTTTGCAGTTGGATTAAGCCGTGCGAGTCGCCAAATTATTCAGCAAAACCTATATATCTCACTCGGCGTGATCGCCCTACTGATCGTCACTTCGGTACTAGGTATCGTGCAGTTGGGCTTTGCGGTTGTACTCCACGAAGGTAGTACGCTCATCGTCGTCGGTAACGCACTTCGTTTGCTTGGCTTCAAGAAGGAAGTCTTGCGATGATCAATCAACGGGACACGCTGAAAACCTACATCATTACTGGTATGGATTGTGCTGGATGCGCTCGTGAAGTTGAAACTGGGGTTGCCAAGCTGGACGGTGTAAAGAGCGTACAGGTCGATTTTGCTACGAGCAAAATGCACCTTGAGGGCAGCGTACCCTTCGACATCCTTCAGACGCGTGTCTCGGCGCTGGGGAAAAATATACAAGCCGAAACTGATAGGCATGTTGAGTCGGTAGCTGTAATGCGTGGTGGGATGGTCGGGTTTTGGGATTACCTGCTCAAGCGGACTGAGACGCGGTTGGCGTTGGTCGGCGGCGCTGTTGTCCTGATCACCTTTATACTTGCATCTCTGCTCGCGCTGCCGGAAAGCATTACAGGAGCGGCGTACACGCTTGGCATGGGAATCACACTCCTGCCGATTGCTCGCAGCGGTATCAATACTCTGCGAATCAACCGCGAATTCAATATCAACTTATTGATGAGTATCGCTGCAATCGGGGCGATCTGGATCGGCGAGTATCTTGAAGGCGCAACAGTGATTTTCCTATTTGCGCTTGGCGAGGCACTCGAAGGCTATACTGCCGACCGGGCACGGGACAGTATTCGCAGCTTGATGTCACTCAAACCAACCCAAGCTGTTCGACTACGAGCGGGCACCGAAGAAATCATACGTGTCAGCGTCTTGGAGGTTGGAGACATACTGCTCGTCAAACCAGGTGAGAACATTCCCATGGATGGGATCATTCTGAGCGGGACGAGCAGTGTCGATCAAGCACCGATCACAGGGGAGAGTGTGCCTGTCATCAAAGAAGGCGGAGATGACGTGTTCGCTGGAACCATTAATGGCGAAGGCGTGCTCACGATCCGCGTGACAAGACTCGCAGCGGATAATACCATCAGTCGCATCATTAAGTTGGTCGAAGAAGCGCAAAGCGTGCGTGCCCCTAGCCAGCGGGTGATCGACCGTTTCGCAAGTTGGTATACGCCTGCTGTGGTGGTGATTGCCGCGTTGGTCGCAGTGGTGCCACCGTTGGTATTTAATCAACCTTTTTACGATACGCCTAGCCAACATGGCTGGTTGTATCGGGCGCTCTCGATGCTGATTATCGCCTGTCCCTGCGCGCTGGTCATTAGTGGCCCGGTCACCGTCATCAGTGCCATCACAGCAGCAGCCCGACGAGGGGTTCTGATCAAAGGTGGTGCATTCCTGGAGGCACTTGGCACTGTCAAGGCGTTCGCATTCGATAAGACAGGAACCCTGACTCAGGGCAAACCCATCGTCACGGAATGGCGCTCCCTTGAGTGCAATAACGGCGACCCATGTGCAGCTTGTGATGATGTATTGGCGCTGGCTTCTGCGGTCGAGCGCCGCACAACGCACCCACTGGCACAAGCGGTTGTCAATGCGGCAACTGAACGCCAGCTTCACGACCATTACCCGGCTGCTGAGTCGGTGGAGTTGCTGGTAGGACGTGGCGTACGAGGTCGAGTAAATGGCAGCTTGGTGACTGTGGGCAGCCATCGACTGTTTGACGAAACATTTCCACATGATGAGGCAGTCTTTAAGGCGGTAAAGGGTGTAGAGGCTCAAGGACGAACCATCATGCTTGTCGCGCAAGCGGATCGTGTGCAGGGCTACATCGCTTTGGCTGATACTGCTCGTTTGAGTAGTCAGGCAGTTGTTCACGATTTGAATGCGCTTGGACTGCCAACAGTCATGCTGACGGGAGACAATGCCACGGTTGCACAACGCATTGGTGAGCAGATCGGTGTCAGCGATGTCCGTTCTGAATTGCTGCCGCAGCATAAGGTAGACGTAGTACACGAACTCATCACTCGATACAAAAGCGTTGCGATGGTGGGAGATGGCATTAACGAT
>JANRJX010000037.1:0-3196 GCA_033763755.1 Chloroflexota bacterium
CGGTATTGATGGTCTCAAGCGCGACGGCATTGTCCAGCGCCGCGATCTGGATCGTATGGGTGTCGAAGTCAGCCGCTTCCCTGTTGGCGGCGAAATCGACGTAATGATCCTGCGTATGGAGGACGACGAGGGTAACTTGCAATTGTCGGTCTCGCAGGCGCAGCAAACCGAGGACTGGAAGAAAGCGGAAGAACTGCTCAACACCGAGGGCGTGTGGGAAGGTGTCGTCGCCGACGCGAACAAGGGCGGTCTCATCGTGCCGTTTGGTAACTTGCGCGGCTTCGTGCCTGCCAGCCACGTCCTTGACCTACCGCGCGGCTTGAACGAAGATGACCGCAAGCTGCGGATGGTGCGCCTCGTCGGGCAGCCCGTCAGCCTCAAGGTGATCGAAGTCAACCGCAAGCGCCGCCGCCTTGTCTTTAGCCAGCGCGACGCATCACGCGGCAACCGCGAAATGCGGAAGGAAGTGCTGCTCGACCAACTGCACGAAGGCGAAGTGCGCAAGGGCGTCGTCAGCGGGCTGCGTGACTTTGGTGCGTTCGTTGACCTGGGCGGCGCAGACGGTCTGATCCACATTTCGGAACTGGCGTGGCATCGCGTCAACCACCCGCGCGAAGTGCTGAAGGTGGGGGATGAGGTCGAAGTCTACATCCTGCGCCTTGACGCGGAAGGCAAGCGCATTGGCTTGAGCTTGAAGCGCCTGCAAGAGAACCCCTGGGCAATCGTCGATACGCTCTATCATGTCGGTCAGACGGTCGAAGGTATCGTGTCGCGCGTGGCACAGTTCGGCGCGTTCGTCAGCCTGAACCCCGGCATCGAAGCGCTGCTGCACACCAGCCAGATGGCAGACCCGGTCCCCGCCGACCCGACGCTGGTCGTTCACGAAGGGCAGCACCTGCTGATGCGCGTCATCAGCATTGAGGCGGACAAGCAGCGCCTTGGTTTAAGCCTGAAGGACGTGAGCGAAGAGGAAAAGGAACGTTGGAAGGCAGAACAGGCGGCGAAGGCACCGGTCGTCACAACCGACCATAGCGAAGCAGCCGCCGCTGAAGTACAATCAGAAGGCTAAACAGCAATCTACCTCACCCCGTCATCCCTCTCTCTAAACGGCGACCGAGTGCAAAGCGGAGGGAGGGGGCGACGAGCGGTGAGGTTACTGAGCAAAATCAGTGAGTGCGTGGTTGCAGGCTGCGCGCCCAAACAAACATCTGCGGGAAAGAGGTGAGTACGAACGCATGGCGCATGTTACTTTGAAGCCTAACGAAACCCAGGAATCATTGCTCCGTCGCTTCCGCAAGAAGGTGACCAACAGCGGTGTCCTTAGCACGGTTCGGCGTAAGCGCTGGCACATCAGCAAGAGCGAGCTGCGGCGCATTGAGAAGAAGAAAGCGATTCGTCGTTCGCGTCGCCGCCAGCGCAAGTCAATGCTGCGCTAAACAGCGCACTTGACTGCGGCGTGGAGTTCGATAATCATCGGTGAACCCCTGTCTGTTTGCGGCAGCGGGTTTTTCGATTTTGGGGCATAATTCACGGAAGGTCTGAAAGGCATAGCAAATGGCAAAGACGGAAGACAAGATTGAAGTTGATGGCATCGTCGTCGAGGCGCTGCCCAATACACAGTTCACAGTCGAACTGGATAACAAGCATCGCATTCTGGCATATTTGTCCGGCAAGATGCGCAAGTTCTATATCCGCATTCTGTTGGGCGATAAAGTGCGTGTCGAGATGAGCATGTACGACCCGGCGCGCGGGCGCATCGTCTATCGCTACCGCGACGGACAAAAGGGACCGGAAGAGGAAATGCCTGAATAGTGAGTGTATGATGGCGCTGCTGCTGCTCCTGTTGTTGTGGTGGACGCGCATCACCGCACTCGATACCCTGCCGCTGCATAACGACGAAGGTCTGCACCTCACGCGCGCGGTCGAAGTCTGGAACCTGAATCCGTTCTGGGAAATCCGCGACGGTAAAATAATCAATCACTGGTTGATTGCTGCTTTTTATCCTCAGAACCAACCTGTCTTTATCGGGCGCGTCGCCAGCGTCTTTGTGGCGATGATCGGGCTGGCGGCTGCGCTGGCGCTGGCACGCCGTGCGCGCGGACGCTGGACGATGCTGCTGACCGGTCTGTTGTGGATCAGCGCGCCACTGCTCTTCTTCTACGAGCGAATGGCATTCAGCGACGCGCAGGCGGGCGCGCTTGGCACGCTGGCGCTGCTGGCGAGCCTGTATCTGACGCGCAGCCAACGCAGCCGGGATGCGCTGCTGACGGGGGCTGCGCTGGCACTGGCGCTGTTGTTCAAGTTCACCGCCGCGCCGTTCGCAGTAAGTGTGGGGCTGGTGTACCTCACCCCGCCTCAATCTCAGGTCACATCGACTCGCTCCCCTCTCCAAAAGAGAAGGGACGATAGTCATTTACCCTCACGCCGCTCTCAAGCCGACCGCACTGCTCCCCCTCTCTTTTGGAGAGAGGGTTGGGGGGTGATGTTGCGCAACCTGCTCATTATCGCTGCCGCCGTCGCAGCGGCGTTCGCGGTTCCCATCGCTGTGCTGGTGCTGCGCGGCGGCAGCCTGTTCGACATCGCGCTGGCGTGGGTGGGCACAGGGGGCAGCGGCGACCTGACGCTGCTCGATAATCTGGGACGGCTGCTATCACTGCTGGTGTGGGCAGACGCGCCGCTGTTCAGTCTTATCCTGAGCGCCGGGCTGCTCGCCGTGCTGATCTATGGCAGGCGAGAAGGGCGCGTGCTGCTGCTGGCCGCTGCGATTCCGCTGCTGGTGATTATGACGTTGGGGCGCGACGCACAATCGCGGCATTTTGTCGCCGCGCTGCCGCCACTGATCGCCGTTGCGGGCATCGGGTTGGGACTAGCGGTGGAGGCGTTCCCGGCGGGCGTCCGCCTGACGGCTGCGGCGGCGCTGGCGATTGCCCTGTTCGCGCCGTTCCAACCGCTCGCGCTGCACCTGTATCGCGATCCGGCGACGGTGGCACTGCCCGCCCTGATGCGCCAACAGTACATCGTCGGTTATGCCAGCGGCTACGGGCTGCGCGAGGCGGTGCAGGCGTTCCCGCAGACGATTGCGCGCCCCGACATACCAATCATCGGCAGTATGTACCCGGATAGCTGCCGCCGCGCCAACTTCCACGCGCCGCCGAGCATGACGCTGGTATGCGGCGACGCGCCGATGCGCGCAGCG
>JANRJX010000038.1:0-13499 GCA_033763755.1 Chloroflexota bacterium
GTCCTTGTGCTTGTGCAAGGTCTTGCCGTCGGAAGTCGTCTTGTTAACGGTGGTCTGCAGGGCTTCGGCGTTCACGACCATCGAGCGGAACTTGTACATCATGAAGAACTTGCCGCCTTCACCGACGCGCCGCTGCTTGAAGAAGATCGGCCCCTTGCTTTCCAGCTTGATCGCCAGCATGACCATCAGCATCACCGGCAGCGCCAGGAAGAGCGCAAAGCCTGCACCCGCAATGTCAATCGCACGCTTCATCATGCGTTCGCGGCGGGTCATGCCCTGCTTGATAGCGACGATGGGTTCGGGCTGCACCTCAACCGCGCGCATTGCCTTCGCCATGCTGCGTGTCAAATCGCGTGTTGTTACCTGCTCAACCATCTCGTTCTCTCCTACGTCTTGCCTGTACGTCTTCACTGTACGTTTTTCGACCTTTCGGAGCGCTAAAGCGCGCCTAACAAAAATACATAAGGAAGGGGAAAACGCCTAACAAACGTAAAAAGAGGGAGTTTCTAACCCGAAAACTACGGAGGTTGTACATTATTCAGGTTTAGTATCTGCAAGCCAGGTTAAAAATCAATGGTGTAAAAATCAAATAATATACAAAAGACCCTGTCATTTGATCATTGGAACATCAAACTTCGTGTGTGTTACTAAATAACTTCGGTAAGAGATAACGCATCTGCGCCATGATTGACTCCGCGTAGCGCGCGGCTCCAGCGGCGTTGGGATGCCCGGCAGAAGCGCGCGGGCAGCCAAGCTTTTCCAACGCTTCCAGCCGATCACCAAATTCTGCGCATGCAGCCGCACGCCCTTCGGCAAGCGGGTCTTGCGCCGACAGGTCTGCGTTGATGCCATACAGCAGCGCCTCTGGCGCGAACATGGCGTTTTCTGCGACAAAACCTGGATCGGCGAATGCAAGGCGATCCACCAGTACGGGTGAGAGCGAAATCATCTCATCAATGCAGGTGCGCATCTGTTGGTGTGAGCGTTCGCAAAACAGCGTCGAACGTGCCATCACCGCATCGATCATGAACGCATCGATCAACAGCCCGCCAATCGCGCCCGGCAGCCCGGCAATCGTGAAGCCGAGCGCCGCCAGCCCCAGCCCGATCAATTCGCGCTGGGAACGGTGTGTGAAGAAGGGATAGTAACCGCTGACGATGATCTTGGCATTCGGGAAGCGCCCGGCGCACAGTTCCAGCAGCGGCTTCATGCGCAGGCTGAACATCTCGTCAATGCGCGTTTCCAGCGTGCCATCGAGCGGGTTGAGGATGTAACTGAGGTGAACATCGTTGATGCCCGCGCCGACCAACACCAGGTCTACCTTGTAGTCGCGTTCCCAACCGCCGAGCGCCGCGTAGACCTGCTCGAACACGGTCGGATGCTTGATCGGCACTTCGCCGCCGAATGCGCCGTCGAGCGGCGGTGTCCCACGCAGGTCGTCCGGCTCGCCGATGATTGCGCCGGAATGTGCCAGCATGCGAGTCTCGATGTTCAGCGTTGGGTTCGTGCGCTGGATTTCGGCGGCGACGAGCGCAGGTATCTTCTCGTGGTCATGCAGTCCCTGTCCCCACATTACACTATCGCCCAGCGCGAGCAGTGTGAAGGGTTTGCGAACAGCAGCGATTTTAGAGGGCGTCGTGTCGGTCATGGTTGGCGCTGTGTCTATTGGGCCGGTATCGACGCCATTGTACACTATATTCAACCATGCGAGAGGTTAGGCGGCGCTTAAGATGTCTTCGCGTTGATGTTGTGGCAGCAAGAGCCGAACCGTAGTCCCCTCATTCACCTGGCTTTCCACTTCGATCTTGCCGCGATGCGTCTCAACAATCATCTTGACAATCGTCAAGCCAATACCCAGCCCGCCAAACCGAATGCTACGCGCACTGTTGTTGTCGCCCTTGTAGAACGGCGTGCAGAGATGCGGGATTTGCTCTGCCGCAATTCCCATGCCGTCATCTATCACTTCGATAGCGATGCCAGCGCCATCCTGCCGCGTGCGCAAGGTGATGACACCGCCGCTGTCCGTGTATGCAAGTGCATTGTCTACCAGTTGCTCAATCGCCTGCGCAAGCTGGTTTTCGTCGAACAGCGTTGGCAGCGGCACGCTGCTGCTTTCGATGCGGAGCTCACGTTGAAATTGCATCACTTTGGAGCGCACACGATCCAGAATGAAGGGACTTAACACCTGTAAATCGCCTGCCTTGAGTGTCGGATTGTAGAGCGATGTGAGGAAACGCAGGTTGTCCAGTTGTTCGCCCATCTGGTTCATGGCACTTTGTATTGCGCTCAGGCGGGGTTCCAGTTTAGCGCGTATTGCCTCTTCAACCGTTTTGCCGATCAGATAACGATTGTTTTCGATGATGGTCAGACGATTGCGGAAATCATGCGATAACGCGCGCACAAACTCGTGAACAATCGCGAATTGCTCGCGCCGAACCGCGTCTTTAATGCGTTCTTCTTCCGCTTTCTGGCTCTCCGTCTGGTCAATCAGAACGCCGTAATAGCCGATCACATGGTGATGTGCTGCATCCCAGTCGGGCACGCGAATGCTGCGTACAAGGCGGTAGTAACCATCTTTATGACGCAGCCGGAAAACCGTTTCGACCCGTTCCCCTTGCCGAACGCGCGCCCGCTGCCGCTGAAGTTCTGGCAAATCATCAGGATGCACCAGCAAGTCGAGATTATCATTGGGAACGTCCGCGCGCCGATAACCGGATAGACTTTCAAACGCATCCGTCGTCAACAGCCGATCGCGGCTGCCATCCGCATTGAGGCGATAGTAATAGTGGTAGTCCGATGCCAGTTCAGTCAGTACACGATAGCGGGTCTCGCTTTCACGCAGCAGCGACTGACGAACGCGCTGCTGCTCACGCCAGTAGTAGACGATGATAAGCGCGAATGTTGCAGCGATGATATTGAAGGAAAACGGTCCACGCGCAACATCCAGCATAGACACGCCGAGCAGCGCTGGCATGACGGTGAGCGTAATGATGCTGGTCACGATCGTGATGATGATCGAATGGGTCAGAGACAGAAACGATGCGGAAAACAGGCTGACAACCATCAGATAATACAGATTGTCTGCGCCTGGTTCGCCTCCAAACATCACACCCATACCCATGATCGCGATAACGGCAATCACGGTCATGATGAGTTTGCCCGTACTGACATGACCATAGCGGACAAGCGTATAGGGGAATACGAACAGCAGTACCACTGCCAGTATCCAAAACAGGTCACCAGCACGGTCACGCCAGAGCGTTGGAATTGCGAGGGTCGTCGCAAGAACTGCGGCAACAAAGATAGTCACACATACAGCCGCCAGCACTCGCGCCTGCTGAAGCTCTTCTCTGTCGTTAATCTTGACGAATGGTTCTGTGAGCCATCGACCTGCAAGGATTGGGAAATTCCTGAACACGTTACTCGATGCACTCATATCTTACTCGATGGTTTTGCCACTGAACTCATCAAACTGCCTGCCATACCTGAGCATAACATCAACCATAAAGCTCAATCGTAAAGAACATCGTAATGCGCGCTAACCTGCGCCAACCTTACGATCTGTTGCCAAACCCCTGCCGCTTTGCTACAATGCCGCGCTGCTTTACCCACGCCGCTGAGGTGGAACTGGTCGTTATCGTACCAGGAGCAGTGGTGTGAACAATTGTATCAAGAGAAAGTTATGCACTTGAGAATACGTCTACTCCTGTTGGTCGCACTTCTCCTGTTACTCCTCACGTCGTTTCCAGTCTATGCACAAGATGGCGCTTCGGGCGGGCTGCTCGTGACAGTTGTGGAGCGTGTCCGCTTCCGCGATGGTCCGGGACAGGACTGGGCAATTGTTCGCGTTCTTGAGCCAGGCGTACAGATCAATCTGGACGGGCGCGCACCGGGCGGCGGCTGGTCGCGCGGTATCATCGCTGATGGCACGATTGGCTGGGTGATCGATACATCGATCAGCGCCAGTGCCGAACAGATTGCCGCGCTGCCAGCGGTGTGGACGGACACACCATTTACGCTCGCGCCGCCCGCCGGGGGCTCTGCGCCTGCAGCTCCAGCGTCGCCTACGGGACAGCCCGCCGCTGCATCGACGCCAGTGCCAGAAGCAGCTGCGCCCGCTGCACCCGCAGCCGTGCCACCGCCTGTGAACGCAGCACCGCCACCGCGCGGCTTTGGCTTGGGCGGGCATGTTGCAGGCTTTGACGAGCGCAGTGTCAACTACATGCGTCAGGCGGGCATGACATGGATCAAGAAGCAGGTGCGCCACAGCCCCGGCGCAAACCCCAACGATGTCGCAGGATTGATCAACGAAGCGAAGAGCTATGGCTTCCGCGTGCTGCTCGGCGTTGTCGGCACAAGCCGCGATTACATCGGTCTGTCCGGCTACTTCGAGGACTACGCAGCGTTCGTCGGTGGGTTAGCAGCGCTCGGCGCGGACGCCATCGAAGTCTGGAATGAGCCGAATATCGACCGCGAATGGCCCTCTGGTCAAATCGACCCCGGTCGTTACACGCAACTGCTGGCGTTGTCCTACAACGCTATCAAAGCGGCAAACCCCAACACGCTGGTCATCAGCGGCGCACCTGCACCGACGGGTTTCTTTGGCGGTTGCTCCGGCGTAGGCTGCGATGACAACCTCTTCGTGCAGGGTATGGCAGCAGCAGGCGCGGCGCGTTATATGGACTGTCTGGGCATCCACTATAACGAGGGCATCCTGCCGCCAACCGCGACCAGCGGCGACCCACGCGGCAGCAGCAGCCACTACTCACGCTACTATCCGTCGATGGTCAACACCTACTGGCGGGCGTTTGGCGGGGCGCGGCAGTTGTGCTTCACCGAACTTGGCTATCTATCGCCGGAGGGCTTCGGTCCGCTGCCTGGTGCGTTTGGCTGGGCGGAAAATGTGACGGTGGCACAGCAGGCAGCATGGCTGGATCAGGTGGTATCGATGGCGGCAAGCAGTGGGCGCGTGCGCATCTTGATCATCTGGAATGTCAATTTCACCAACTACGACGCCGACCCGATGGCAGGTTTTGCCATCATTCGCCCGGATGGAAGCTGTCCGGCGTGCGCGGCGCTGGGTAGTTAGCACCTGTCCATTCACCTCACCCCGCATACATCCCACTCGATTTCGAGGCACACCCTTTTACGTAAGCGTAGAGGGGAGCGGGTGAGGTTGAGCGGCAGGTAGTTGAACAGATTTGAGGTTAGAGACACAATGGCAGAGAATGTACAGGCAGGCACACAGCCGATCACCCCGGTGACAGAAACGCGCGGCGGCGGCGCGGGCTGCTGGATCACGGGCATCGTCACGCTGCTGATCGTGGCAGCGCTGGCGGTGGCGGGGCTGCTGCTGCCGCCGTTTAATCTGGCGCAGCGCTTCTTCGGTCCACAGTATGCGCTGTTGAGCGTCGAAAGCAACGCTGTCGCGCTGGGTGAACTGACGCTGATCGCCGATAGCGATGATGTGGGACAGGAGTTCGGCGTGCTGCTGAACGAGACGCCGATGGCGCAGGCAATGGCTCCGGCTGCGGATGCGCCCATCTGGTTGCGCACGGCAAGCGCGGTGCTGCCGCCCAACGCCGCGCTGATGAGCAGCGTTTACTCGATTGAGACAACCGGGACAGCGCCGGACACGCTCAACCTGAGTATGAATGTTCCGGCTGGCGCAAGTGCCGAACTGCTCGATCTGTTTGCCTGGAATGCCGCTGCTGCACGCTGGGACTTCATCCCCGCGCAGGCGACGGCGGGCGCGCTCTACGCAACGGTGGACGACATGCCCGAACACATCGCGCTGTTCCAGGCAGTCCCCGCCGCACAGCCGCGTGTGCTGGCAGCGGTGGATGTGACGCAGGTGTTGTCGAGCGAGGTGGCGCAGTTGGCGAACATCGTCGCGCCCGGCGGCTTGCAACCGATGCTTGACGGCGGCTTGACGGGGACACTCGCGCCTGGCTTTGACCCGAACGCGGGTTACCAGGTCATGCCTGTGCTGCGCAACTTTGTCGATGCGCGCGCGGTTGATACGCAGACCGTCGGCACCATCCTCAGCAATACCACGCTGCGCCGCACTCACGCTCAGCAGATCGCCAACATTCCCGCCAGTAACGGTTACGATGGCATCATCATCGATTACCGCGAGCTGCCCGCCGACCAGCGAGCTAACTTTACGGCGCTGCTGCGTGAAACGCGCGCGGCAATGGACCCTTCGTTCGCGCTCGGCGTGATCGTCCCCGCCGCCCAAAACATCGACGGCATATGGAACACGGGCCCGTATGACTGGCGGGCGCTCGGCGCGGTCGTTGATTTCATGGAGATCAACTTTGGCAGCGATCCGTCGCTTTTCGCTGCCAGCGAAGGCAGCGTATCGATTGCCGACGCCATGCTACGTTGGGCAGTCGGCGAAGTCAGCCGTCAAAAGCTGCTGATCGGCGTCTCGGCGCTGTCAGCGCGGCAGGATGGTGGCGATTTTACGCCCGTCGGTTATGACGAAGCGCTGTCGGCGCTCGGCGATGTCAATATCGAGACTGCTGTCACGGAAGCAGGTACAGTGCTGCCCGGTACGCCGATTGAGGCGAGTCTCGACGGTTTCCAGGGGCAGGTCGGCAATGTCGCGGACACGCCCCTGATCTACATCGATTACAGCGATAGCAACAATGCGCCCGTCGCGCGGATGTGGCTGGGAACGGGCGACTCGGTGCGCTACCGCATGAACCAGACCAGCACGCTGATGTTGAGCGGCGTCGGCTTTGATGACCTGCTGGCGAACGATATTGCGCCCGGTGTGCTGGACGCGATTCTGAATTACAAGCTGGCGACACCGTTTGCTCCTGCGGTCGGTGAGCTGGCGCTGCGCTGGCGCATAGAAGGCGCGAACGGCTTGATTGGCGAAAGCATCACCGCGCTTAATGAGCCACTGGTAGCGACCATCACCGCGCCCGATGGCAATTATGCCGTCAATGTCGATATTGTGAGCAACGGTGCGCCACAATCGGCACGCGCGGGCGCTGCTATCGTCGTCATCGCTGCCACACCGACGCCAACCCCGCTACCGACTCCAACGCCGACACCGACCCCCGCACCGACGGCGACGCGCGTACCGCAGGCAGTCGTGGCAGCCCCTTCAGGTGGTGGTGCACCAGCGGCGGCAGTCGCTGGTCCGATCGTTACGGGTCAGTTTGAATATGGCGGACACGTCACCAACTCGAACACCGGAGCCGCAGGCGCGATGCGCAGCGCGGGAATGAACTGGATGAAGGTGCAGATTCGCTATACACCGGGCAGCGGCGAGGGCGCCGCGGCGGAACAGATCGCAGCGGCACGCGGGCAGGGCTTCAAGGTATTGCTCGGTCTGGTCGGCAGTCCGCAAGACCTCGCTAACGGCGGCGCGGGCTTTGTACAGGGCTTTGCTGCCTTCGCCGGGCAGGTGGCAGCGGCAGGTCCCGACGCCATCGAAATCTGGAACGAGCCGAATATCGACCGTGAATGGCCCCGCAACCAGATCAGCGGTGCTGCGTATGCCGACATGCTGCGTCAGGCACACGCGGCGATCAAGGCGGCGAACGGCGGCGTAATGGTCATCAGTGGCGCACCCGCCCCGACGGGTGCGGAAGCAGCGTTCCCCGGTCAGGTCGTCAACGATGACAACTGGCTGCGGCAGTTTGTGAACGCAGGCGGCTTACAGTGGACGGATTGCGTTGGCGTCCATTACAACGAAGGCATTGTCAGCCCGACACAGCGCAGCGGTGACCCGCGCGATAACTACTACACGCGCTACCTGCTGGGGATGCTGGATGTGTACTGGGGCATCATCGGCGGGCAGAAGCCGTTGTGCTTCACCGAACTTGGTTTCCTGTCGCCGGAAGGCTACGGCGCGCTGCCGGAATTCTTCGCCTGGGCGCAGAACGTGACCGTTGCGCAGCAGGCGGCATGGCTGGCGGACTCCGCCGCGCTGCTTTCGCAAAGCGGGCGCGTGCGGCTGATGATCATCTGGAATATTGACTTCACTAACTTCGGCGGCGGCGACCCGATGGCGGGCTACGCGATTCTGCGTCCTGGCGGGGTGTGCCCGGCGTGTACCGCGCTCGCCGGCGCACGGTGACGACAATCGGCATTTGTAGGGGCGCAATATATTGCACCCCTACTCTCCCAATGATGATATGACGAGGACTTAACGGATGGCAACAGCACAATTGACCCCACAGCAGAATAAACACCGCCGCCAGGTGCGCGCGTTTATTGCCGTGTGGACGGGCATCACACTCGTCACCGGGCTGGCAACCTTCATCGCGATCTATGTCGCTTATGGCGCGTTCAACCTGAGCAGCGGGCAGCCGCAGGCGATGCGCAATGTGACGCTGCCGGATGGCGACGCGGCGGTGGTTAGCATCGCGACGAACACACCGTTCCCAACGCGCTCGCTGACGCGCGAGGCGCAGCCGACGACCGCTGCGGTGACCAGCGAACCGCAGGTCGTGGCGCAAGCAGCAGCCGCCACTGAAGCGCCGACCATCGCGCCAACGCCGCTGCCCATTGACGTGACGCGCTTTGAACTTGGCATCCAGGTGCAAACGCCGCCGGACGCCAACCCTGAACTGATGAACCAGTGGCTGAGTGTGGCACATGACCAGATGAGCCTGAACTGGGTCAAGATGCAGGTGCGTTGGGAACTGTTCGAGCCAGAGCCGGGGCAGTTTGACTGGTGGCAGACGGATTTGTTCCTGCCACGCGCCGCTGAAATGGGTGTGAAAGTGATGGTTTCGGTCGTCACCGCGCCGGATTGGTCGCGCGAGCCGGGGGTTGATCTGGAGCAGCACGGTCCGCCTGCCGACTTTGCTGATTACACCAACTTTCTGAGCGAATTGCTCAATAAGTATCCGGGCATGATTCATGGTGTCGAGGTCTGGAACGAGCATAACCTCGACCGTGAATGGACATCCACAGGCGGCTTGAGTGCGGCGAATTATGTCGATATGCTGCGCGTATCCTACGAGACGATCAAGAATATCGATCCGGGCATCATCGTCGTCAGCGGCGCGCTTTCGCCCACCGGATTGAGCGATGGCGTGCGCGCCTGGGATGATTTCGTCTATCTGGATCAGATGATCGCGGCAGGGTTGCTCAACTACAGCGATTGCATCGGCGTGCATCACAACGGTATCAACGTCAGTCCGGAGTACCTGTGGAACCAGACGCCGAACGACCCGACGGCGCGCTTCCGCGGTCCGTTCGATAATCCACATCATAGCTGGAGCTTCCGCAGCACGCTTGAAACCTATCATCAGAAGGTCGAACTGGCGGGCGGCGACCAGCCGTTGTGTATCACCGAGTTTGGCTGGGCATCGACCGAAGGCTTTGAACAGGTCGAAGGCTTCGATGGGACAGTGCGCGGCGGCTTTGAATTCGCGCTCGATAACACGCTTGAAGAGCAGCGCGATTTCACCGTGCTGGCAATCGAAAACATGGCAGCGTCCGGCGATGTCCGCCTGGCGATCATCTGGAATCTGAACTACGGTCCGCAGGCGGGCTGGAATCCTGCCAATGACAACGTTTTCTACTCGCTGATCGGGCCGGGCTTCCAGTTCCGCCCGGCGTTCGACGCCATCCGCGACTGGCAGCGCGAATACGAAGCGCAGTTCGGCGGCGGTTAGGGCGCGGGTGGGTCGGTCGCAAAATCATGTCGGACGAGGGATGCCTCGTCCCTACAATAATTGTCTTGTAGGGACATGGCATGCCATGTCCGTTGCTATTTGAGTCTGTATGGATTGGTCGTATTCGTGGTTTTGATTCGCATTACTATTCTTGCCCTCGCTGCTGCCTTGCTGATGACTGTGCCGCGTTCGACGACCGAGCGCTTCCTTGGCTTTAGGGTGACAGACCCGCCGTTTACATCGCTGACGTATGGCATTCAGGCATTCGTGTGGTGGGATCATGGCTTTGCCGGGCGCGATCTTGACTGGGTGCGACAGATGGTCTTCAGCCACGTCAAGCAGACGTTTGCCTGGGAAGATGTCGAGCCGGAGCGCGGCGTCTTCGACTTCACGCAGAGCGACCGCATCCTGAGCGAGATAGAACGGCGCGGGCTGCAGCTGGTGGTGCGCCTGACCGACGCGCCACAGTGGACGCATCCTGATTTGCCCGGCGTGCGCGGTGTGGATTATGTCGATGCGCCGCCGGACGATTTTGCAGATTTCGGGCGTTATTGCGGCACGATTGCCGAACGCTATCGCGGGCGCATCGCCGCCTATCAAATCTGGAACGAACCGAACCTGAGCCGCGAATGGGGCAATCGACCGCCGAATGCTGCGGGCTTTGTCGGCTTGCTGGCAGCGTGCAGCCGTGCCATCCGTGCTGCCGACCCCGACGCGATCCTGATCTCAGCGGGGCTTTCGCCGACGGGCAATTATGACGACAGCGCCCATCCTGACGACATCTTTTTGCAGGAACTCTACGACGCGGGCTTCGAGCAGTATATCGATGTCGTCGGGATGCACGCGCCCGGCTACGCACCGCCGCACATCGGGCCCGACGAGGCGGTCGCCAATGGCAGCCAGCGCTTCTTCACCTTCCGCCGCGTCGAAGACCTGCGCCTGATTATGATCGCCAATGGCGACGCCGCGCGCCAGGTAGCGCTGCTGGAAGTCGGCTACACCCTTAACCAGGTCGATCCGCATTACAGTTGGTTCGCCGTCACTGAAGAGGAGCAGGCGCGTTATCTCGTCGCCGCTTATCAGTATGCGGCAGATCACTGGCGTCCCTGGGTCGGGCTGATGTCTACGATCTACATTGCCAAACCGGACTGGACGGAAGCAGACGAAGAATGGTGGTTTGCAGTCACGCGACCGGATGGCTACACTCGCCCCGCATATATCGAACTGGCGAATATGGCGAAATACTGCGGCACCCGGCTGATCCCGGCACGCGCAGGCGATAGCCCGGAGGCGCTTGGTCTTGTCCCCGTCACTCCTTGCTCTTAGCTACTTTGTGCATCTGATGGCGACCGTCGTCTGGATCGGCGGGTTGATGGTGCTGGCGACGCTGGTTGTGCCGGAAGTGCGGCGCGTACTGGCGGGCAGCGCGGCGCAGACGCAGATGCTGTCCCGGCTGCGTCTGCGCTTTACCCCCATCAGCAATCTGTGTCTGGTCATTCTGTTCGCGACCGGAATGTTCCAGACGGTTGCAGACCCCAACTACACTGACTTTATGGTCATCGACACGCCCTGGAGCATCGCCATTTTCATCAAGCACATCGCCGCTTTGGGCATGATCGTTGTCGGCGGGGTGTTACAATACGGCATCTTTCCGGCGCTGGAACGCGCCAGCCTGCTGACTGAGCGCGGCAAGGGCGACGCGGCGACGGATGCGCGGCTGCGTCAGCGCGAGACACGATTGACGTGGGTGAATATTGTGCTGGCGGTGGTTGTGCTGGCGTGTACGGCGGCGGCGACGGCGATATAACGGATACCCGAAAGCTGAGTGTAGTTTGTCCGACCGAGTAAGTTACCTGCTGGCTGTGATCCTGCTGCTGATTGCGGCGTTTCTACGCATTCACGAATATGCTGCGCTGCCACCGGGGTTATCGCCTGCGGAGATTGACAACGCGCGCATCATCGAGACGGTGCGGGGCGGCAATGTCGAAACCTTCTACAACCTGCGCGGCGAAGGACGCGAGCCGCTGTATCACCTGCTCGTGACCAGTCTGACATGGATGACGGGCAGCGGCACGTTCGGCTATCGGCTGCTGTCGCTGTTCGTCGGCATGTTGACGCTGGCGGTTGTTTATGTGCTGGGCAAGCGACTGTTCGGCACGCTTGGCGGCTTGTCTGCGCTGGCGTTGATGGCGTTCGGCTTCCTGCCGATCCTGTTGAGTCGGCTGACGCTGCCGGAGATGCTGCTGCCGCTGCTCGCTGCGCTCACGCTGCTGACGCTGGCACAATCGCTGTCGGTGCATCGCCCACACGTCACACGCCCGACGAACTCGATTGCGTTCGCGGCGCTTGGCGTGGTGCTTGGCTTCGGCTTCTACATCCACCCGCTGCACTTTCCGATTGTGCTGACGGCGATGTTCTTCATTGCCTATATCATCCTGACGCGCCAGCCGATTTCGCGTGCGGCGCTCGGCTTCACCGCCTTCGGCATCCTCGTCATGATCATCATCGTCATGCCGTATCTGATCGCCAGCATCCGCCAGCCGGAACTGGCGGGCGCAGGGCGGGTGCTGGCGGGTGTCGGCAACTCGATCATCAGTACGCTGCTCAACGGTATTTTCGGCATCTTTTTTCGTGGTGATACCAACGCCGCCTACAACCTGCCTGCTCGCCCGCTGCTCGATCTTGTCAGTGGGCTGCTGGTCGTGCTGGGGCTGCTTGTGGTTGTGCGCGGCTGGCGGCAACCGCGTTATGCGCTGGTGCTGATCGCGCTTCTTGTCCTGCTGCCGTTCGCACTCCTCAGCCCGCAAGCGCCGGATTTTCTCCGTTTCGCGCCGCTGCTTCCCGTACTGGCACTGCTGTTCGGCGCGAGCCTGAGCGCGATAGCCAGTACCGCCACACCGCGCGGACGGCTGGTACTGGCGGCGCTCGTCATAGCGCTGGTGGCGTTCAACCTGCAATGGGTGTGGCGTGACCTGTTCGGCGAATGGCGGACGCTGGGTGTGGTGCAGATGATCTATCAGGAGCGATTGGGGCAGATCGCGCGCCATATCGATCGCACAGCGGACAGTCTTCCGACGATCATCTGCACACCGGAGTTGTATCCCCCCGACGACGCGCTGCAGCTGATCAGCGCGCAGCAGGTGGCGTTGATGATGCACCGTTCGACAATGGGGCTGCGCTTCGCCGAGTGTGGCAGCGGTCTGGTGTTGGCGAACGGTGGTGAACGCCAGCAGATCATCTTTCTGGAAGCTGACGGGTTAGAGCGTATGAACCCGTATCTGCGTACCTGGATCGATACAGGCAGTGTGCTGACGCAGCTAGGCATCCCGCCGCAGTCGGTGGTTATACTGGATGTGAGCGCATCGCTTGCAGATGTGATCGGGCGCTTCACGACGACAGCAACTGCCAGCTTTCCGCCGGAAGCAGGCGGCGAGAACAGTATTGCCGTGACACCTGTGCGTCTGGGCGGCAATATCGCCTTTCTCGGCTACGATGCGGTCGCTACCGCCAGCTTTGCGCCTGGCGATGTCGCGCCGTTTTACACCTACTGGCGTGTGGACGGCATCGTTCCCCGCGATTTACGCCTGTTCACACACCTGCTGTCTGACCCGCAGGTGATCGCTGTGCAGGAAGATTTGCTGAGTGTGCGCCCGGACGGGTTGCAGCCGCGCGATATCATTGTGCAGGCGACACTGGTGCAGCTGCCGTTCACGATGCCGGAAGGCGTGTACATCATTTCGACAGGCGCATACGAGGCGAGTCTGGGGACACGGTTGGGAGTCTTCGACGGCGATCAACTGCGCGCCAACCGCCTGTTCATCGGCACGTTGCAGGTCAGCCGCTAATCTTCGG
>JANRJX010000039.1:0-3272 GCA_033763755.1 Chloroflexota bacterium
CCGATAGCGTGGTCGAGATCGCCACCACCAACGGCACGGCGAGACCAAGCGCGTGCGGGCAGGCGATCACCAGCACCGTCACCATGTTCTTGACCGCATCGGACAAACTGCCCGTGAACACGAGCCAGCCAACGAACGTCAGTCCGCCCGCCGTCAGCGCGATGATGGTCAGGTAGAAAGCGGCACGCTGCGCCAGCGTTTGCGCCCGCGACTGGCTTTTCTGTGCATCTTCGACCAGCCGCATGATGCCCGCCAGCGCCGTGCCTTCGCCAACCTGCTGCACCGTGATGCGCAGAGACCCGGAACCGTTGACCGTGCCACCGATCACGCCATCGCCGGGCTTCTTATCCAACGGGCGGCTCTCACCGGTGATCATCGCTTCATTGACGCTGCTTTCGCCTTCGGCAACCATCCCGTCAGCAGGGATGCTCGCGCCGGGACGGATGAGCAGACGGTCACCAATCTGAAGTTGCGAGACGTTCACGGTTTCGGTCACGCCGGATGGCAGCAGCCGTTCGGCGGTGTCGGGCAGCAGTTTCGCCAGCTCGCGCAGTGCGCCCTGTGCCTGACCAACGCTGCGAAGTTCAATCCAGTGACCAAGCAGCATAACCGCAATCAGCGTTGCCAGCTCCCAGAAAAAGTCCATCATCGGCATAGCAGAAACACCTGCCATGCTCATCGTCTGTTCGGGCGGGAAGAGAAAAATACCAACGCTGTACAGGTACGCCGCTGTGATGGCAACCGAAATCAGCGTCATCATCCCCGGCTGACGCTGCACAAGCTCCTGCCGCGCCATGCTCAGAAATGGCAGCCCACCGTAGAAGAAGATGAATGTCCCCAGTATCGGAGCGAGCAGGCTACTGCCTGGAAATTCTGGCATGGTGAACCCGAGCCACGTCTGCACCATCGGCGAATACAGGACGACGATGATCGTGAGTGGCAGCACGACGAAGAAGCGGTTACGCATCATCGTCGCGTGACCTTCATGCATCACACCGTGTCCGGCATGGGCATCGTGTTCGCCGGACTTGCCATGCGCGCCGTCGTGTCCAGCGTGCATCTCGTGCATATGTTGAGCTGTCTGATCCTGCTCCGGTTTCAGCAGTTCACTGCCGTGATAACTATTGTCCTGGGCAGCATTTTCTGCTGGATGAGCCGATAGCGCGTATGCGCCATGATGTGCATGTTCGACGTGCGGATCGTGGTCATCCCTCGCGTGCGATGGATCATGCGGTGCATCGTACTTCTGTTGTGAATCGTTCATCGTCCTGCTCCTTACGTTCCTGCTTTTCGGCTACACTTTTCAGTGTATGAATTGTGCAGGTCTGTCAGATGCGCTGAATGGCGTGAAATCCCTTCACCCACCGGGGTTGATTTGCAACGGATTAGACTCTGGCTCCTCTTCAGCAGATGTCACCTGCATCTGCCGCGTGCGCTGTTCGTCGTTCCAGAACGTTTTGATGTAAGCCAGTGTAATGATGATCTGTTCGTCTGTAAGCTGCTCAGCGAAGGCGGGCATCGGATACCAGTTGGTTGGGTCGGTCAGGCTCACGCCGCCATTCCGCACATAATCGACCAGCATCCCGTCACCGTGATGCCAGGTGTGACCGTTCCCGTTGTGCGGCGGCGCGCCAAAGCGTCCGGTCGCATCGCGTTCGGTTGGGGCGTTTGGAAACTGCCCTTCGCCATTCGCCCCGTGACAGGAAGCGCAATTTTGTACATAGAGCTGCTGCCCCTGCGCGATCTGCTCGGCGTTAAATGTCGTGCCACTGACGACGATCGCGGCGGGCTGGCTGGAACAGCCGACAAACAACAGCCCAAGCAGCACCATCAAACCCAGTTTCACCATAGCGGTGTACTTCCTTTCTTCTCACGGGCGCTCATGCCAGATCATCTTGATGTAGGCGATAATCTGGGCAATCTGTTCATCGGACAATTGATCGTCAAAAGCGGGCATCGGATAGTACAGTTCCGGGTTTCGCAGGCTGACGCCGCCGTTACGTACATACGCGATCAACCAGTCGTCCGGGTGATGCGAGGTATGCCCGTTTCCGTTGTGCGGGGGCGCGCCAAAACGCCCCGTCTCATCCGGTAGCAGCGGAAAATCCGGGAACTGACCCTCCCCACTTGCGCCGTGACAGGAAGCGCAATTCTGCGCGTAAAGCTGCTGTCCCCGTGCGATTTGCGCCTCGTCAAACACCACGCCGCTAACGGTGATAGTGGCGCTTTGACTTCCGCAACCCACCAGCAACACGCCCAACACTCCCGCCAGAATGGAGGCTCTCAGCCTCATGAGCCAATCTCGGACATCAACAGCTCGCGCCCGCTCGCCATCCACGCATTCATCCCGCCGGGGACATCAACGAGGTTGGTATATCCCAATCCAACAAGTACTCGGCTTGCCTCTTCGCTCATCCGACCGCTGCGGCAGTACAGGATAATCGCCGCATTTCGGTCGGGTAGTGCCGCCGTCAGCGCGTTGATGTCGTCGTAGGGAATTTGGTCGTCCGTATTCGGCACTTCGCCTTCATAGGGGATGTGAACATTGATGACGGTGTAAGAGCCGGGTTGATCAAGCGCCGCTGCAAACTCGTCGATCGTCATGGTCTGATAGACCGCTTCAGCCAAAGGTGTTGGCAGCACAGCAGGCGCAGCACTGCACGCTGTGCCAATTACAATCAACCCGATGAAAATTGCCATTGCGATTACCACTCGCATCATGTCCTCCAGCATCCATCTACGAATTATGCAGCGACGCTGAGCGATGTGGCATACGCCATTTGGCGGGGTGGGAGGCACAAAAAGACAGGCAATTCAGCGCCTGTTCAGTTCGTTCAGGAACGTTACGCTTGAAGAAGTTCACCGTGTAGTTCCAGCCCGTCATACTCAGGAATAGGCATAGACGTGATGTCGCAACCAACCGTCCCTGCAAAAAATCAGCAAAACCCGCATGTCACCTGGCTGATCGTTGTGGTGATCACACTGCTTGCTTTGTGGTTCATTTACAGCGCGACACAGGCGAGTACCACCAATTCGGGTGCATCGTCAATGCCAGGCACAAGCGGCGTCGTCGCAACCTCGATGCCGCAGAGTATGCCGGGGATGAATCACTAAATTGGTCGAGTAAGTTCAAATGAGGAGTACAGCATGAAAGCGTTTCGTATCATCATGAGTATCGTGGTCTTCGCGTTTGCAGCCCTCGCGCTGCCCGTCTTCGCTGACGCACCGGTCGATGGGCGTATCGGTCGCGCCGAACTGCGCTTCATGGAAGG
>JANRJX010000040.1:0-6416 GCA_033763755.1 Chloroflexota bacterium
CGCCGACTCGCGCCTGGCAAGGGTAAACGACAGCGCGACCAGCACACGATCATCCGGATCCATCGGATCAAGATCGGGCGAGTTGGCGAAACGCACGCCGACACCAAACTCGTACAGTTCGTCGATGGCACGCAATGCCTCTGTATCGTTGCGTCCGAATCGGTCGGCGCGCTCGACAATGACGTGCGAAAACTTGCCTGCGCGTGCGTCTGCCAAGAGTCGCTGGTAGCCAACACGGTTGGGCGTTTTTCCCGTCAGCACATCGATGTATTCCTCGATGACAGGCATCTCGGAGTGTGCCAGCACGTTCCCATCAATGATCGACCGCTGCCTTGCACGAGACAGCTCCGGCTTCTGATTATCTTCGCTGCTCGTGCGAAGATACACCGCCCAACCTGGCGTCGGAGGGAGGGGCGCGCCCTTTTTCTTACGATAACTGCTCATGACGTATACTCGCTGCCGCCTTCGAGCCGTGCCAGGATTACCAGACCCGCTTCAAAATCCTCTGTCGAGACGAGCGGCTCCCAATCTCCCTGAATCGTCTTTGGCACAATGCCGTCGATCTCGCTCACGACCCATCCGGCATACGTCCAGTCGTGAAACGCACGCAGCAGCTTGTCGATGCGCGGTCGCCGTGTGCCTGTTTTACCGACAATGACGAATGGTTTGCCGCCCCGGTCGCAGTATCCCTTTGTGTGCAGCGCTTCTGCGATGTCGCCTAGCGATAGTGACCCTACAAGCAGCAGTCGCCACGCTTCACGCCATATATGCGCTCGCTCTGGATCGGGTTCGATCCAATGGCTGATGCGTCCCATATGACTGCGTTTGTCCAATTCCGTTTGCCCGCGCACATTGATGTAGCCGTCGGGGGCACGTCCAGCATAACCGCCGCTCTCGCGTTTCGCCTTCAGCCCGCCTTTCACACGTATGCCCATGAGAGCAGACTCGCGTCGGGCAAGCGCGAACGTGAGGGTCACAAGGACGCGATCATCCGGATCCATCGGATCGAGATCGGGCGTATTGGCAAAGCGCACTGCCACGCCGAACCGGTGCAGTTCATCGATGGCGCGCAGCGCCTCAGTATCGTCGCGTCCGAACCGATCGGCACGCTCGACCACGACGTGCGAAAACTTGCCGTCGCGGGCGTCCGCCAGCATCTGCTGATATGCCTTGCGGCGTGGATCTTTGCCCGTCAGCACATCGATGTATTCACCATATATCGGCATGTCTGATGCTGCCAGTACGCTTTGCTCGATGACAAAGCGCTGTCGTTCGCGTGAGAGTTCCGGCTTCTGGTTCTCGTCACTGCTGGTTCGCAGATAGACTGCCCAACCTGGGGTGGGTTGCGGGTTGGGCGTCAGCTTTTTGTAGGGTGACATGGTTTCGCTCTCGCTCCCTCTTGATCGCGTTTCGTTTCGGGGGACGATACTACAAAACGCGGAAATCGTGTCTTTTGCTCGAAATCTTCGGTTGCAATCGAGGGGGACATGTCAAAGTCATAAACGCGAGCAAGAATCTCTGCTACCACAAGAATACGCTTGATAATCTTGTGCGCCTCTTGTTCATCACCTTGTGCTGTTTCATGAATTGTCATGGAAGTGAGCCTTCTAAACCCGACAAATCCCTGTATAGGGCAACCGAACTTGTGGCAGTGATCACTACCTTAGCGAAGATAAGGGTTTGCAAGATCGCAGAATTGACGAAGCGTTTACGCATTTTCGACAATAAGGGTCATCTTTGACGATTATTCCCAACTTTGCTTTGCCAACACGTCGAATCTGACGACAGCAATCTGGAGAAATGCAGTAGAACAAGTGTGTATTTCTCATTGTAGAGATGTTACAATAGCAGGGGTATTGTGAAATTCGTAAAGATAGTAAGAGGAAGAACAGTCTTGCAGTTCTCCAAGGGGAAGGCATCAAGCGATGTTGTTCGAGATGTGCTTGATGCCCTTCAGTATGATTTCAACGAGTTCGAGTTGACCCACTTTGCCAATCACATCGCCGATCACCGCCGCAAGCCAATCGCCATTATCTCCTTAGCCATGACGTCGACTCTGCATGGCATTTGGATTCCAGCACAGACTCATGACTACATCTTCTGCAATGCCCTGCTTCAACCTGTTCACCGAACACATGTCGTCTTGCACGAGCTTGCCCATTTGATGTTGGGGCATGGGCTTCAACCGATTCGGGAGGTGCTGCCACCGTCGCTGATTCAGGAGTTGGGCGGGGAGAATACGTTGGGACGGCTTCGCGCTGCGCCGACAAACGATGCCCACGCTGATGACGAAGAACGCGAGTCGGAGCGCTTTGTCTACCTGATTCAGAGAAAGCTGGTGCGGGTGAATCGACTGGCTGAACTGACGCGCGAAAGCTCTTCAATTCCGGGTCTCAAACCGATTACAGATGCAATGGGGTACACAGGCAAGTGAGTTTGCTGAAACTATTGCTCATTGCTCTGCTGTGGACAGTGTATGGATGCATGCTGGTCCGGGCGCTGATGCAGCGAGATGCAAACAACCGCTTTCGCCCCCAGGTGTGGTATCTCTTCTTTCTCGGTTGCGTTGCCTTCACCTTCACGGGACAAGAGATCGAGCTGACAACAGACCAGTTCTTCGGTGGTCTTCCGGTGAGCGTTTACATCAAGTATTTCGCCCTGACGCTGATCGCATATCTGTACTGCACCCTGATGCATACGATCAAGCCAATTACCGCTTCCACTCTGCGGGCGCTGCGGTTGGTAAACTGGCTCGCCATCGGAGTCGGTCTCGTCAGTTTTGGACTGCTTGTCCTATCAGACATACGCTTTCACCCTGATACACGCTACTACGTTCATGCCGCGCGCGACAGCATTGTCACTATCAACATGGTGTGGGTCATCATCCCGCATAATGTTTCACTCTTCAAAATCGAGCAAGTCCCCACCATGCGCATTAAGCACATCCTCAATACCTTGCTTTGCTCAACCTACGTGCTGGTCGCAGTGACGAGTGTGATTTCTCTCATCATCGTGGTGTTCAGACTGGATGATATCAACCGCTGGTTGCCCATATTTCTGCCTTTGACGTATCTTGTCTACTTCTTCTTCCTCTGGGCTTTGGTACCGCATCGTTGGGTCGCATTCTTCCTTTATCCCGCGCGATTGTATGCTTACCTGCGGCTGCGATGTTTGCAGCGAGACGTAGAGCGATTAGCAGAGCTCCACATGAACCTCAATATCATGCCTGCACGCTGGACGCTGGGCGAACTCGAATTTGCTATCTACCAGTGTGTCATTTTCATCCTCGACCATGCGTCATTGATACAGCCGAGTGATGATAAACACCATCTTGCCTATCGGTTATCGCGGGTGCTTCGCAAAGAAATGGACTACCCAACACTCGTCCGAAGTTTGACAAGGCTGCGCTATGCACGATCCAGTACCTGACCGCCGTAATCGCTTTGCCTACTGGTTGGGCAAGGTTTTTCACCCGTATGTGATCTGCGTTCCCACCTTGATCGCGCTCCTGTGGGGCGAACCCTGGGTCTCTCTTGTGGGCTGGGTGACGGTGATGGTTGCAATTCTACTGCCGCCGTTGCTCGTTACAGGCTTACTGCTTAAACACCGGCAGCGACACCTTTATCAGCGAGCATCGCGCGCTCCCATGTACCTGGTATTCTGGGGAAGTCTGCTGATCTGCCTGGGGGTACTTATCGCCTTGAATGCGCCCCATATTCTCATTACCTGCGTTGTCGCGCTGATGCTCTGGCTGCCTTTGCAGTTGGCGATCAATACCTATGTGACAAAGGTCTCGACGCACGCAGCGGTGGTTGTTGCCTGCGTAATGGGTTTAGGGTTGTTGGGCAAGCTTACACATCCTTGGCTGCTGTTGGCAGCGCTGCTGGCGGTTGGCTTGACCTTGTGGGCGCGGGTGGCGACTCGCAATCACACACTGACACAGGTCATTGTGGGGTCGCTCACAGGTGCTATATCCGTGCTGATCGTATTTCCACTGATGCTGAGATGATCAGGATTTCGTCCCCCAGAGACGCCACTGAAGGATCGCCAGGACGTTGCGTTTCTCGTCTGCTGTCAGCGTATCACCCTCTGTATGAATACTGTGTAACTGGGGCGACAAAATACCGACCTTGCCGTACTCGACCAGGTAATGAAGGCAGGCGGCTTCAGTATCATAACCAAAATAATCGAGCGAAATGTCAAACGCCATGCACAGCTTTGTCAGCGTATTCAGGCGTGGGTCAGTCACATGCCCATTGAGCAGATTGCTCAACGACTGCTGTGACAGCCCGGTCTTTTGCGCGACTTGAGTGATCGTCATCGGGTCGCTATTGTCATCCAGCACGTTTTCCCACAGTAGTTGAAGCTGGCGTTGAAGCGTGATCATGGCGTGTCGTCTCCCTGTTCTTCGTTTACATCGTCATTCGAACGAGAGAGACGTGGAAAAGGTGGGAGCGTATCCCCGCCCTGCTTGTAGCGCTGCTCGGCAGTCTGCACCCACCTGATGATCGTCAGAATGTCCTGCTGTGCCTCTGGTGAAAGGTGGGTCACACGAAAGGCAATTTCGTTGAGTTCGCCAAGCTTTGTGTCGTCCGTGGCGGGCTGCTGAAGCAGTGCAAAACACTCTTCAACGGTGCGAGTTTCGAAGTAGCGCAGCGGGATTTGGAAGAAGCTGCAAAGCGCTCGCAGTGTACTGAGCTGCGGATTCTTGATACGCCCGGTGCGCATCTGGCTGAGTGTTGCCACCGCGATACCGGTGCCTTCACTGACATCGTGGAGCGTGTAGGCACGACCAGTGGTGTGCATTCGGGCACTGAACAGCACATTTATCTGCTCTGCAAACGTTAGGAAATCGGACTCGGTCATCTATCCTGCCTGTGTTTACCTGACCATAATACTGTGTGATTTTCACAACTTCAATATAAAATCGTCGTAATGATACGAACGCTTGTACCAGTTCTGGTCATTATATCGACAAATGCCAACGCTGGGTATCGCACTATATGCTTATCGTATGGCGCAACAGAGGGGCTGAGGGACAAATGAAACCCATCCTTGTTGCAATTATGGACATCAATGATTTAAGCAGGCATGGCTTGGCAGCCCTTGTCCAACACCATGTGCCGGACACCAAAGTAGTAGGTTCCTTCGACTCGATTCACTTGCTGAAAACCCACTTGCACCAGAATCCAGTTGATGTACTGCTTCTTGATGATTGCATCCCGCAAACTTCCTCTGTCACCGGCGTAATTGAGGGCTTGCTGGAAATATGCCCAAAGATGCGCATCATCATCATGAGCTACAAACTCAACGTCAGCTACATCCAGAATGTGATTCAGCGCCGCATCGGAGGCTATATTTACAAAGACGAGCGTTTGGGCGATGTGCTGTGCCACGCCTTCGACTGCATTCGCCAGGGGACACTCTACTTATCACCGAAAGTCGCTGCACTGCCGTATACACACGCATTGACCGAAATGCACCCAAAAGTTCAATCAGGCGAGCTGGATGTGCTTCATTTGATGTACGCGGGCAACCAGGTCAAGACGATTGCGGCTATGTTAGGCGTGACTGATCGTGTGGTGTATGAACGGCAGAGGAAGCTGCGCAAGGCGCTGGGTGTGCCAACCACTGAATTGATCGTGGCGGCTGCGATCAAACAGGGCTGGCTTTCGGACGAGGAACGCTGAAAGTAGAGGCTTTGTAACTTTGACGGAGACATTCAAAACTGCGCTTTGCATTCGTCGAAAGTGACATCGAGCGTGCGCCATTTTATGCTAAGGTGAACGCAAAACGGTGACTGCGAGGAGGATGGGCTATGACCGTTCGCATTGTCATCGCCGACGAGTGCGATCTGACGCTGCGCGGCATAGGCGCCATCCTTGAAGCGCAGTCTGGGTATCAGCTTGTCGGCGCAGCCAGCGCATGGCAGCCGCTCATCGCGCTGCTCGAGCAGGTGCAGCCGGCGCTGGTGCTGTACGCCGACTCCTTCGTCGGCATTGATGCCTTGACGCTAAGCGAGCGTATCGCACTCGCAGCACCGCACACGAAACGCATTGTGCTGGGCGCAGCGGCGGATGGCGCGCTCATCAGCGCTCTGCTGGATGCAGGCGTGAGAGGCTATCTGTATCGCGCTGACTCCTTAGGAGACCTGCTCATCACAGCCCTTGAGATGGTCACGCGTGATCGCCTGTACCTATCGCCAACAGCGAACACTGAGTACCTGCTGTCACTGCAGACGCAGGCGCACCAGTGGCAGCTGGACGAGGAAGCGAGAGCGGTGCTGCGCCTGCTGACACAGGGCTATGCGCCCGGACAAATCGCGATACAACTGGGACTGCGTCCGCGCCGCGTGTACTGGGTACGCCTGAAACTGCGCCGACGTTTTGGCGCTGCCACCAACGAACACCTGATTG
>JANRJX010000041.1:0-21466 GCA_033763755.1 Chloroflexota bacterium
CGTCGGCGCAGTTTCAGGCGTACCCAGTACACGCGGCGCGGACGCAGTCCCAGTTGTATCGCGATTTGTCCGGGCGCATAGCCCTGTGTCAGCAGGCGCAGCACCGCTCGCGCCTCCTCATCCAGCTGCCACTGGTGCGCCTGCGTGTGCAGCGACAGCAGGTACTCGGTGTTCGCCGTTGGCGATAGGTAGAAGCGTTCACGCGTGACCATCTCAAGGGCTGTGAGCAGCAGGTCGCCCAATGCGTCGGCGCGGTACAGATAGCCTCTCACGCCTGCATCCAGCAGAGCGCTGATGAGCGCGCCATCCGCCACTGCGCCCAGCACGATGCGTTTCGTGTGCGGTGCTGCGAGTGCGATGCGGTCACTCAGCGTCAAGGCATCAATGCCGACGAAGGAATCGGCGTACAGCACCAGCGCCGGCTGCACTTGCTCGAGCAGCGCGATGAGCGACGGCCATGCGCTGACTGCGCCGACAAGCTGATACGCCGACTCCGCTTCAAGGATGGCGCGAATGCCGCGCAGCGTCAGATCGCATTCGTCGGCGATGACAATTGAGGGAGTCATGGATGACCTCTGTATACTCAAACATCACAGATATCATCAACGATATGCGGGGTGTTGGTGTGCTGCCAGAGACCCCTTCTCGATCCCGACGAGGAATCTTCCGCCTCACGGGAAAATTTCATGTTTACACCGGACTCTTCCCCTCAAAGAGCAGCCCTGCGGCGGTCGCGGCACCGACAATTTGCTCATTGGTGCGTACGCCAAGCGCATGGCGCAGCCGCTCGCGGGAGCGATAGATCGCCCGCGTGGTGACGTTCAGATGCGCCGCGATTTCGGCAACTGGTACATCCTGTGCCATCAGGCGGAGTACCTGAACATCCTGATTGTTGAGCCGAACACTGCCGGACTCGGCAGAACTGGTGTAGGGAAGCGTAGAGGCGCGTGGCGAGAGATACACCTCATCATTCATGACCGTCGTGATAGCGCTTTGCAATTTATCCAGCAGCTTCTCCTCACGCAGCACAAAACCCCGCACGCCATTGTGAATAAGGTGTTGGATATAACTCACATTCAAGCGTTCACTCAAGACAACAACTTTGACCTGTGCCGACACCATCCGCATCTGTTTGACCAGATGCGCCATATCGGTGACGCGCGGCAGTTCATCTGAGATCAGAGCAACATCCACCGTAGCATTCCGTAATACCGCCTCACTCTTTTCGATAGTTGGCAGTGCGGCAACAATTTCGACGGGGAAGGTGCACTGCTGGAGGAGCGATTGAAGGCCATGTCGCCCAAGTTCGTCACTTTCAACAATAAGGATGCGGATCGCTTTCATAATCGGTTTGTCCCATAGCATCGCCTGACAAGGAGTGGTGCTATTCTGGGCTGGAGCGTAAGTTAAGGTATAATGCGCCGCAGACGTTACTGAATGGAGATTACATTATAGTGGATTATGGTGTCAATGCTTTTGGTAAAGTGACATGAGTACTACAGTCCTACCCTATCTCGCGTTTGCGGAACAACTGCGTGTCCTGTTTGAGACCAAAAGGCATCCTGACAGGCGCAGCTTTACGCTGCAAGAGGTGAGTGCTGGGACAGGAATTGCAATGGCGACCTTGAGCCATATGCGTACTGGCAAGATCAAGAACCCGCAGTTGAGCAGCGTGCGTGAGCTTTGTCGCTTCTTTGCTGTGCCGCTCCGCTACTTTGAGACGACTACCCTTGAGGAGTGCTATGCTGTGCTCACAGCGGACAGCGCAGATAGCCTGCCGATGCTCAATGAAATTGCTTTTCGTGCCACGCACCTCTCCCCGGAAGCACAGGAGGACATTCTGCAAATCATCAAGTGGGCGCAGACTGCCGAACAAAGCAACGGCAGCGATGATCCTTCTCCACCTTCAGGGTAAAGAAGCGATGACAGATGCTGACAACGTCCCCATCAGTTTTGCAGAGCAGTTGCAGTTGCTCTTAGATTACCTGCCTGACATGCACCATCAGCTATCCAGTCCTGCGCAGTTGGCGCGTCTGCTCAATATGTCGCCACAGGCAGTCTTGAACTTACTCAATGGGCATACAACGTCTCCGCGCCTGGACACCGCCCGTGCGCTCTGCCAGTGCTTTGGCGTGTCATTAGACTACTTTGCGCTCACGACACGACAGGCGTGCGAGACCTACCTGAAACAGCAGGTGGTGGCGCGCAGTACACCCACCGTTCAGGCGATCAACACCCATGTCAGCCACCTCACGCCACACGTCATGAAGCGTGTGTTAGTCGTTCTTTCCTGGGCGGAACGCGCAATCCAGCAATCAACTGCGCAGCACCAGCGGAAACACCCCTAGCACCGACACCAGCGCCACCAGTATCCCCAACACCACCTGCCTGACGGTGTGATTCCGGTCATGCACACGCGCCCACGCCACCAGCAGCAGCATTCCCAGCCCCAGAAGCTGCCACGGCAGGGTTGGCAGCTTTCCAAGCAGGAGCAAGCCACTGATGCAGCCCATCACCACAGCAGCATGGGTCGAAATCTTGGTGATAAAGGTGTTGACGGCAAGCTGCACGGGCAGCCAAACGGCAAGGGTCAACAAACAGGCGAGCAGGACGCGCGGCGCACCCAGCATGGCAGTCAATGCAGCAGCAGCGATGACGCTCAGCCAGGCAGTGATGTACAGCGGCGTGCGTGTCCGCCGCTGATAGGTGTATTTCCCCCGTGTGCGCAGATACCCGACCAGAAGCAGCCCTGGTAGAAGTACAATCGGCAAGGTCACGGCTGACCAGTAGAGCGCTGCCTGCCACCCCAGGTCGCTGAGGACGAGTGCCAGTGTCGGCACGGCGATGACCGCCGGGTGAAAGACCCGCCCTACCCAGTTGGCAATGCGCTTTTGCGTATCTGGTACTGGTTCACGCGTCATAGTTTTGCCAATGCCTCAATAAGCTGCTCATAGTCGAGCGTCGTGGACAGAAGGACAAGGACTTGCGCCTCTGGATGACCCTGTATAGCTCCAGGAGCGATTTGAGGGGCGTAATCTATAATGAACATGACATCCCTGTGTAAATGAGTATCCACAACAGCAGGATATCGCCACAGGTACAGCCAGTGGGTGTGTTGCAGGGCAGGATGTCCTACCAAAGAAGCGATATGACGTGCAATCTGGCGGACACGATATGCCACCCATACCCGCCGAGCGTGAGCAGCGGTGGTGATCCAGCGTTTCGGGATGTACATCAGCCCGAAGCCGAGTGCGCATAGGTAGATCAGCGGGTGAAAGAAGGTTTGCGCCTGTTCCGTCAGGGGCGAACGGAGGCTTGCCAGCAGGAATACCGTCATGTTGCCGAAAGCGACACCCAGGTAAGCAGCGAAAAAGCCCACCGTCGCCGTTTCTCGGAAATGCAAGCTTGGATTGACCTCGCGTTTACGAATGGCAAGCGTCACCGGAATAAAGACATTGACGATGTAAATCGCCAGCAGGCAGTCGCGAACTGCAATAACCGCCAGACGCAGGTATGGTGACACACGCCAGTCCAGGCACCATGCACCTACCAGCAGACTCGTAGCGATGGTTAGCGCAAAGGGTGCCAGCAATATCACCTGCTTTCTATGCAACGCACTGAGTTCCAGATCGCTTAGAATGAACACATTTTGGTGTGCTGCAAGAATGACGGTATAAAACTTCAGATAAACGCCTACCGGGAGACCGCCAAAAGCGTCTTCGAGCGCCCCATCAACTCGCTCACCCCACAACGTGAACGTCAGGCACCCGAGAAAGACAATCGACCACAAACGCCAGGTGCGGCGTAACTGCATGCGTTTTCGCAGCAGCGTCAACGCAAACTGAAAGACGAAAATTGTCTACAAGATGACGATACCGATCAGTTGTCCGGTCGAAAACATGCGGCTTGAGATACCCTAAAGGCCACTCTCGATGTAGGGGCGCAAGCCGGGGATAGCGGTGGTTGCCATCAGATGTGCGCGTCTCGCCTGTTGCACCTTGGTACTGACTTCAATGGCGAAGCGTTCTGCTTGCGCTTCTTCTGGCGTGTCTTCAATGCGCGATTTGCTGGCAGCAATCGCCTTAACGACGGCGTTCGGCTGTGCATCATTCATCGTGTACCCATGATGTCCAAGCGCGATATGACCCAGTTCATGCAGGATACTGTGTGTTTGGAGGACGGGTGACGCAGTCTGACGCACGAAGATGAAGTCATAGCGGGCGGTACGAACCCAGACGGCGGCAATCTCAACCGCGCACAGGGTGGGGACAACACAAATCGCACGTTGAACCTTGTCCGCAACCGCACGGACAAAATCATGGATCTCAAACGCATCCCAGTCGTAGTTCAGCTCATCGATCATGTTGCGCACATGATCATTCGTATGCCTCACGTTGGCAGAGCGTTCCAATACCACACCTCAAAAACGAACTTAGTAAAGAGCCTAGCACAGTTCCCTATGAATACACAAGGGCAAACTTGCGTTTTCGTTGATGGCTATATGCACACATTTCGGTGCTCAATGCAAATGGTGATCCCATTCAGACAGTGACGACTGTTGGAAAATTCCCGCTCTACAGGGAGTCAATTCCGCCTGCTGTGAATCTTTCTCCCCGACTGCGGGAAAACTACCCTGTATCTGATGCTGTGTCAGGGATAGGCTCGATGTGATGGAAAGCGCTAACGATAGAGGCAGCGGTATGAACAACCACTCAAAACCAACTCATGCAGTCGTTTCAGAGGATGACGGAGATCATAACGAGAATCACACGCTAAGTGAGACCGAAGCCCTTGCGATGCTTCAACGCGTATTTGCTGCTGCCGTGATACTTGCGAAGGCACAAGCAGCGCAGTCTGACGCATAGGTCAGAGTGTTGTAAAAAACATGACCGCACAGGAAATTGAGTATGCTTGGGTCACTATCGTTCTGTGAGGACATTTGCCGATGGCGCAGCGCAAGAAAGCCAAACAGGGAACCGTGATTCCACCTCAATCTGGTTGGGCTGTATACCTTCGTACAAGCAGTGACGAAAATCAGAAACCTGAGATGTCCAGGGCACGTCAGCGATTTGCTATCGAGGAAAATGTGCTGAAGCACTCTGATCTGCCACTAATCGAGGAATACGTAGATGTCCTTACTGGCAAATCACCGGATCGCAAGGGTTATCAGCAACTGCTTCAGGATGCCCGTGCGGGCAAGTTCTCGCATGTCATCGTCGAACGTGCAGATCGCTTTGGGCGCAACGATACCGAAGCACTCCGCGCCATTGACGAGCTGTATGGATTCGGTGTGGCGGTTCGCTTTGCCAATCAGCCCGATCTTGATCCGATGGACCCTGACGATCGTGTGCTGGTTGCCCTCTCGTTTACCCTTGCCCGTCGCGAGTCCAGCTTGTTGGGTATTCGGGTCAAAGGCGGTTTGCGGGCGAAGCGTGAGAGTGGGGGTTTTTATAGTGTTGCGCCCGATGGATACCGCAATGTCGAAGATAAGGTACTGGGAGAAGCCAAGAGACTTCATGGACGGCATAACCATTGGATTGAGCAAGACCCGGAACGTGCCAAAATTTGGCGCTATGCCTGGAATTTGCTGCTGGAGAATGAACAGACGCTCGAACAGATTTGTGAGACCCTTCACGCCAAAGGGTACAAATATCGCAGCGGACGCCCATTTGTCCAGGTCAAGATTGATGGCAAACGGATTGCCAATACCAGCACCTTGGCTGGAATATTCCACAATTGGACCTATGCCGGTTGGGTAACCAGCATGGCAGGCAAAATACCTCCCAAAACTATCAAGGGGAACTGGGAACCCATCGTCTCGACTGAGGAATTTGAGCGTGGGCTGGCAATCCTTTCGCAGCGTGACTTGAAGCGCGGACGTGAACGCCGTCACGATTACCTACTCAAGGGACTCATCTATTTCGATGCACCAGGTAATCGGGGCTTGATTCGATTGACCTGTTCAACTTCTAATGCGTCTCGTCCGGGGGGTGGAACGCCGTATTACTGCATTGCACGCAGTAACATCAATTTTCTGTGCAGTAGCATTGATGGTCAGATTGCACAGGCATTGCGTTGTGTGCAGGTTGACCCGTATTTGATACCACTGATTCAGGCTGCCTACACGGACGACATTGCCCAGAAAATGGGGCATATGCGCCCTGATGAGCGTGAACAGTTACTTGCCGCGTTGAAGTCCATCGACGATGAAGAAGTTCGGATGATGCGTCTCTACGCAGCGGGAAAAGTGACTGAGACCCTGTGGGACATGCAATGGCAGGAATGGCAGGATCGCCGCGCACGTATTCGCATAAGTTTAGAAGGATTGGAAGGACAACGGCAGATTTACATCGAGAACCTTGATGCAGCGTTAAAGATTATCACGCAAGTGAGTCTGGTGTATAATCGGCTTGTACGCAGTGATCAGAAAGAATTGCTGCGTTACATGGTTGAGAGGGTCATCGTTGACCCGGTGGGACAGATACGTTTGGAGCTGCGAGCGCCATTCGCGTATTTGCAGGACATCACTGATCAAGTACGCAGTGAAGCATCAGCGATCAGCCAGGGCAAGAAAGCAAAGACCGCTCGAAATGCGAGCGGTCTCGGCTCAGAAAGTGGTTCGGATAACTTCCTCTCGTGCTGGGGGAAGTGTAGCCAATTCGAACATCCCAGCCTCGCTTGTAGCAATACCACCTTTGAGTTTATCCAACAGATTACGTTTCCTCAACGGGCACTTCTCGCCCGCTTCACGAACCTGACATGAATTTGGCTTTTCGGTGATTGGGAGAGACTAAGCCCCTCCCCCAACCACCTTGAAGGCTCGCTGCCGTTGCCAGCAAGACTCCCGCAAACGAGTGTAGCACACCTCCGCGAAGTCCTTGCCAGCCCCAGCGATTTCTATCCGGTTCGATGCATGTGGAGGAAATGGCAATGACTCGTGTTCTCGCTTTGACCAATCATAAAGGTGGCGTCGGCAAATCGACGTCAGCCACCAACGTCGCATTTGGCTTATGCGGCGTCCTGCGCCGGATGGGTGCAGCCAACAACCGTATCCTGCTGATCGACACCGACAGCCAGGGACATGCCACGCTGCTGACCACTGGACGCAACGACTTCGGCACGGACAACAGTCTGTACACCGTGCTGATGGCAGATCGCCAGCAGGCACCACAAGTGATGGCAAACTGCATTGTGCAGAGCGCCTGGGACCCTGACCTGCATGTGCTGCCCGCCTCGCCCATGCTGGAAGGTGCCGAGCGTGAACTGATGGGCGTGGCAGGCGCGCCGTATCGCCTCGCCGATCCGCTCTCGCGCATCGCGTCGCATTACGCCGCCATCGTTATCGACACGCGCCCGTCATTCTCGCTGATGACCGAGATGGGGCTGATCGCCTCGACAGACGCGATCGTGCCGGTCGAGCCGCGCTACCTAGAAACAGTCGGGTTGATGAGCGTGGTGGACAAGATCGCCAACATCCGCGAGGGCTGGCGTGCGCCTCACCTGCGGATCAGCGGGCTGGTCGTGACCAAGATGGATACCCGTGTGCGGGGTCACAACTACCTGCTGGATGAACTCAAGCAGCATCCGACGCTCGGCAAGCTGCTCTGTGGTATCATCCCGGCAAACGAGGCGGTGTCCTACGCGCATCGCAACCATCAGAGCATCTTCGCTTATGACCCGCAAGCTCCGGCAGGTGTCGCCTACTTCAAGCTGGTTGGCTCACTGATCCAGCGGCTGTTCAAGGCAGGTGCATGATGGCGAAGCGTGACAACACCCAGCGCCTTGATGCACTACTCGGTTCGATCACCGACGAAATGCTGACCTTCGATCCGCAGCAATTCGCGGACAACAGCCTGCGCGTTGAGCGCATCCTGCTGGAGATGGTGCGTCCCGATCCAGTGCAGCCGCGCCGTGTGCTGCCGGAGAGCATTCACTTCGAGTTCCACAACAATCGGATGACGCCGACGCAGGCGCTGCGCCAGCTGGTGCAGACGGTGCAGATCGCGGCGCGGCAGCGCGGGCGTCCCTTCAACAGTGTGCTGGAATTGGTGGCACAGGGCGACGATGAGCAAAGCGAGGGCGCAGAAATCAGGCTCTCGCCCGAAGAGCAGCTTCTGCACGATCTGGTCAACCTCGCCATCACCATCCGCGACGATGGGCAGGTCAACCCGCTCACGGTCGTCGATGTCTCACAGGGCGCGACGCGACTGTATCGCATTGAGACGGGTGAGCGGCGCTATTGGGCGACGTGGCTGCTGCGCGACTTCATCCCGGAATACAGTGGCGACGGCATGATCCCCTGCATCATCATCGCGGCGGCACAATCGTCGGTCTTCCGTCAGGCAAAGGAGAACACCGCACGCAGCGGCTTGTCAGCGATTGCGATGGCGCGGCAGGCAGCGTTGCTCCTGCTGACGGTACATGGCTGCGAAATTCCTGCCTATGCCGTTGGCAACGACTTCTACCGCCAGGCGCTCAATCTCGACCTGCGCGGTAAACGCGAGTACACCGATGCCATCCTGAGCGCGATGGGAGGTGTAGGACGGATGCAATTCAGTCGTTTCAAGGCACTGCTTGCGCTTGGAGACGAGGCACTCGAATTGGCAGATCGCTTTAATGTAGATGAATGGAAACTGCGTCATATCCTGGAACTTCCTCCTGAAGCTCAGGCTGAGATGGTTCGGCAAATCGTTCAGTTCAACCTTACCGGAAAACAGATCGAGCAGATGCTGATAGCAGAAGAGGACATCCAAAAAGCGCGTGACGATGAGGCGATTGCCCCTGAGACTAAGCGACTGGTCAAGTTCCTGAAAACCGTGCGTGACACAAAGGCAGAAGACGTTGCGCGAGCATTGGTGAGTCAGGAAAAAGACGTCGATCTGGCGCGCGCTAGAGTTCTCGCGCTGAAACGACTGCTTGAGCAGGTCGAGCGATGCCTCGGGTAAAGACGAAATTGTAACCGCACGGATACAAATTGGAGGACGAAACATGACTCAGATAGCCCGCAGCCCGCCGTAGGCAACAAAAGACCCACCTGTAAAAACATGGTGGGTCGGGCGGAACCGATATATTGCGATGTGGTAGTCCCAATATATCACGACCCCGATCCCCATGCAACTCATTAAACGCATTTTTGTCGTGTCCATCGGCACGACCTCTGTTCGGCTTTGCTATTTGCATGAAGGGATTTGGTCATGAGCATTGATCTGGAGCTGATCCGCTCTCGCAATCGGATCGAAGAGGTGGTCGCGGAGCGATTCGCGTTGAAGAAAGCAGGCACGCGGTTCGTGGGTGTCGAGCATGACAGCCTGGTGGTCGTGCCGCGCACCGGAATGTATTTCTGGAACTCGAAGGATGAACAGGGCGATGTCTTCGACTTCGCTGGACGGCATCTGTTGAACCTGGGCAATTGGAATCCACGCGATGCGGCGCAGTTCATGGAAGTCGTGCACTATCTGGCGCAGCGCGCCGGGATCACGATTGAAGAGGATGAGGCGTTCAAGAAATCGCCCGCATGGGCGGAACGCCAGCTTGTGCAGCGGCTGCATGACGCTCTGATGAATACGCGCCCGGCGCTGGAATATGCAACCAAGACGCGCGGCTGGAAGCTGGAAACCGTGCGAGCAGCCCGTATCGGCTTCATGCCAGCCGACAAACGCGGATTGCTGGCAGACCTCAACCTGTCCGACCGCTGGCGGGCAGTCATCCAGAAGTTCCCGACCGGAATGCTGATCTATCCACATCTGCAAGGCGGGCGGCTGATGTATCTCAGCGGACGCTCTATCGAGGGGAAGAAGCACTACAACCCGCCGCGCGAGGTCATCGGCGAGCGGCAGCCGTTCTTCAATGCCTACTACAGCGCGCAGTCCGAGCAGGTTATCGTCGTCGAGGGACAGGCGGACGCGATTAGCTTCTCCGAATGGGGCATCGCTGCCGTCGCCATTGCCGGGATGAAGGTGTCGGACGACCTGCTCAAGGTGCTGCGAACCCATGCGCGAGTGTTCGTAGCGCTCGACAACACCGACGATGCCAACGCCAAGAGCCGCGAGATCGCGTTGGCGCTGCGCGGTCAGACCTATCTACCGAAACTGCCCAGCGGCGTCAAGGATGCCAACGACTGGCTGGTCAATCATCAGGCATCGGCGGAGGATGCCGCCGGGCTGCTCAATCGCGCCCCGCACTGGCTGGCGGCAGAGATTGGGCGCGCTGCGTTTCTGGAAGGATTGGAACGGCAGGACGCGATCCGGGAACTCTTCAGCTACGCGGCTGCGCTGGATGATTTCGCGCTGGCGGAGTTCAAGGCGGGCATGGCGAAGATTGGCGTGAAAGGGCGTGCTTTCCAGGAGCTTCTGAAGGCGGTGCAGGTGTCTGGTGGGGGTGGGTCAGGCGATGACGACGCTCCCGAAGTCCTGAGCGACAGCATCCCGATCCTCGCACCTGCGCTGGGCTTCCAGCGAGATATGGCGCTGGTGACGGTCTCCGTCACCGAACGGCTGAAAGGTAATCGCCTGAACACACAGCCGTACCTTGTCACCAGCACGCGCGAACTGCGACGATTGGCGGACGAGCAGATCGTGACGGTCAATGAGAAGGAAGTCGCGCTCAAGGTGATCCCGGAAGGCACCGAGTTCCTGATGCGCTGGCGTTACAGCGATATCCGACGCTTTCTCGATGGTGAGGTCTATGCGCCGGGCGAGGTCTTCCAGGCGGTGCATGATCTGCTGACCCAGTACATCGACTTTCGCTCCGAGGTCGAGAGCCGCATCCTGACGCTGTGGACGATTGGGACGTACTTCTACACCATGTTTCCCGCGTATCCGTACCTGGCGCTGAACGGACCGAAGAACAGCGGTAAATCGACCGTGATGCGCGTGTTGCAGCCGCTGTGCTTCAATATGGTCAGCACGTCCGACCCGACCGGACCGAGCATGTTCCGGCTGATCCACTACACGAGCTGCACCGTCGGCATCGACGAGGCGGAGCGCTATCACAATCCCAAAGACCCAGGGATGCAGCAGATTCGCCAACTGCTGAACAGCGGTTACAAGGCGGGAATGCCCGCCATCCGGTTGATCGGCGAGGACATGAAGCCACAGGCGTTCGACGTATATTCACCGAAGATTCTGGCGGCGATCATGGGGCTGGAAGACATCCTGGCATCCCGCTGCATCGCCATCCCGATGCGGCGCACGGACAAGAAGATGCCGAGCTTCCCGCCGGACTTTGACGGCGCGTCGATCCGCCACCAGCTCTACACGCTGGCGCTGACGCACTTCGGCAAAGTCTACGCCAACTACTTCGAGCGTCCCGAACTGCACAAGCTGCACAACCGCTCTGGCGAATTGTGGTCGCCACTGGTCGCGCTGGCAGCGTTCTTCGAGGAGGTCGGCGGTGTGAGCGGGCTGCTGAGCGCGATCTCCGATGCGGCGAACTGGGATGAGCAGATGAGCGAGGGCAAGGCGTTGAGCGAGCGCGAAGAGGCAGTCTTGCAGGGGTTGGAGATCATGACCCGCAATCAACCGGAATGGATCAAGGGTGCTGACCTGCGCGAGCAGGTGCGGACACTGCTGGGCTACTCCAACGAGCAGATGGGTCATGCCCAGTGGATCGGGCATATCCTCAACCGCTTGCAGCTCACCGACCGCCATCGCCGCAAGGCATACGCGGGCGGGCAGATGTACAGCATCCTACGCGCCGAAGTGTTGGATATGATGCGGCGCTACGATGTCAGTGCGATTGAGCGATAAACCGACCAGAATGGCAAAACTGACTATACTGACCACTGATTCGGCTGAGCAAATGGTCAGTGTGTTTGGTTGTAGTCAGTTTCAGTCAAAAAGGCGTGTCAAACGCTATTGAGTGTCTTTTCGAGCGACTGGCATCATCCATTGGTAGAATCGCTGTTTCACAATCTCTGTGGCGATCACATACAACACGGTGATTGCGATCAGCAGCAGAAGAGTGGTAAAGGGTAGCGGCACAAAATCAAATAGGGTGTTGACGGGCAGATAGGGCAGCAAAAATGTCAGTGCAGCGACAGCAACCGTCGTCCACCACAGCCAGCGCCCTGGTCGACTGCGGAAAAATGGCTTACGTGTCCGCACGATCAACGCGATGACCAGTTCAGTCATTAATGACTCAATAAACCAGCCGGTGCGGAATTCGTCTGGTGAAGCTTGGAGCACCCACAACAGCACGCCAAACGTCAAAAAATCAAATACCGAGCTTACTAAGCCGAAGACGATCATGAAGTTGCGGATGAGCTTAACATCCCATCGATGCGGCTTGTCGATCCATTCCTGGTCGACGTTATCACTCGCCAGAGCGATGCCGGGAATATCGGACAGGAAATTATTCAGCAAAATCTGTTTGGCAAGCATCGGCAAAAATGGCAAGAACAGCGACACACCCGCCATGCTGAACATATTGCCAAAGTTGGCGCTGGTCGTTGTAAAGACGTACTTGAGAGTATTGGCGAAGGTTTTACGTCCAATGATGATGCCGTCGCGCAGCACGTTCAGACTATGCTCCATCAGCACGAAATCAGCGGCTTCCTTCGCCACATCAACCGCCTGATCGACCGAAATACCGACATCGGCGACATGCAGTGCTGGCGCATCGTTGATGCCATCTCCCATATAACCCACGACATGCCCGGTTTTTTGCAGCGCGCGGATGATGCGCTCTTTCTGGTTCGGGTCAATTTCGACAAATAGATTGGTGCGCTCGGCAAGCTGCCACAATGCTTCATCGCGCAGTGTGTTTAACTGTGTACCCGACAGGACACCTGTCAGCCTTAACCCCACCTGTTCCGCCACATACTGAGCTACCAGGGGGTTATCGCCAGTGATAATCTTAAATTCTACGCCCAATTCTCCAAGATCGGTCAGCGTATGCTGCACGTCAGCTTTGGGAGGGTCGAAAAACAACAGGAAACCGCGAAATATCAAGTTGGTTTCGTCCGATAGAGCAAAAGTTACCTGTGGATCAACAGGTTTCGCTGCCAATCCCAGCACACGAAACCCCTGTGCGCTCCAGTCGGCAAAGCGTCGATCCAGTTCCTGATGGTAGGCATCACTCAGAAGCACAACCGCGTCGTCCACCATTACACGGTCACACACCGTCATGATGCTCTCATAAGCGCCTTTGGTCAGCATCATGCGTGTGTCGTCGAGGGCTGCAACAATCACGCTCAGACGCTTACGCTCGAAGTCGTAAGGGATTTCATCAATGAGATGATAGACGGCTGCCTGCTGTGCCACAGTTGTGCCACTGACGATCAGCGCTTCATCCAGTGGGTTATGCATTCCAACCTGCAAATGCGCGTTAAGATATGCATACAGCAGGATTTCATCCGATGGTTGCCCCTGGGCATCGCACGCATTTTTGAGCCGAATATTGCCTTCGGTCAACGTGCCGGTCTTATCGACACACAGCACATCCATGTTGCCGAAATTCTCAATCGCGTTCAAACGCCGCACAATCACACCCTTTGCCGCCATGCGCTGTGCGCCTGCGGACAGGGTGATCGTCACGATCACCGGCAGCATTTCAGGCGCAATGCCGACTGCAAGGGCGATGGCAAATAAGAGTGAATCAACCGGTGGTCTGGCTGCAAAGACATTGATGGCAAAGACAAACAGCACCAACACCAGAATGATTTGCATGAGCAGATAACCGAAATGACGAATACCACGCTCAAATTCAGTTTCTGGCGGGCGCAGGGTCAGCCGCTGAGCAATCTCACCAAAAGCGGTTTGGGTTCCAATATGAACGATGAGTGCCGATGCATTGCCACTGCGGATACTGGTTCCCATGAACACGCAATTGCTGCGCTCAGCAGTGCTGGCAGTTTGGGCGACAATACCTGGTTTCTTTTCGACAGGAAAAGTTTCACCCGTCAACGCGGCTTGATCGACATAGCAGTTCTTACTATGCAGCAGCACACCGTCGCCCGGAACCAAATTGCCTGCGGAGAGAAGAACGACATCACCCGGTACAATCGAACTGGCGGGGACTTGAACTGATTTCCCATCCCGCAGTACGGTCGCTTTGATCTCCACCCGCGCCAGCAGTTTTTCAACAGCGTTGGTCGCGTTGTACTCCTGAATAAAGCTCAGCAAGGTGCTGCCAACAATGACGGCCAGAACCACACTGGCATCCACCCACTCGCCGACGAGCGCCGAAACACAGACGGAGAATATCAAAATCAGAATCAGTGGATTTTTAAATTGCTTCAGAAAAGCGATCAGAACCGCCCGCCGTTTATGCGGTTTGAGGGATTTTATGCCGAGTGCTTCCAGTTTTTGCCGCGCCTGGGCAGTCGTTAATCCTTGAGTGGTGGTGTCTAGCTGGGGAAACAGCGTGTCAGGCGGTTGGCTCCAGTAGGCAGCATTCGGTGTGGGCATTGGAATGCTCCTTGAACTGCGCTACGGTTTCTCATTATATTGTAACATGCGGGATCTGCTTGAGGTAGCCGCACGAACCACTTTTGCACATCTACTTTATGCGAGTCTTGTCCTCTACTTGTCTTTAGCCGCCTTTTTTCTAACAGAGTATCACTTACTTGTTAGAAGCCCTATGTCATTACTTGATGTGAGATACTAGAAGACATGACGCAGAAGTAGGATGTGCCGACGATTGAACGAAACTGACCACAACTGACCATACCGACCACTCCTACGCTCAAATCGGATGAGTGGAGTGGTCAGTTCTGGAAAGGTGGCAGGCGATGCCAGACCCGACTGTAAAACCGCATAAACAGAACTCTTGTGCGAGTATCAGTTTTCGGCATAATGAGCATAAGGAGTACGACACTGAAAGAGGATAAGATGCTGAGTGGACGCCGCCGTGAGATATTGAAGTTTATTTGTGGCTATTTGAATGAACATGGGTTTGCGCCGACCATCCGCGAAATCATGGAGGGGGCAGCGCTGAAGTCCACTTCCGTCGTCAAGTACCATCTGGGTTGCCTTCAAAACGATGGCTACCTGGTGCTGCTGCCCGCCAAAGCGCGGGCGATTACGGTGACACAGAAGGCGTTTGATGAACTGGAGCTGCCTGCCAGGGTATCAGCAGTCACCGTGCGTGTGGTCGAGGTGCCCGCTGCGCCCAAGCACAGGCGCAGTTCCTTGCCGGTCGGCGGGGAGTCCGACGAGGACGAGAAAGCGCGTCTGCACGACGAAATCATCCGCTTGCAGCGCGACAAGCGCGGACTGATGCAGGAAATCCGCCGCCTGGAAGTGATGGCGGGGTTGGTGAGCGCGTCACAATAATCTGGAAATGCATGTGCGGGTTTATCCAGCATCACTTTCAACTTTGCACATCTTGCCTTAGAAGATTGCTCTGATTAACGGCGCTTTGCCGTTGGAGGTGCGCGGTATCGTGTCAACATGCTCGACATATATGTAGGGTACAACTGCTCCTTGTTTGGCAAGCGCGCGGCTCATATCTTCGATTAGTTTTGCTTGGTCGTTTGTTGAGTTTGAGCCGCTTAGAAGCACATGCAAACCATCATTGCGATGAAGAATCTGCCAGCCGCTGACAGAAACGGTGTCCATTACCTGGTGGAAGAGGTTGGGATGGATGGCGACCTGCTTCCCATCAGCAGATGGAAAGTGGAGTATATCCTCTTGCCGCCCCTGTATACCATCTACCACACGAAAGGGCCGGCCACAGGCATCGGAGCGATCGGAGAGACGAATACTATCACCTATTTCGTAGCGAATAAGCGGCTGTGTGCGATTGAACAGCACCGTCACCAACACTTTGTCCCCGTAAACGCCAGCAGGCACAGGGCGATTGTGTTCATCCACATTCTCGACGATAACGAGATCTTCATAGAGATGCAGCCCCATATGATGCTCACATTCAGCGGCAATTCCGGCGGTTTCCGTGGCTGCATACTGGTTGAACAGACGCTTGCCCCAAGCTGTTTCAACTAACCGTCGTGTTTCATCAGTTAACACTTCAGAACTGGTAAACACAACCTGCGGAGCGATTTGAAGACGGTTTTCCAACTGCTCCACGGCTAGAATACGCATCATCGAAGCATAGGCGATAAGAACTTCAGATTGCCACTCATTGAGCTGATGAACAATTTGTTCAATGGGCTCTGTCGCCGACAGACGCAGGGTAGTGGACCACGGGCTGCGGAGCGTTTGACCGACCAGATAGGACATATGCCAGGGTGTGACCGAGGAAACAATGGCAATCTTGTTACGGCGCGTCAGCTTGATACGAACGCCCGCCCATTCGTAGCCGCGCGTGAAGGACGCCAACACGGTTGCCCATTCCTGATCATTGAACAAGAAAATTCCTGGGCTGCCCGTGCTGCCGGAAGTGGCATTGACCCAGTACTTTCCGAGATAACGTGCATCAGGCGCTTCGTCGCGTTGTGTGCGAATGTCCGCCAGGTGAATCTTGGGATCAGTTACCAACTCATCGAAATGTGCCATCAGCACTTGTTTTGTGAGGATGGGTAGCTCAGATAAGGGTTTATCGAACATACCTTGATGAAACTGTCGATAAAAGGAGGAATGTTGATAGGCAAATGCTCGCAGTTGAGCAATCTGCTGTGTTTGATAGGATTCCAGCTGTGTGCGTGTCCAGCACTCATGGGAGCGCAGCGATCGCAAATTTGACAATAGTTTCAACACTGTGAAGATGTTCATATGCATCCTTTATCTACAAAGCACTGTCTTGGGAAGTTGCGGAATAGTCCACCAGCTCAAGTTGGTTTTCGCGGATTACACGCAGAACTATAGGATTCTCTATAACGGGAATAGTCAAAGATTTATCGTCGCGTGAAGCTGAGAAGTAGTAGAGGCGTATGCATTGTCGGCTGACACACTGAAACAACTGCACCGCGACTGTCCGCTTTAGTTGCCAGCCATCCCGAAGATACTTAAGGAGGATTTCGGCTGATGCAAAGGGCTGAGAGCTTGGCGACCAATGCCGATCATCGCTCTCATGTTCAAAAAGCACTGACGATCTCGACCGAATTGCTACCGTCTCAACAGACCTATGGGGAGTTACTACTAACGTTGTCCTCAAAGTTCCAATTGCTATTCTTCCACTCGTCGAACGCGGCTTCTTCGGAAGCAGGGATAGATAAGTCCCATAGTTGCTATAGATAGGTTGCATAGCATTTACCTCATTCCGATGCACGCAGTTACGGGACTTGATCTTCAGAGAAATCAAGGCGTATTACCGCCTGTGTCACGCGTTACGTTTACTTCATCTACTTGCTGTGCATGCCCAACGTGAGCCCCATGCATAAGGAGATGTGCGGCTGGGCAGAGCAAAATGAGAAGGAAAACCAGAACAGATGAAGGCAATGTTACCGACGTGAGAATTGCACCTACTCCCACCAGCGCTAACAATCCAAGAACGGACAGTCCCAACCAGCGAGTGACTGACTTGCGAACCGATAAAGTCTTTTGCTCGTCCATAGCTTTTCTCCAGTGAGTTATTCTGACTTTGAGGGTACACCTTTCAATTCCGGGACAAAATCGCTATTCGGCTTGTTCTCGCCAAGCAAATTGGCGTATTCAGAAGTAAGTACTGCTCAATTCGAATTTGCCGCCCGACCCCGCCAAAGTGCCTATTAGCAATACGCTGAAACACTCGTGACCTCATCCGCTAATGTATCTAAAGTTGAATGTGTGATTGTTTCTATCCGGGAGGATCTCATATGAAGTCCTACTTCGTGGTCATCGCTTTAATTTTGAGCAGTTTGATGACCTTTGCTGGTGCTACTGCACAGGACACTGAACCAACGCCAACGCCTGCTGAACACAACCAACATCACCTGTCGGCAGAAGCCACACCGATGCCAGCCTCGGCAACACCGCAAGGCCCAGGTGTGGGAACGACGGATGAGATGGGCGCTAGCGGCATGGACATGATGACAATGATGCAGAACATGAGCGCCATGATGGGCACGATGATGAATATGGAGATGTCCGACGACATGCGTGCTCAGATGCAAGTCATGCAAGGTATGATGGGCATGATGATGTCGGGTGAGTCGATGCCCGGCATGGACATGATGACAACGATGCAGAACATGAGCGCCATGATGGGCACGATGATGAATATGGAGATGTCCGACGACATGCGCGCCCAAATGGAAGCCATGCAAGAAATGATGGATATGATGATGTCCGGCGAGATGATGTCTGGCATGGGAATGATGAGTCCCACTACCACTCCGGATGCTATGGCGGGCATGGACATGGGCGGCGGACACGCGATGGAACCCATCAACAGTGAAGGTGTACCAGTTGCGACAGAGAACCTGGGTGGACAACCTCTAGACTATCGTTTGGAAGATGATGTAAAAGTCTTCGATCTTCAGGCTGATCCAGTGCTCTGGAATATCCTCGATGATGTTACTGTGACCGCCTGGACGTATAACGGCACGGTGCCAGGGCCGATGATCCGGGTGACTGAAGGAGATCGCGTCCGCATCAACTTCACGAACAATCTGCCAGAACCGACAACCGTACACTGGCACGGACTGAATGTTCCAAATGCGATGGATGGCGTTCCTGGAGTCACCCAGGAGGCTGTGCAGCCTGGCGAAACGTTTGTCTATGAATTTGAGGCGCGACCTGTTGGCACATTCATGTACCACTCGCATTTTGACAGCGATGTACAGGTAAGCATAGGGCTATATGCGCCATTTATCATTGACCCTGCCCAACCGGAAATGCCTACACCGGATGTCGATGTTACGCTTATGCTTTCGGAATGGCGCGTGGTGGACGGAGTGACATATCCCGCAATGCCCATGGCAGGGTCTGAGCCGAATTACTTCACGATCAACGGCCGCGCCTTCCCGGCAACGGAGAGCATTACTGTACAGCGCGGTCAGCGAGTCCGTTTACGCCTCATCGGTATCGGACAGTTCATTCACCCGATGCATTTGCATGGAATGCCATTTGAGGTCGTCGCCATCGACGGTTACCCCGTGCCGGAAGGCGCGCGGCAAATGCGCGATACCCTGAGTGTCGCGCCAGGTGAGCGCTATGACATCGAATTTGTGGCAACGGAAGTGGGTACCTGGATGTTCCACTGCCATATCCTTCATCATGTCACGAACGATGGCGCGGAGCCGGGCGGTTTGGCACTGGTCATCAACGTGGTTGAATAGCGAGCTTTCGGAGTACAGTCCGATGGGTGTCTGTACTCCGCCACACTACATAGGAGAATTTCGATGTACAAGAAACTACTCACCTTGATTTCTGTCTTCAGCCTCATTCTGATAGGCGCTCTGGTATCCCGCGCGCAGGAAGCCACACCCGGACCCGCCGGCGGTATGGACATGGAGATGGACACGGGCTATTCTGTTGACGATCTTGCACCGCTGGCATTGGCCTACTACGAGGGCGGAGAAGTGTATTTCATCCACCCGGAGGCCTCTGATGAGGGCGTCGCCGCAATCCTGACCGATATGATGGGCACAGACGTAATCACTGTCCCTGATCTGGCGGAGATTCCTGAAGAGCTGCTCGGCAATGTGTATGTGTTCACCAACGGGATTGAGGCCATGGGTCCTCTCGGCTATCAACCCGATGTGTTTGACAGTGTGCCAGGCGACGAAACCTACACGCCGCTGCGTGCCATCCATCTCGTGACCTGGCAGGAAAACTTTGAAGCCCGTGAACTGACCAGTGTCGACGAAATCCTTGCCGCCGAAGAAGCCAACGAAGTGATCATTGAACAGCCAGGTGTCGTCGTCAACATGCCGATCCTGGTCTGGCCGGACGGCGAACGCTAGTTCTAAAAGCAAGTTAGTACAGGGGAAGGGGAATTCCTCTTCCTCTGCACGTAGAAAGGCACAGCGCGATGATGGGTGGGATGGGTGTAATCATGTTGGTAGGGCTGTTCGCGGCGGTGGTTTTAATCCGATGGCTGCTGCCATCTCAGCGTTGGTTTGAAGTTCAGCCAAAGCGAAAGAACGACGACTTGCTGTCGTTTGACGAGTCCTATGAAATGGATGACGAAGGTGAACTCCAGGAGTTAGGTGAAGAGAAAGCTAAACGAGATCTCTGATCAGCAGCAGTTTAGTCACAATAGTTACGTCTTGGCAATGGAAAGCGATACCGTTGTTCCCTTACCCTGTACCGAGTCTATTTTCAGTTGCCCTCCCACCAATTGAGTCCGTTCCCTCATCCCGATTAAACCAAAATGCCCACTGCGTGTTAGATCGTTTAGATAAGAAGGCACCTCAAACCCTTGACCATTATCGCATACCCGCAAAACAATGGTTGCCGGCTGAAACTCAAGTTCAACCCGTACAATCTGGGCGTGAGCATGACGACGAGCATTATTCAACGCTTCTTGAGCAATACGATACAAAGTCAACTCTTTTTCGGACGCCAGACGTTCTGGAGAGCCGCTAACACTGAAAACTGCACTAGCTTCGTTTGCCAGGGTTTCTAGCGCAGGCACTAATCCCAATTCATCCAGATAATGAGGATGAAGCGCACGACTGAAGCGTCGGACTTCTTCAATGGATCCCGCAATCATCTCGCGTAGTTCGGTGATACGCTGCGAGGCTTGATTGGGGTCGCGGGATAGGCTTCGCTGTAGCATTTGCGTTTTGTGGCTGAGAGCGATCAGGGTTTGTGTCGTCTCATCATGTAGTTCCCGTGCCAGGCGGGCTCGTTCCTCTTCCTGTGCCTGGGTAACAGCACGAGCATAATCCTCTAACGCAGCTTGGTATCTCTGCACACGCTGTACCATGGCGTTCAGCATGATACGCAAGTCTTCAATTTCCTTTACTCCACCAACCGGTACGGAGATAGACTGAAACTCATCCTGACCAATTCGGCTAGCCCGCTGTCCTAACTCTCGCAGTGGCTGCACTACATATCGCAACCCGAAAAAGAGCGTTAAAAAAGAAGTTGCTGTTGCGATAAATAGAACAAACGGCATGACCTGTTCAAAGCGAATTAGAGGATCAGTCAGAGTATGCCAGGGTTCTCGGATAATTAGCGCCCAATCGGTGCCTGGAACAGGGGCATAAGCAACTACATCACCATGCATGGTATGAGAGGTAAACAGCACCCCTGTGTTTCCTGCCAATACCTCCACCACTCCCGGCCATACCTCAAGATCTAACTCTGATGGGAAACTGCCTCTACCAAAAAGTACCTCCCTGTTGCGATCAAAAAGCAGTACAGTGTTCACAGCATTCGGGTGATTAATGTTTAACATTTGCTCTAGATTCAGCGATTGCAGCGGCACCTGATCTATGGAAACTTGGTGGCTAAGGGCGTAATTCTCGAGTTGCACCGAGATGAGCCGGGTCAGCGCGATGACCAAACGCGTGTTTTCCTCAGTGGCGAGCGCCCTCATGGACTGTTGATGGCTATTGATGCCACTGATGGAAAAGACGATCAACAGGATGGTTAATGGCAGTATTGTCCACAAGATCACTTGTGCACGAAGACCA
>JANRJX010000042.1:0-34347 GCA_033763755.1 Chloroflexota bacterium
CCAGAATATGCGCGTCATCCACTGCTCGCATCCCGGACCGCTGGCAGCAGGGGCGACGCTGCCGCCCGTCGTCGTAGCGCACAATTACGGCAGAGTCTTCACGGTGCAAATCACTGCGCCGAATGATGGCAACGGCGCGAACAATGTGGCGACGACGTTCCCGTGCGTGGGCGACGAGTGCAGTTCGCGCGATTTCTGGCTGGCGGCGTGCCGTCTGAACCCGCAGGCGGACGTGCAGCAGCATTCACCGCCAGCGCCCGGCGCGTGCCAGCAGTGGCGGACGGTGTTCCCGTGAGATACACAGTTTGCTGAAAGAATGAAGAAGGGTGGCTGCCTACCTCACTCGTAATGCTCTGGCAGCTTCTTCAGTCCGTCCCACTGCTCATGGTCATGACCAAAAATCACCAGCCCGATTTGCTCTCGTTCGACCCGATCAAGCAGCTTCATCATACTGCTGCGGGTCGCTTCGGCATCCGGGGCGATCATGTCCTCCTGCGCGTCACGGGCGAAGCCCTTGGCGAAAGGGACAGCATCAATCGGCAGCAAAATCGTTCCCGATTTGGGAAGCTGCAGCAGCACCGATTGATGACCCGGCACATGCCCGCTCGTCTCAATCAGCTCCAGCCCCGGCAGCAGTTCGGTGTCACCATCCACAAACCGAATGCGATCTATAGGCTGATCCCACTGGGAACGCGTGGCAGCAAAACGAGGGTTGGTCGCAGCATCCACATGATGTGCCCGCTGGACAACATAATGCGCTTTCGTAAATGCCCCGTGTCTTCCGGCATGGTCAATGTCGTAATGCGTCGAGATGACAGTATCAATAGCGTCCGGTTTCACGCCAATGCTCGCCAACTGTTTGATAACGTCCTGCCCATTCTCGAAGTCGGGCTCTTCCTCAGGGATGATCTCCGGGAGACCGCTATCAATCAGGATATTCTTGCCGTCATCCGTCTGCACCAGGTAGCAAACAATCGGAATCTCGTAGTCGGGCATGGATCCGACCACCATCAAATAGAGACGTTTTATCACACTCCGGCTCATCATCGGCACCTCGGCAAGTGAACATTTATTCTACTCTCTCAATGGCAGAGGTTACGTGATGTGTGATGAGCCAGAGTGTGATAAGGTGCTGACTTTCGCCGCCCGCGCCCGGCGCTTGCCAGCGGTGAGGAACGGTGTTTCCGTAGAAGCCCTCACCCCCTCGTCACCACCTCCACCGCATTCCCCTGTCCGTCATGCGCCAAGGCGATACGCCAACCGCCGTCGCTGCTTTCGCTGACCGCCGTACCGGATGCCCGCAGCCGCTCGACCGCCGCCTGCCAATCGGCTGCTGCCGGGATGTGGATGCCGTAGGCGCGCAGCCCGACAGCGTTGGCGGGCGGCGACGGGACATTACGCCCTGCCCAGATGTTCAGCCCCAGATGATGGTGATAGCCGCCCGCCGCAACGAACAGCGCGCCCGGGTAACTGCGCTGCATCACATCCATGCCAAGCGCATCGACGTAGAACGCCTCCGCCCGCGCCAGATCGCCGACATGCAGATGCACATGCCCGATGTCGGTGCGCGTGTCAATGCCATCCCATTTGCCGCTTGCACCTTCCGCCAGCAGCGTCTCAACATCGAGCGGGTCGCTGCTCATCGCCACCTGTGCGCCGTCGAAGCGCCATTGATCGCGTGGGCGGTCGTGGTAGAGCTCCAACCCATTGCCGTCGGGGTCAGGCAGATACAACGCCTCGCTGACCAGGTGATCGGCAAAGCCTTGAAACGGCACGCCGAGCGACACCAGTCGATAGAAGGTGTGCGCCAGCGTCGCACGGTCGGGCAGGCGAATAGCGACATGGTACAGCCCGGTGCTGCGCGACGGCTTGGCGATGGCGTTTGGCACAGCGATCAGTTCGATCAGAAACGGCGCTGTCCCCGTCGCGGACAGCCGCGCCGTATCGCCCGTGCGGTCAATCGCGCGCAGTCCGAGTGCGTCACGGTAAAACGCCAGCGCACGGTCAAGGTCACGCACTTGCAGTCGCGCGTAGGCGATGTGAGTGTCAGGTGGTAGAGGCATGGGGTTGGCTCGATTGGGTGGACAGGCGACATACTTTTCAGACGCGACGAGGAGGGGGGTTGTTACGAAGATGAAGTACATTTGCGGCATTGGAGAACACACGGGGAAAACAATTCTATTTCACGCTGCCTGCCGACATAGTTAAAACATGATATACTGTGTTTGACTTTAAGACATACTCACTCATAGAGGATGGCAATGTCGGCACAAAAGCAAATCTCTTGGCTGGTCATCATGTTGTGTTTTCTAGTCATCGGGACTGCTGCTGCACAGACATCCCAACCAGACTCGCAACCCATACCCATTACCTTAGGCGATACGATCACGGACACGTTGCAACCGTCAGAAGCCAAAATCTATCAAGTCAATTTGGTAGATGCTGACTTGCCCGTCGATATTGTGTTGTTTTCGCAAGAGGATGCTGTAATACGAGGGACAAGGGCTGAGGGGCACCCGATTCCTCCTATCGATAGGATGTTCGGCTACGGATTTGAAGTCCTCACGATACTGCCTGGCGGGATTATTCCGGCAACAATTGAAGTACGCATCAACTCTATTGTGGAGTCTACGGAATATAGCCTGAGTATTCTGCCGACTGATCCTCAGGTCAGCGAGGCACCAATACCGGGGGAACAAGTCAAACGGTGGGACGAAATCGAAATCGGTACTGCCTCCAGACCACGTAAAGCCATTGTCCCTTATCTCCTCTACGTGCCGGAAGACTATGACCGCGCACAGACCTATCCATTGATTTTCTTTATGCATGGTTATGGCGAGACTGGCACTCGTCTGGATTTCCTTAAGACTCAGGTCCTTCCCGAATTGATCGAGAATGGGCAGGATTTTCCATTCATGATCATTTCACCGCAGGTGACATATGGAGAAGATTGGGCGTCCGTCAGTAATCGATCGGCTTTGTTTATTCAGCATTTACAAACCGAGTTTCCGATTGATCCAAATCGCATCTATATCGCTGGTCTAAGTATGGGCGGATCCGGGGCTTGGCATTTTGCGCTCACATTCCCGGATGTACCCGCTGCGGTGGTTTCGATGGCGGGCTACTACAGTTATGGTTCTGCGAGAGTACCGGATACAATTTGTGATATTAGTGCGATACCGTTTTGGGTCGTCCATAGCGAGCAGGATGAATCAGTTAACTTCAACTGGGAAGCAGCATTGGTTGATGGGGTTCGGGATTGCGGTGGTGAAGTCGAGTTTACCACATACCCGGATGCAACCCATGAGCAGACTTTCGAGCGTGGCTTTGCTGACCCAACCTTGTATACGTGGCTTCTGGAACAAGCAAAATAAACCTATGGACGGTTACGCGACATTTGTGCGAGCGCGGCAATGCAATCAGCGACTACCTATTTAGCCTCATCTGTGCCGATGCATTCCAGTGCAAAACAGAGGGAGGGGGTTAGGGGCAGAGCGACGCAGGTGCTGGCGCAGACGGCGGCTGCGTGGTGTACGTGCGGTCAATCGCGCGCAGTCCGAGTGCGTCACGGTAAAACGCCAGCGAATGGTCGAGATCGCGCACTTGCAGACGCGCGTAGGCGATGTGAGTGTCAGGTGGTAGAGGCATGGGGTTGGCTCAATCGGGTGAGTAAGTGACATAATATCCAGACGCGACGAGGTGGGGGGTTGTTACGAAGATGAAGTACATTTGCGGAGACATCCTATGCAACTGCAAGCCATTATCTGCGATTGGGCAGGAACAACGGTCGATTTCGGCTGCTTTGCGCCTGTCGCCGTCTTTGTCGAAGTCTTCCGACGACAAGGTGTGAGCATCACCACAGCCGAGGCACGCACCCCCATGGGACTGCAAAAGCGTGATCACATCCGCACGCTGGCGCACATGCCAGACGTTCATGCCCGCTGGCAAACGGTGCATCACCGCCCACCTGCTGAGGCGGACATTGACGCCATGTACGCCGATTCGGTTGTTGTTCAGACACAAAGCATCTCTGCCCACGCGGATGTTATTCCCGGTTGTACAGAAGCAATCGCGGCATGTCGGGCGCGCGGGCTGAAGATCGGCTCGACGACGGGCTACAGTCGGGCAGTGATGGATATACTGCACCCGCTGGCGGCTGCGGCGGGCTATGCGCCCGATACGCTGGTTGTGCCGGACGATGTGCCGAAAGGACGCCCCGCGCCCTGGATGATGTATATGAACGCCATGCGCCTGAACATTTACCCGATGGCGACGGTCGTTAAGGTGGGGGACACTGTACCCGACATTGAAGAGGGCAGGAACGCGGGCGCATGGACAGTCGGCATCAGCATGACGGGCAACGAACTGGGCTTGAGCGCGGCAGAGGTAGCAGCGTTAGCTCCTGCCGAACTCACCGCGCGTCTGGACGCCATCACCGCACGCCTGTACGAGGCGAGTGCGCATTACGTTGTGCGCAGCATTGCGGATCTGCCGCTCCTGCTCGATACGATTGACGCGCGGTTGGCAGCGGGGGAACGACCGTAACAGCTGCTAATGCAGTTTCGTTGATAGGCAGACGGAAAGACCGCCCGGACATCGTTCAGGCGGTCAAACACATAGAACGCTCCATCGCGTACAGAGGGAGCGCGCAGCGATAAACGTCGCAAACATAGGATAAGCCTGTGAACCACCGCCAGCATGATCAACCGTACTGGCGGCGCAAGAGGCAATTACGCCTTCAGGCGGTCAAAATACTTGCGGCGGAACTTGGCAACTTTCGGCGCAACGACGAACGTGCAGTAGCCTTGCAGCGGGTTGCGCTTGAAGTATTCCTGATGATAGTCCTCAGCCGGGTAAAACTCCGGCGCAGCCGTGACTTCGGTCACGATCGGGTTCCCCCAGATACCCGTCGCGTTGTATTCGGCGATCTTCTGCTCGGCGATTTGCTTCTGCTCCGGCGTGTGGTAGAAGATAGCGGAACGATACTGCGGACCGATGTCGTTACCCTGCTTGTTGAGCGTGGTCGGATCGTGAATGGTGAAGAAGATATCCAGCAGATCGGCGAAACTCACGACTGCCGGATCGTACTTGATCTGCACGACTTCTGCATGTCCGGTGGTTTTGTTGCACACTTGCTGATACGTCGGGTTGACGACGTGCCCGCCCATGTAGCCCGATACCACATCCGTCACACCACGCAAGTCGTCATAGACCGCTTCCAAACACCAGAAGCAGCCGCCACCCAGCGTCGCAACCTGCAAGCCGTTATTTCCATTACTCATGTCAATTGCCTCTCTTACGATTTCACTACCCCCACATTGTAATCGATTCTGCCTTACGCAGGTGTAACGGGCGTATCAGAGTTACATTGGAAGAAATCAGATATATAGAAACAAGCCAGTCGACTATAAACTATCACCCACTTGACCTATCGAAGTTATGGGGCTTTGAAATATGATAATGTCATCTATTTAATCATTTTTTATTAACTGGGAGCATCTGGTGCAGTCAGTCCATGCTTATACTAACCTGATAAATGATCCTGCTTTCCTTGTGGATCTGTTCAACCGCATAGACGTTGGCTTTAGCATCTTCTGCCTGGAAGATTTGACCGATGTCCTTTCATTACGCTGGGTGAGCTCCAACGCAAAAGCTGCGCGTATCCTGAACCTGCCTGTCAAGGATTATTTTGGCAAGCGGCTGGCAGACATCTTCCCTCAACTGGTAAAAAGCGGGCGTCTCGAAGTCTATGCTGATGTCGTGCGCTCACAGATAGAACGCGATTTGCCGGAAGTGGTGACGGACGCGACTGAATACACTGCCACGCGCGTCTACTCTGTCAAAGCTTTCCCGCTGCTCAATCAATGTGTGGGCATCCGCTTCGAAGATGTGACCGAAGTGAAGCAATCGCACCGTGAAAACGAACGCCATGCTGAACGGCTCCAGGTATTGTCCGATATTTCAAAAGAGCTGGCTGCGGTTACTCATGATTATCAGACCCTCGTCGAGATGATTGCACAACGGCTCTCGGAAACTATCCGAAATGCCTGCCTTGTGCGGCTTTATGATGACAACAGTAAGATTCTAAAGACCGCCGCATTTCATGACCCTGACCCACTCGCATATGATGCGATACAGATGCTCATGACCAAGATGTCGCCAAGAGGCGATGAGTATCTCACGGGCGAAGTGATGAGAACGGGAAAAGCACTGCATATCCCGGCGCTATCGTTCGATTCCCTGCGCCATCTGCTCACACCCGAAGCGTGGGCAGCATTGGAACGGACGGGTGTTCTCAGTCTGGTGATGGTCCCGCTGCGCGTTCATGAGGAGAATATTGGCATTCTGTATCTCATCCGACATGATCCTGCCCTGCCCCCTTTTTCCGACGATGATCTGCGACTGGTCGAAGATCTGGCGGAGCGCGCGGCACTGGCGATCGAAAACGCGAGGTTGGTCAACGAGCTGGAAAAGCGTGTGCTGGAACGCACCCGCGATCTCACACAGGTTAATCAAGAGTTGGAAAACTCACTCATGCATGAAATCGAAGTCAGCGAGCTGAAGACGCGCTTCATTACGATGGTCTCACACGAATTCCGCACGCCACTGTCAGTCATTCAACTGGCAGCGGAGACGGTCAAGAAGTATCGCGGACGGCTGTCCGACGAGGTGGTGGACGAGAAACTGGAGCTGGTTCGCCATCAGGTGCAGCATCTTTCGGAACTACTGGAAGGCATCCTGTTCATCAACCGTGCCGAGCGAGTGGGCGTCCGTACCAGCAAAACCGCCGTCGACGTGAAGCAATTGTGCGCGGAAGTCCTGCAAAACCTGGCAACACTGCATGACAAGCGGCAGGGAATCATCTTGCGCGAATTTGGCGATTGCAAAGCTGTCTATTCCGACCGAATGCTGCTGCAACAAATTCTGCTGAATTTGCTGAGCAATGCCATCAAGTATTCGCCGCCCAACACGCCTATCCAGATCAATATCTATTGCGAAGAGGAACGTCTGACACTGCAAGTCCGTGATCAGGGCATCGGCATTCCCAAGAGTGACCTGCAAAACCTGTTTCATATGTTCTACCGCGCCAGCAACGTCGAACAGACCAGAGGCATCGGCGTGGGGCTGGTGGTGGTCAAGCAGGCGGTGGACGCGCTGGAAGGCTCGATCATGGTCGAGAGCGAGGTGAACAAAGGCACGTCGTTCACCATCGTCATTCCGACGGCAGCGTGAGATAGGGGTATGTCCAAATGATGTACGATGTCGAGTTTTATCAGCACCTGCTGCAACAAATGGATGTCGGATTCAGCATCTTCCGGTTGGATGACCTGAATGATGCCACAAGTCTGCGCTGGGTCACATCCAACGCCAAAGCTGCACAAATTCTCAATCTGCCGGTGCAGCAGTACTTTGGTAAACGACTGGCGGAACTGTTTCCGCAGTTGGTCCCCAGCGGGCGGGTGGAAATCTATGCCGACGTGGTGCGCACCCAGACCGAGCACGAGATGCCAGAAGTCGTGACGGATGCGACTGCTTACACAGCCACACGCACATATGCCGTCAAGGCTTTCCCCCTGCTCGACCAGTGCGTCGGAATACGGTTTGAAGACATCACCGAAATCAAGCAGTCACGCCGCGAAAATGAGCGCCATGCCCGGCGACTGCAAGTGCTCAGCGACATCTCCAAAGAGCTGGCCGCGACCACTCAGGACTACAACCATCTGCTCGATACAATTGTCCGCCGCGTGGCAGACATCCTGCAAAACGGCTGCCTGATCCGGCTGATATCTGACGATGAACAATACCTGAACCCGGCGGCTTTCCACGATAGTGACCCGGAGCGTTATGAGCTGATTAGAACGATTATGGGGCTGGTACCGGTGCGCGTGGACGAACAGGTCTCCGGGCAAGTGCTGGTAAGCGGCAAGAGTCTGCTCATTCCCGACATCCCGACCGAACGATACCGCACCATGGTCAAACCGGAATTCGCACCTGTACTTGAGCAAGTGAATACCATCAGTCTGATCCTTGTGCCGCTGCGGGTGCGCGACCGGAATATTGGGCTGATGTATTTCTACAGGCACGATCCGGCACTGCCACGTTACGACGACCATGATTTGCGTTTGGCAGAGGATCTGGCAGAACGCGCGGCACTGGCAATCGAGAATGCAACCCTGGTGCGCGACCTGGAAAAGCGCGTGCTCGAACGCACGCGCGATCTCACACGGGTTAACCAGGAACTGGAAACCACACTCACGCACGAAATCGAAGTCAGCGAACTGAAGACGCGCTTCATTTCGATGGTCTCACACGAATTCCGCACGCCGCTGTCGGTCATTCAACTGGCAGTCGAGACAGTCAAGAAGTATCGCGGACGGCTGTCCGACGAGATGGTGGACGAGAAACTTGAGCTGGTTCGCCGTCAGGTGCAGCACCTTTCAGCACTGCTGGAAAGCATCCTGTTCGTCAACCGCGCGGAGCAAGTGGGCATACATGCCAGCAAGAACGACGTTAACCTTGGACAATTGTGCACCGAAGTACTGCAAAACCTGACGACACTGCACGATAATCGGCAGGGAGTGGCTCTTCGCGAGTTTGGCGACTGCACGGTGGTCTATTCGGATCGGACGCTGCTGCACCAAATCCTGCTCAATCTTGTGAGTAATGCCATTAAGTACTCACCGCCCAATGCGCCGATCCAGATCAATGTTTTCTGTGAAGACGAACTGCTGACCATGCAGATTCGTGATCAGGGAATCGGCATTCCCAAGGACGACCTGCGCCACCTGTTCGAAATGTTTTACCGTGCCAGCAATGTCGAAAAGACGAAAGGGATTGGCGTGGGGCTAGTGGTGGTCAAGCAAGCTGTAGACGCGCTCGGCGGATCGATTATGGTGGAAAGCGAAGTCAACAAAGGTACTTCGTTCACCATCGTCATTCCGACAGTGGCATGAGCGCTGCTCATGCCATTTTGTCCACCGTCTTTGTCGGCTCGTCCTGCAGCTGGTCCGCAATCGTGAAATGAAAGGTTGCGCCTTTACCCGGCTCTGATGTATACCAGATTTTGCCGCCGTGCCGTTCAACGACGCGCTTGCAAATCGCCAGCCCAATGCCCGTACCGGGATATTTGGTGCGGGAATGCAGGCGTTGAAAGAGCGCAAAGATATGCGCCTGATGTTTAGGGTCAATGCCGATACCGTTGTCCTGTACGGAAAAGTGGGTTGCGCCGTCAGTCTTGTGCGCGCTGATGCGGATTTCTGGCGGCGTATCCTTGCAGAACTTTATCGCGTTACTGAGCAGGTTTTCCAGCAATCGCACCATCTGCCCGGCATCGGCGGTGATGGTGGGCAGCACAGGTGCGAGAATGAGTGCCTGCGTTTCCGAGATTGCCAGTGCCAGGTCGCTTTTGACCTGATGCAGCACCTCATTCATATCGACCTGCGTGTAACAAGCTTCCTGCATGTCCACCTGCGAAAACACCAGCAAGTCGTTGATCAGCAGCTTCATGCGCCCGGCACCATCCAGCGCAAAACGCATAAACTCCGCGCCGTCAGCATCCAGTCGGTCGCCATAACGCTCATTGATAAGTTGCAGGTAGCTGGCGATCATACGCAGGGGTTCTTGCAGATCGTGTGATGCGACCGAGGCAAAGCGCTGAAGCTCTTCATTCGAGGTTTGCAGGCGCTTGACGTAGCGTTCGATCAACGCCTCCTGCCGCTTGCGTTCGCTGACATCTACAATGATGCCGATCATACGCCCCTCATCAGAGCCGACACGGTTGCGCATCATCACCGCATACGCCGCAATATGCACGATGTGTCTGTCAGCAGCATAGACGCGGAACTCAATGACTCCCGGCTGTGTCCCTTCGTAAATCTGCATCGCCTGTTCGACGGCAGACGGCAAATCTTCCGGCAAGGAAATATCCAGCCAGATGGGTCTGTCGGCGAGCCAGCGCTCGGTGCTGTAGCCCAGCAGCGTTTCTGCATACGAGTTGACGTACAGCACGCGCTGTGTGCCGTCCGGCTTGCCCATGCCTTCCCAGACGATACACGGCACATGCTGCAAAATCGTCTCCAGGCGTTCGCGCCCCTGAGCAATCTGGCGTTGCAATTGCTCGCGCTCCTGCTCCATGCGCAGCCGTTCGGTGATGTCCACCGCTGACGGCAGCAGCGCCGTGATCTTTCCGTTGGCATCACGGATGGGCGAGAGGAAGAAATCAATCGTCGCGAAGCGTTCTTCACCTGTGCGCACTACCGCGTCGTAACGCACCATTTCGCCCTGCATGGCGCGGGAGATGGCATCGCGCAGCTGCATCTGTAAAGCCGGATCATATGCCCACCAGTAGGTCTGGTCGAATGGCTTGCCGATGACATCCTCGCGTTTCAGGTTTGCGAGGTCAAGCGCGCCCTGGTTCGCCTCCACCAGCGTACCATCAGGCATGACCATTCCTGCCAGCGCGGGCAGATTATCGAGGATTTGGCGCAGGCGGTAGTGCTGCTGAGCGTTCTCCGCCAGGATGTCGCTGCGCTTCTGGCGTCCGCTGCGCTGCACATCATGAATCCAGCTCATGAACGCCGATACGCCGGCAAACAGAAACAGATGCCGCAGATCGGTGGTGGAAGCGGGCATAAGGGGAAGCGAAGGAATGACCAGGAACTCTGCCAGCAGGATCGCTAGCGCGGTCGCCAGCAGACCCACTTTAAAGCCCCCAATGGACGCCGCCAGCGCGACCGCGCCGTAGAAAAGAGCGAACGGCGTCAGATGTACCGCTTCTCCCAGCAAAAGTGTGAGCAGCAGTGCCACAAACACCGCAGCAATAGCGATTAAGCACTGCCTTGTGAAGGACAGAACATCAAGTTCAGTAACGGTATAGGTTTTCATGGGCGAGCGTTGGATGCCTGTAGTGGGGGTAAAGGGCTATCGCCGCAAAAGGGACAGCGGGGTCTGTTCTTCTAGAACACATGTATTTTACTAGGACAGGTGATGCAGGGCTATAGGTCACTTGACCCAACCCATGTTAAGGTTCGGGGGTACGAGATACAGTGGTGCAGTTGGACACACCTGCTTCAGCACACAGTGGGCACAGCGCGGGCGCTCGTAAACACATACGCGCTGACCATGCTTGAACAGCAGCTTGTGATAGCGGTACAGGTACGCCGCATCCTGGGGCAGCAGTTTTGTCAGCAGGTGAAAGGCAGTGTCGGCGCTTGCCTTCGCGGGAATGATGCCGAGGCGCTTGCTCACGCGGTGTACATGTGTATCGACAGGCATGACCGGGCGATGAAAGCAGAACAGCATCAGCAGCGAGGCGGTCTTGTAGCCCACGCCGGGCAGCGATAACAGCCAGGTCATCGCTTCGTCAGTCGGCACGTCTTGCAAAAAGTCGATGTTATAGGTGCCTGTGCGCGCGTGAATGTGTGCGAGCGTTTGCTGGATGTACGGCGCTTTGCGTTCGGGGTAGCGCACCGGGGCGAGCAGCGCCGTCAGAGTTGCAGTGTCCGCATTCTGAATAGCTTCCCAACTGCCATAGCGCGCCCACATCGCGTCGTATGCGCGCTTTTCGTCCTGCCAGGTCGTGCGGTGTGAGAGGATGGTCAGCACCAGCTGCTGCATGTGGTCGTCGCACGATTTGAGGGGCTGCTCGCCGTATTCATACGTCAGCAGCGTGAGGAGCTGGTCAATATCTGGCGGCATTTGGATTTACACTTCCTGATAATGTCGTGGGAAGTGTAGACAAAGTGAGTCAAAACAAATAAGTCAGACGGCTCATCCCGCGTTACACTATTTGCCATAGCAGCGCTGATGCGTCATTGTTCAGCGGCGACATAACAAGTCGCGCGGGCAGTGTGGCTATCTGTTGGAATTGTACTGTTCCAGAAACGTGAGATTATCGTATGCCTGACTACATATTCAAACAACTGATTAACGGGCAGTGGGTGGATGCTGCACGGAGTGGGACGTGGGACCTGATCAACCCTGCCTACGAGAACGTCATTGAGCAGCTGCCGTTTGGCGACGGCGCAGACGCACAGATGGCAGTTGATGCTGCCGCTGCCGCCTTCCCGCGCTGGGCGAGCAAGACGCCTTACGAGCGCGCCGATGTGCTGAAGCGCGCGGCGAACTGGATACGCGACCACCTGAACAACCTGGCGCATATCACAAGCGAAGAGTCGGGCAAGCCGCTGCGCGAGGCAAGCGGCGAATGGACGACCAGCGCCAACTTCTTTGAGTGGTACGCCGAAGAGGGCAAACGTGCCTACGGGCGCGTCATTCCGGACCGCCGCAACACACGGCGCACGCTGGTCATGTTCCAGCCGATGGGTGTGATCGGCACGATCACCGCCTGGAACTTTCCAGCGTACAACGTGGCGCGCTGTTGGGCGGCGGCACTCGGTGCGGGCTGCACAGTCGTCGGGCGTCCATCGGAGTACACGCCGCGTTCGGCGATGCTGATGGCGCAGGCTCTGCATGAAGCAGGCGCGCCCGCTGGCGTGATCAACTGCATCAACGGCGACCCGGCGGCAATGGCGCAGGTCATGCTTGATGACGCGCGCGTGCGCAAGATCAGCTTCACAGGCAGCACGCGCGTCGGCAAACTGCTGATGGACGGCGCATCGCGCACGGTGACGCGGCTGGCGTTGGAGATGGGCGGCAACGCACCCGTGCTGATCTTCCCCGATGTAAATGTCGAGAAGGTCGCCAAAGCTGCCGTCGCCAGCAAGTACCGCAATAACGGGCAGGTGTGCATCGCGCCACAGCGCTTTTACGTCCACAGCCAGATTGCCGAAGAGTTTATTGATCACGCCGCCCGTGCGTCCGCCGCGCTCAAGCTGGGCGGCGGTACGGACAACACGACCGACGTGGGACCGCTGATCAACGCGGTGCAGCGCAATCGGGTCGAAAAGATGGTGGCTGATGCAGTGACGGCAGGTGCAGAAGTTGTGACGGGCGGCGCGCGTCCGCCGGAACTGACACACGGCTACTTCTACCAGCCGACGGTGGTCACGAATGTATCGCCGGAGATGAGCCTGTACCGCGAAGAAATCTTCGGTCCGGTCATGCCTGTCATCCCCTTTGCCGACCCCGACGAAGCTATCGCACTGGCGAACGGGCTGGAGGCAGGGCTGGCGGCGTATGTGCAGACCAACGACCTGACGACCGCGATCCACGTGTATGAGCAGTTGGAGTTCGGCATGGTCGGGCTGAACGAGTGGATGCCCGTGACACCAGAAGCGCCGTTCGGCGGCGTCAAGGCGAGCGGTACCGGGCGCGAAAGCGGCAGCGAAGGCATGTACGAGTACATGGAGAGCAAGACGATCTACATCGGCGGAGTGTGATGAGCGTGGAGATCGTCATCCAGCAGACACAGCCGGAACACGCAGAGGCGCTGGCGGGCTTGCAGGCAATCTGCTTTCCCGGTTTGCCACCGGAAGATTACTTCACCGCCGACCATTACCGCAGCCATGTGCGCGTCTTCCCTGAGGGGCAGTTCGTCGCGCTGGTAGATGGGCAGGTAGTCGGCGCGACGACGACGATGCGCACGGATTTTGACCCTGTACCGCGCCACTATATCCCGTTTATCGGGCATAACTGGCTGACGACGCACGAGGCGGACGGCGTATGGCTCTACGGCATTGATATGAGTGTGCATCCCAATTTCCGGCGCATGGGCATCGCGCGGCGCTTTTATGGCGAACGAACGGCGCTGGTGCGGCGGATGGGGCTGCGCGGCGAACTGGTGGCGGGCTTGCTGCCGGGCTACGACCAGCACCGCCACCTGAGCATCGAAGACTATGCAGCGCAGGTGGTCGCCGGCACACTGACCGACCCGACGCTGACGCCGCAGTTGCGCATCGGCTTTCGCTTCGTGCGACTGCTCTACGACTATGTAACCGACTCGCGCTCGGACAACGTCGCTACGCTGCTGACGCGGGAGAATGAGGTACTACCATGATCACTGTCCGTCCCGCACGCGCGCACGAAGCCGCGCCGCTGACCGAACTCGCCCTGCGCTCGAAAGCGCACTGGGGCTACGACGCCGATTTCCTCACTGCCTGCCGCCCGCTACTGACGGTCAGCACGGACAGCATCACCCATCGTTGGGTGTATGTGGTGGAAAGCGACGGGCAGATCGCGGGCTTCTACAGCTTGCAGCCGCCCGCCGAGACGACCGAACTCGACATGCTGTTCGTCGAACCATCGCACATCGGCGGCGGTCACGGTGCGCATCTGTTCCGCCACGCCTGCCGCACGGCGTATGCGTTCGGCGTGCGACGGCTGACGGTCGAAAGCGACCCCGATGCCGAACCGTTTTACATGCGCATGGGGATGTCGCGCTTTGGCGAACGCGAGTCGAGCCTGCGCGCCGGGCGGATGCTGCCTATGTTGGAGATGACGCTGCCCGTCTCGACCGTCTACCACCTGATCGGTCGCGAGGTATGGGCAAACGCACAGACGCAGCCAGAGTACGCCGCGCCGAGCCTGGCGACTGAAGGTTTCATCCACTTCTCGACCGAGGCGCAGGTGGCGGGCAGCGCCAACAAGCATTATGCCGGGCGCACTGACTTGCTGCTGCTGGAGATCGATCCTGTGAAACTGACGGCGGAACTACGCTACGAATCGCCCAAAAGCAAGGATCGCGGCGACCAGTTGTTCCCACATCTCTACGGCGCGCTCAATCTAAATGCGGTGGTCGGTGTACGCGAATATGCACCGGGCGCAGACGGGGTGTTTAAGGGGGTGTTTGCCTGAATGTCATTGAGAGAGCAGCGCGAATTTCCTTAACGATCTCTCCAGGAGTCCTGATTGGGATGCCTGCCTGTTGTTGAACAGCTAACGCCTTAATGAAGTGCTTTGTGTCGTGAGTGACTAGCCGTTGTGGGTTTGCTCGCACTGCTGCCGCCAACACAGGTGCGTCTTTCAGTGGCACGATGCTTGCCCAACGATTCACCTCGTTCAACTGGGGATTATCAAGAATTTCCCATTGGATCGAAGCCCGCAACTCGTCGTAACGAGGGATAGCTTGCCGAAGCTTTTTTCAAGGTTACGCTCAACTTCAGCAAAGACATACGGAATCGTCATCAAGCGCACAAAACCAAGCTCGCCTAATACTAGGAGCGCATGGCTCGCACCTGATCGTGATGCTGAACCGGCAAGAAGCACAGTCGAATCAAGAAATAAGCGTGGTGCTGATGGATCAACGAGTGGGGACATCGCCATACGTTTCGCGGAAAACTTCTTCGCCAGATTCTTCCAAACCAGCCAGCAAGTCGTCCAGCGTGATACCCTCTTGCAGCATCATGTCGCTGATCTCCGCAGCAATTTGCGAAACTACAGGTTGCCAACGCTGTAGCTGCAATTGACCATTCACGATCTTGAGGCGCACAATTTCGCCTGGGTACAACCCCACTTGTTGGAGTAGATCCGCTGATAAATTGAGTGAGCCGTCATCGTCAATCAAGATATCATAGATGTGTTCGGCATCCTGTATATAGTCTGCCATTTTGGTTCCTTTAGCACCTCTTGACGACCATCACACTATAGCGCAAATCAGCAGGTGCATCAACTGTTGCCAACTCCCCGTTGCGACTGACCGCACTCAGGCGTTACCATTCGCTCCCACACGAGAGAACTATATCCATCAGGAGTACTATCATGGTGAAGCGCTTGCAAAATTACATCAACGGCGAATGGGTAGACGCCAGCACAGACACTTACATCCCCGTGCATAACCCCGCCACTTGTGATGTGATCGGTGAATGTCCTGACTCTACACGCGCCGATGTCGATAACGCGGTGCAGGCGGCGAAGGCAGCCTTTGACGAGTGGCGCAGCACGCCCGTCCTCAGCCGCGCGCAGTACATGTTCCGACTGAAGACCATGCTCGAAGACCGCTTTGAAGACCTGGCGCGCATCGTCGTCGAGGAAAACGGCAAGACGCGCGATGAAGCGCGCGGCGAAGTCCGGCGCGGCATCGAAAGCGTCGATTTCGCGACCAGCGTCCCAACCGTCATGCGCGGCTACAAGGTCGAAGACATCAGCAGCGGCATTGACGAAACCGCCGAACGCCAGCCGCTCGGTGTCTTTGCAGCCATCACGCCGTTCAACTTCCCCAACATGGTGCCGCTGTGGTTCCTGCCAACAGCTATCACCTGCGGCAATACGTTCGTGCTGAAGCCATCACCGCAGACCCCGCTGAGCATGGACGCGCTCTACGAAATCCTCGATGAACTCGGACTGCCGGAAGGCGTCGTCAACCTTGTACATGGTGGCACAGAAGCATCGGTCGCTGTGATGGAGCATCCTGATGTCGTCGGTGTGTCGTTCGTCGGCAGTACACCCGTTGCCAAGATCGTCTACGAAACCTGCGCCAAGCATGGCAAGCGCGTGCAGGCACAGGGCGGCGCGAAGAACTATATCGCCGTCATGCCCGACGCCGATATGGGCGCGAGCGTGGCGAACATCATGGGGTCATCATTCGGCTGTGCCGGGCAGCGCTGCCTGGCAGGGTCGGTCGTCGTCGCGATTGGCGATGCCTACGAGCCGCTGAAGGCGGAACTGCTCAAGCGCGCGTCGGCACTGCGCGTGGGCAACGGCTTGAGCGAGACGACGCAGATGGGAACGGTCATCTCTGGCGCGTCGAAGGCACGCATCGAAGGCATGATCAGTGCGGGCGAACAGGAAGGCGCGCAGGTCATTCTCGACGGGCGCGGCAAGACGGTCGAAGGCTTTGAGCAGGGCGCGTTCGTCGGTCCGACCATCCTTGACGGTGTGACGCCGGACATGTCGGTCGCGCGCGATGAAATCTTTGGACCCGTGCTGTCGATTATCCACGTCCCGGACTTCGAAACTGCCGTCACGACCATCAACGCCAGTCGTTACGGGAACGCCGCCAGCCTGTTCACCAACAGCGGCAAGCACGCCCGCGACTTCAAGTATCGTGTGCGCGCAGGCAATATCGGCATCAATGTCGGCGTCGCGGCGGCAACGGCATCGTTCCCGTTCGGCGGGCAGAAAGAGTCGTTCTTCGGCGATCTGCACGGGCAGGGACCAGACGCGATTGAGTTCTACACCGACAAGAAGATTCTCATCGAGCGGTGGATGTAATTTTATGCCCTACGATCTGGCAACGCCCGCCATGCAGCAAGACCCGTATCCGATCTATGCCGAGATGCGGCGGCAGCCGTCGCTGGTGCAGGTCGGCAGTTCCTTGACGACGCAAGGCACGTATTTTGTGACGCGCTACGATGACGCGGTCTTCGTGCTGAAAGACCCGCGCTTCGTCAACGACGCGAGCAAGCTGCCGGGTTGGGATGACTGGTCGAAGAAGTGGTACATCCCGTCCACGCTCAAGGTCTTCATCCACAGCATGGCACTCAAAGACGAGCCGGATCACACACGCCTGCGGCAGTTGGTGCATAAGGCATTCACACCCGCCATGATTCAGCAGCTTGCAGGCGACATCGAACGGCTGGCGAACGAACTGCTCGACAAGGCAGCGCGCCAGCCCGTGATCGACTTCCGGTCGGCGTATGCGCTGCCATTGCCGCTGACCGTGATCGCCAACATGATGGGCGTGTCACAGTCGGACCGCGACAAGTTCAGCCGCTGGATGTCAAACCCGATCACCGAGTTTTCGACCAGCGATCCGGTGGGCATGGTCTCCAAACTGCTGAGCGCGATGGGTCTGGACGGAATGCTGCGCCGCATCATTGCGGATCGCCGCCGCAACCCGCAGTCGGACTTGACGACCGCGCTGGTGCAGGCGGAAGAGGCGGGCGACAGGCTGTCCGAGCCGGAACTGATCGCGATGCTGTTCCTGATCCTGTTCGCGGGTCACGAAACGACCGTCAACCTGATCGGCTCCGGCACGCTGGCGCTGCTGCAAAACCCCGATCAATTCGAAAAGCTCAAGGCAAATCCTGATTTGCTCGACAGCGCTATCGAGGAAATGCTGCGCTACACCAACCCCGTCCAGCATGTTGCCCAACGCTATACGCTGGAAGATGTCGAGATCGGCGGTGTCGCCATTCCCAAACACAGCGCGCTGCACATCGGCATTGCGTCCGCCAACCGCGACGAAGCTGCGTTCAAGAACGCCGATCAGTTCGATATTACGCGCAGCCCGAACCGCCATATCGCCTTTGGCTTCGGCATCCATTACTGCCTGGGGGCGCCGCTGGCACGGCTGGAAGCAAAGATCGCCTTCAAGACGCTGCTCGCCCGTTATCCCAACTTGCGGCTTGCCGTCCCCGCCGATCAAGTGAAGTGGCGCGGTGCGCCGTCACTGCGCGGGCTGACGGCGCTGCCTGTGCGGTTGAATGGCTAAGGTCTTGCTTACACTGTCTCAGGCTTCCCCACCATCGTCCGCACGCGGCTTTCCAACTCTTCCCATTCGATGGCGGTCTGCCGTCCGCCGTCGAACTCCGCCATCATCCACGTATAGACATCCGCAAGTGCGGGATCGTCTTTCGCCAAATCGATCCCCATGTGCTGCTTGATCATGAAGATCAAGCCCGCCGCGCCGCTGTCCTTCGTCAGCGACACTTCCAGCGGGCGACCGAGCAGGCGCGGCACGTCGAACGGCGCGTACATCCACCAGAACTTGTTCAGCCCGTCGGCATGCACGCCCGCCCGCGTGCGGTGCGCATCACGCCCGTAGAGCGGATACTTGGGCGGCACAGCTTCGCCCATCGCTTCATAGTGTGTCGCCAGCGCATTCAACGCCGTAAAGTCAGGTGCATCGTCCGCGAAGTAGCCCATGCCGATCAGATGCAGCAGCACCATTTCCAGCGGCGCGTTGCCCGTGCGTTCGCCTTTGCCCAGTGACGTGCCGTTGATGACCGCGCAGCCCACGCGCACCGCCGCCAGACAGTTTGCCACGACTAATCCGGTATCGTTGTGCGGATGGAACTCCAGTTCCTCCACCGCCACGCCCGCCGCCCGCAGCGCACGCACGATGCCCGGCACACTGCGCGGCAGCGCCACGTCGTCATAGGGCAGGCCCAGCCCCATCGTGTCGCAGATGCGGAACTTGGGGCGCAGCCCCGACGGCGCGTAGATGGTCTGCACAGCTTCGACAAACGCGATCATAAAGTCGATGGAGGCGCGCGTGGCGTCTTCCAGATGCAGGCGGGGACGAATGCCTGCCTCGACCGTCATCCGCACCGCATCGAGATAGGTCTGCGCCGCCTGATTGCGCCCGCCGGGCTTGAACTTGTGGAACATGTGGTAATCGGACGCCGACGCCAACATACCCGTCTCGCGCACGCCAAGCGCCTGGATCAGTTCGACATCCTTGCGCAGCGCGCGGATCCAGGTCGTCGGTTCAATCGGCGCGCCGCCGTGCCAGCGTTCGAGCGCGCCTTCCAGACTCAGGCGATCTGACGCACGGTAGACGAAGAATTCCGCCTGCCGAATCGCGCCGCTTGTCCCGGTAAAGTCGCACAGAAGGTCATAGATGCGCAGGCTGTCGGCAGTCGTCAGCGGCAAGCCGCCCTGCTGACCATCGCGATGCGTCGTCTCGGTCGTCCATGCCTGGGCAGGCAGGGTTGTCGGGCGCCCTGTCCAGACATAGCGGGGAAAGCCTTCGCGCGGGAAGCTGTCGAGAAAGTAATCGGGGGTGGCGGGTTCGGCGAACATCAGCGGCATCCTCTTGACAGTACACATCATCAATGCCAGCATAGAAATATTGATGAGAAGTGTCAATCTTGATTTGAGAATCAATATGTCGCAGCGATATCTCTCCGCGCGCGAAGTGACGGAGCAGCTCAATATCACCACCGCCACGCTTTACAGCTATGTCAGTCGCGGCTTGATCCGCAGCGAAGAGACGGGCACTGACCACCGCGCGCGGCGCTACCACGCCGAAGATGTCGAGCGCCTGCGCAAGCGCAAGGCACACCGCCGCGATCCCGGTCAGGTGGCGCAGGGCGCGCTCGCGTGGGGTGAACCGGTGCTGGAGTCGAAGCTGACGCTGATCGCCGATGGCGTGTTGTACTATCGCGGGCAGGACGCGGCGCAGTTGGCACGCACGCACACGTTCGAGCAGGTGGCGGCACTGCTGTGGACAGAGGATATGGAGTCTGAGGCGTGGCTGTTCCAGGATGCCGAACCCGCCCCGCTGCCGGACATGCCGCCTGCGCAGACATGGCTGGCGATGTTCCAGACCGCACTGGCGCTTGCCGCCGAACACGACCTGTACAGTTATGATCGGTCTACGCGCGGCATGTTGCACACAGGGGTACGCATCCTCCAAGTGATGATTAGCTGCAGCGCGGGGACAGGCAGCGGCAGCATCGCCGAACGGCTGGCACGGGCGTGGGATGTAAATAACACGAGGCTAATCGACGCTGCGCTGATTCTGTGCGCGGATCATGAGCTAAACGCCTCGTCATTCGCCGCGCGCGTCACCGCATCCACAGGCGCGACGCCGTACCAGGTCGTGGCGGCGGGGCTGGCGGCATTGAGCGGGCATAAGCACGGCGGGCATACCGAGCGCGTGGCGGCACTGCTGCGCGAGCTGGAGACTCAGCCAGACGCGCTGGCGACGGTCATACGTGCGCGCTTACAGCGTGGCGACGGGCTGCCTGGCTTCGGGCATAAGCTCTATCCCGATGGCGACCCACGCGCGGCGGCGCTTCAAACGATGATGATTGAAGGTTATGGTGTTGGGGCGCAATATATCGCGCCCCTGCGTGACGTGCAATTTGCGCGGCAGGTGGCGGAACAGGTCAGCGCGTTGACCGGGCAACACCCGACGATTGATTATGAGCTAGTCGCATTAGAGCGCGCGTTGGCGCTGCCGACGGGGGCGGCATTTGCGTTGTTCGCGCTGGGGCGCAGTGCAGGCTGGATCGCCCATGCGATTGAGCAATATGGCGAGCCGGAGCTGCTGCGCCCGCGCGCGAAGTATACGGGGGTGATGCCGGGACGTTAATCATGTTCAGCGATTCGGCGCTTCAACTCTTCTACGGTCGCACATAATCTACTCACCCAGCGCGTCCGCCCCATGCCTTGAGGAAGGTTGTTTATGAAAATTTTGCCAATTTCTTTCATAAGCACTGTTCTTATATAAGTTTGCTTACATAACGATGCTCGTTCTCATGGACTTCAGTGCTACACCATACCTCGAATTACCCTACACTATAGAGGTTGTGCGTGAAGAAGACGATGTGTGGTTCGCGCAGGTCAAGGAATTGCGTGGCTGTGCGACACAAACTGACTCATGGGAGCAGATGTACCCGATACTGCGCGAAGCAATGACATTGTGGATCGAAACAGCGCTCGAACACGAGCAGTCTATTCCGCAACCGCAGGGATTGGCGCTGGCTGCGGAATAATCACCCTGATCACCGAAACCAGAACATTGGCGGGATGATGCCGAACGGCGGGAAGCGGCGCTTGTAACGCTCGTTCAGCGCCAACGCCTCCGCGTAGTGCGTCTCCAACTGCGCCATGATCGTGTGCCAGGGGCGCGCTTCCGCATATGCCCGCGCCGCCGCCGACATCTGTCGTCGCAGCGACTCGCTCTCCAGCAGCTTGCGCGCGGCATCGGCAAAGGACTGTGGCTCCGGCTCACAGATGAAGCCGTTGACGCCATCCTCAACCAGATCGACCACCCCGCCCTGATTGATGACCAGCGCGGGCAAGCCGGACGCCATCGCCTCCTGCACCACCTGCCCGAATGTCTCGTTGCCGCCTGTGAACATAAACGCATCCGCGCTGGCGAAAGCGTGCGACAGGTCATCGCCGAACAGATAGCCCGTGAAGTACGTATCCGTCCCCGCGAACAACTGCTCCAGCTCGCCACGCAGCGCGCCATCGCCAATGATCGTCAGCGCGACGCCAGGCGTGCGCGCCGCTTCCAGCAGCAGATCAATGCGCTTCTCATTCGCCAGCCGCCCTACATAGATGCACAGCAGCGAGTCCGGCGGGCGACCATTGAGCAGTCGGGCACGCCATTCGTGGCTAGCGTGGCGCGGGTGGAAGCGTTCGCCATTCACCCCACGCCCCCACTGCCGCAGCCGTCGGAATCCCCATGCCTGCAATTCGCGCATGGTGTAGCGCGACGGTGCAAGCGTCAGGTGGCAGCCGTTGTGGATGTAGCGCAGCCAGTCGCGCGTGAGCTGGCTGAAGACCGAATAGCCATAAGCGGTCGCGTAGCCCGGCAAATCCGTCTGATAGTTGGCGATCACCGGAATATTCATCTGTCGCGCCGCGATCATCCCGCTGACGGACATGATCGCCGGGCTGAACAGATGGATCAGGTCGGGTTTGAACTGATCAAGGTGATAGCTGATCGTCGGGTGTGGGAAGGCGACGCGCGTTTCCGGCGCTTGCGGAAAGCTCAACGACGGCAGCGGCACAATCTGCGTATCCCCGATCCAGTGCGGCGCAATATCCGGCGCGAACACGATCACATCGCGCCCGGTCTGCTTCAAATAGTGCATCGAAAGATAGGCAGTCTTTGAGACGCCATCCACCTTGGGCAGAAATGCCTCGGCGAAGATGGCGACTCGTTTGATCGGCGCAAGCGTTACAGCGGGGTCTGGGGAGCGAAGGGCGACTTCTTCTCCGAAGACGCGCTCAGCCTGTGCTGGATCCCAATTTGCAAGAGCTTCAAGTAAGTGGTTATTGGCCATGGTCTTCCCTCAGCGGTCGTTTGCCCGGTCGCAATCGCCTGACGAAGTGCGTCGGCGCTGCGTCCCGGAAAGCGCGTGATACCGCTGCCAATACTGGTGACCATGTGGGCATCACTGTTGCCCACCTTCGGAATTGCCACCCGTGCATACACGCGCTGCGCCAGCCAGTTGCAGCCGGGCGTAAGCGCTCCGGCATTCATGACTTCAACCGCGTCAACTTTCGAGTGCAATAACACCTCCGGTTTCAGGAAGTAACGCAGGAAGGTGTGCGGCGCAATCGTCGGCTCCAGCGGGTGTGCGAGGACAGCGATACCGCCGAGCGCATGAATCGCATTGACAGTTTCGCACAATGACATGCCTTTGCGGATGGGCTGTGTGACCCACAACGCCAGCACATGCCCCTCGGAGCTCGTCACTTCCAGCCCCGGCACAATCTCGAACGGGTACTGGCTGCGGCGTTCATATGCCCACAGGCTGGCATCCAGGCGGTCGTGATCGGTAATCGCGATCACGTCCAGTTCGCCCTGTTGTGTCACATGCGCCAGCAAGTCTTGCACGCTGTCCACGCCATCGCTGACGTTGGTGTGCATGTGCAAATCCGCGCGCCCCATGCGTTCCGTCATGATAAGTCCTTCGTATAACGACCTTATCCGCAATCGTGTGTGAGGGCAGAATGCATTCTGCCCAGATGTTCTCATCGGGGCAGGATACGTCCTACCCCTACACACACACATTACTTGATCGTAATGCGAAGGGCGCGCTGGAAGTGTGAAGCGTATGCTAAGGCTTATCCAAGAGCAGGTTAACTGTTTTTCACCATCACGTGCTTGGTGATCTTGTAATCGCCAATCGCCTCTGCCGACAGGTCCTTGCCGAAGCCGGACTGTTTGAAACCGCCGTGCGGCGTTTCGCTCGCCAGCGGGATGTGATCGTTGATCCAGACCGTGCCGAATTCGAGTTCGCGCGCGACATGCATCGCCCGTCCGATGTCGCGCGTCCACACGCTGGCGGCTAAGCCATACGCCACATCGTTGCCGAGATGGATCGCCTCGTCATCGTTCTTGAATGTGCTGATCGTCAACACGGGTCCAAAGACCTCGCTCTGGATGATCTCGGCTTTCTGGTCGGCGTCCACGATGACCGTCGGTTCGAAGAAGTAGCCGTCGTCAAAGCCCTTCGGCACGCCGCCGCCCGTGATGACCTTCGCGCCGGCTGCTTTCGCCCGCTCGACGAACCCCTGCACGCGCTCGCGCTGCGTCTGGCTGATGAGCGGTCCCATCTGCACACCGTCGTCAAACTGGCGTCCAATCTTGACCGAGCGCATACTTTCGGTGATCGCTTCGAGCGCCTGGTTATAGCGCTTCTGCTGCACATACACACGCGTGGCAGCAGTGCAATCCTGCCCGGTGTTGAACGTCGAGCCGATCATAGCGCTGCCCGCCAGCGCATCGACATCAACATCATCGAAGACGATGAACGGCGCTTTGCCGCCCAATTCCAGGTGCACACGCTTGAGCGTGTCCGCCGCCGTCTTCATGATCTTCTTGCCCGTCCCTGTGCTGCCCGTCAGACTGACCATGCGCACATCCGGGTGTTCGACCAGGTACTGCCCGGCATCGTTGCCACCTGTGATAACGTTGACCACCCCCGGCGGAATGCCCGCTTCCGCGCACAGTTCCGCCAGCATCAGCGTCGTGATCGGCGTGCCGGGCGCGGGCTTGAGGACGGTCGTGCAGCCTGCCGCCAGCGCCGGACCCAGCTTCCATATACCCATCATGAGCGGATAGTTCCAGGGCGCGATCTGCCCGACGACGCCGACGGGCTCGCGGCGGTAGATCGATGTAAAGCCAGCCGCGTATTCGCCCGATGTGTAGCCGTGCGTGTCGCGCGTAGCGGCGCTGAAAAAGCGCAGGTTATCAATACAAAACGGCAGGTCGGCGCCCAGACTGACGAAGTTATAGGGCTTGCCGGTGTTTTCGCTTTCGGCGCGGGCGAACTTTTCAGCACGCTTTTCCAGCAGGTCGCTCAGCTTCCACAACGCCAGCGAGCGCTGCGCCGGGGTCAGCCGCGACCAGCGCCCATCGTAGAAGGCGGTCTTCGCCGCCTGCACCGCCTTATCAACATCCTCACGGCTGGCGTCCACAGTCGATGCGATGGTCTGTCCGGTCGCCGGGTTGACGATGGCGACACGCTTGCGCCCACTGCTGCTGACCCACTCGCCGTTGATCCAGAGTTTATATGATTTCATGGTGTCTCTTGTTCCCGGATACCAAAGGATACAGGTAGGGGCGCAATCGATTGCGCCCCTACAATTCTCACAGCCTGTACAGGCGCAGGGTGTGGCTTGCCCATCTTTCAACGGGCAGGATACAGCCTGCCCCTACACTATCGTTTATCGCCCGCCGATGACGCCAATGTAGGCGCTGACCCACTCGCGGTATGGGACGCAGGTGGTGGCTTCGTCGGTGTCACCGCAATCTTCGGTCGGCGTGCGCCAGAACTTGATCTGCTCGAAGTTGTTCAGACCGTTGGTCGCACAGCCATCGGGACCGAGCAGTTCGTTGCCTTCGCAGGCGGCAAGCACCGACGGCACTGTGCCGAACCAAGCTGACACATCACCCTGCACCTTCGGGCTGAGGCTGTGTTCCATCCACATGTAGGCGCAGTTGGGGTGTGGCGCATCAGTGTGCATCATGGTCGTATCCGCCCAGCCCGTCGCGCCTTCCTGCGGGACGACGCTGGCTACAGGCGCACCCTGTGAGCGCAGAATGTTGACCTGGAAGGGCCAGGAACCGGACGCCACAAGACCTTCATTGATGAAGTCGTCGATCTGGATAAACGCATCGTGCCAGTAGCGGGCGACGAGCGTGCGCTGTTGGCGCAGCAGGTCAAGCGCGGCGTTAAACTGGTCGGTATTGAGCGAATACGGATCGGTGATGCCGAGTTCGGGGTTGTGGTACATCAAGTAGTTGGCGGCGTCGGCAATGTGAATGGGACCATCGTATGCCTGCACGCGCCCGACGTTCGATTCGCCATCCGGCAGTGTCATCTCTTCAAAGACGACGTTCCAACTGGTAGGTGCTTCGGGGAAGACTTCCGTGTTGTACATCAGCACATTTGAGCCCCAGACATACGGCGTGCCGTAGTGTTCGGGCGTGCCGTCGCCGTTGCGGTCAACGGTGTGCCAGGGAGCGTTTTGCAGCCGCTCGTCAATCGTGCTGAAGCTGGGGATCAGGTCGAGGTTGATCGGCTGGACGCGACCGCCGTAAACCAGGCGCAGGCTGGCATCGCCGGAAGCCGTCACCAGGTCGAAGACGCCTTCGTTCATGAGCGCGACCATTTCGTCGGACGTGGCGGCGGTCTTGACCGTGACCATACACCCCGTCTCCGCTTCAAATTCCGTCACCCAGTCAAATGCCGGGTCGGTTTCGCCGCGTTCGATATAACCGGCCCAGGCGATAATGTCGAGTGCGCCTTCGCCCTCACCGATTTCCATCATCATGTCTTGTGCGGCGGCGCTGCTGAAGGGCAGCACGACGAGCAGGAGTAGCAGGAATCCTAACTTTTTCATGATATTTTCCCCTGGCAGTGGTTTGCCATGTAAAAGGAGGCTGGCACAACTTTAACCATTGATGAAGTAATTCGGCAAATCGAATTTGCGGATGTTTATGTCAGTGAACATCGACTGAGTACTTGACAACACGCGCAACCGGCAACATAATGTCAAAGGGTAACATTGTTACCACTTAGACCAGTGTTTCCACAGAAGGCATAAACCTCATGTCCGCACAATCACTTGCACAACGCTACCCCGGCTATGCCCTGATTACAGGCGCGTCCAGCGGCATTGGCAAAGCATTCGCCCAACACCTCGCCAAAGACGGCGTGCAACTTGTCCTTGTGGCGCGGCGTGAAGCGCTCCTGACCGAACTTGCTGCACAGCTTCGAGCCGCGCACAAGGTCGATGTCCACATCATAGCGATTGACCTGACGCAGCCAGACGCCGCCGACCAGATCAAGGCGTATACCGATCAGCAACATCTCAACGTGAGCATGGTGGTTAACAACGCGGGCTATGGCGACTTCAGCCTGTTTCACGAGGCAGACCGCCAGAAGCAAATTCGAATGGTCGATCTCAACTGCCGTGCGCCTGTCGCATTGACTTCGGCGTATGTACCAGAGATGGTCGCACGCAAAAACGGCGCCGTTATCTTCGTTGGCAGCACCGTGTCGTACCAGCCCGTTCCGCTCTTCGCCACCTACTCCGCCACCAAAGGCTTTGACCTGTACTTTGGGGAGGCATTATGGGGGGAACTCAAGCCACATCATGTCGATGTCATCACCGTCTGTCCCGGTGCGACCGATACAGAGTTCATGCAGGTGGCAAACGTATCGGCAAATGCCGGCAACTGGCAAGCGGTGCGGCCGGAACCGGTCGTCGCGGAAACGCTGCGCAAGCTGGGACAAACACCCTCGTTTGTGTACGGCAAAATGAACGCTCTCGTCGCCCAGCTCTATCGCTTTCTGCCGCGTCGTTCAGTGGTGCAACTGGCGCAGCGCTTCGCAGAAGGCTAAAATGGTGGCATGAACGAACCGATCACCAACTACCGTGAAACGCGCGCCAAAACTCGCGAAGCGCTGCATCGCGGTGTACTCGATGCCGCCAGCCGTGTGCTGGTGCGCGAAGGCTACACCGCGCTGACGATGCGCCGAGTCGCCGATGAAGTGGGCGCATCCACCAAAGTCATCTACACGCTGTTCGAGAACAAGGACGGGCTGGTCAACGCGCTCTACCTGGAAGCGGTGCGGCGCGTGCGCGAGACACTGGAGGCAGTTCCCGTAGACGCGCAGGCGCTCGACTATCTGCGGGCGCTGGCACAGGCGTATCGCGCGCATGTTGCCGCACAGCCCAACGACTTTATCATCCTCAACGGGCTGTCACTGCCGGACTTCACCCCATCGGAGACCGCCGTGCAGGAGAACGTCGCCAGCTTCGATATCGTCGCGGTCGCCTTGAAGCGGGCGATGGACGCGGGCGAACTGGCGCAGCACCCGCTAGAAAGCGCGGGCAAAGCATTGATCGGCTGCTTGAACGGCATCCTGAGTATGGAAATCGGCGGTCACAACACGCCTGAGCAAACGGACGTGTATCTGGCGTTCGCACTGGAGACGCTGCTGCGGGGGTTGCAGCACGCATAAGGCGGCGTCACGGCATCACGCTGGGGCATCATGAATCGCACCATTGGCATTGTCCTCATCCTGCTTTCCGCCGTCGGCTTCGGCTTTCTGGGCATCTTCGCGCGTTTTGCCTTCGATGCGGGCGTCGGCACAGAAACGATGCTCTTTCTCCGCTTCTTGATCGCCACCGTGTGTATGCTTATCATCGTGATATCACGGCGGCTGCGGCTCCCTCCCCTACGCACCCTGGGCGCGCTGGCACTGCTCGGCGGCGTGCTGTATGTGGCGCAGGCACTCACTTACTTCACCGCGCTCACGTATGTCGATCCGGGTTTGGCATCGCTGCTGCTCTACTTCTATCCGGTGCTGGTCACGCTGCTCTCAGTCATCTTCCTGCATGAACGCCTGTCGCGAGTCAAGATCGCCGCATTGCTAATCGCGCTGGTGGGTACAGCGCTCACCGCCAATCCGGGCAACGGCGGGCGCATTGAGGGTGTCCTCTTGAGCCTGCTGGCAGGGGCGATCTATGCGGTCTACATCATCCTGAGCAGCCGGATTACACGTGGGCTGGATGCGTTTATGGCATCGGCGGTTATCATCACATCAGCATGTGTCGTCTATGGCGTGCTGCTGCTGCTGCGCGGGTATGCGCCGCCGACAGAAGCGGGCGGCTGGTGGGCGATTGTCGGGCTGGCGCTGGTATCGACCATTTTGCCGTTTGTGACGTTTCTGGCGGGGTTGGAGCGTGTCGGCGCAAGCAGCGCAGCGGTGCTATCGACACTGGAGCCTGTCGTAGCAGTAGTGGCGTCGGTGCTGCTGTTCGGCATAGAGTTGACGCTGCCACATCTGATCGGCGGTGTGCTGGTGCTGACAGCGGTGGTGATACTGACACGGCAGCAGCGTCATCCCACTTGACAATAACAACCCATCGCCATCGAATGTTACATCTGGCTGTCTAGTCTATCCCAGCGCTGACACCGTCTGGGACCGCGCAGGCTTATAGTCCCACATCAGCGCCGCCAGCGCCCACGCCTCCACGCCGATCAACACGAGTGCTGCACCTAACGCGCCATACGCCGGGATCAGCCACAGACTCAGCGCGATTTGCAGGACGATTGCCGCACCATTGACCGCGTTGACAAAGCCCTCACGCCCCTGCGCATACCAGTAGAGGGTGCGCACGCCGCGCAGCAGCGTGAACACCAGTGATACCGCAAGCAGCACCAGCACCGGAGCCGCCGCTGCGAACGCCGCGCCATAGGTCACATCGATCAGCAGCGGAGCGAGCAGCGCGAGCCCCATCGCCGCCAGGACGCCATAGCCGCCGAGCAGCGCCGCACCGCGCCGGAACGCCCGCCGCATCCCGCCTGCATCCGCCGCCAGCGCCGCCAACGCCGGGAACAGCGCGCCGAAGTAGGCATTCGGCAGCAGCTTTGCCGCCTCGACAAAGCGATTTGCACCTGCGTAAAAGCCGGCTGCGCTTAACCCGGCAAGCTGTTCGAGCAGGATCGTCCCCAGGCGCACTTGCAGCGCCGCGAACAGCGCTGCCAAACCGAAGTGCCACGACGCGCGCAAGAGAGGAAGAAGAGAGTCCTTTACGCGCAGACGCAGAGACGCAGAGGGGCTTTGCGTCTCTGCGTTCTCTGGATTTCCGTACATCCTGCGGTACATCATCCAGCACGCGACAAGCTGCCCCGCCGATGTCAGCGTGTTGATGATTAGCGCCGCCAACACCCCCTCGCCCTGTTGCACCCCCTCCCCCTGAGGGAGAGGGGGACGGGGGGTGAGGGTCAACACCCCCCACGTCAATACCACCTGCGCTACCAGCATCCCGATATTCAGCCAGGGGATGGGGCGCATGTCGCCGCGCGCCCGGAAGACAGCGGTGTACGTGCTGTAGAGCGGCTGGATCAGCACCAGCGGCGCGGAGATTTGGATGCCGCGCACGATCAGCAAATCGTTCGCCAGCAGCGGCGCGGCGAGCATAAGCAGCAGCATTGCGCCGCCGCCCATCAGCAGGCGGGCAGCAATCGCACTTGAGAGGAGTGCGTAATCCGATTTTGGTGCAGTGTGCAGCGTGCAAAGTGCAGTATTCGGTGTTTCGGGTTCAATACTCTCAATACTGGACTTGAGGTCTGCGTTTTGCACGCTGTACGTTGCACTTTGCACTTCTCCCGCAAACACCGCGTCATTCCTTGACAACACTCTGGTGAGATACGTGCCGATGCCAAACTCCGCCAGCAGCGCCAACGGCAGCACCCACGCCAGCGCGACGGCATACGCACCCAGTCCCTGTTCACCGAGCGCCCGCGCGATGAGTGCCGCCAGCAGGAACGACAGCAGCGCTGTGCCGACATTGCTGATGGCAAGCACGACGGTGTTACGGCGCAGGCGGATGCTGGGGGTAGCGGCGTCAGTCACAGCAGGGTACAGTCCAGAATTAGAATGATGGACAAAAGCTAACCATCATTCGCGAAAAGCTCAAATTCAAGTGCTTATTCTCTATCCTCTTGAATAAGCTTTTCCGTTCTCTTGCAGGATGTTGCTCATGTTAAACATTGATCTCAGTCAGCGGGTGGCGCTGGTCACGGGCGGGTCGCGCGGCATCGGGCGGGCGACGTGCATCGCGCTGGCGGCACAGGGCGCAGCCGTTGCCGTTCACTATCGCGAGCAGGCAGCGGCGGCGGAGCAAATTGTCACAGAAATCGCAGCGGCAGGTGGGCGTGCCGTCGCCATCGCGGGTGATCTGGGACAACCGGAGGTCGCGGGGCAGCTCGTGACCGGCACCATTGACGCGTTCGGGCGGCTGGACATCCTCGTCAATAACGCGGGCATCTTCACCGACGGGCGCGTCGCTGAGATGAGCGATGCACTGTGGGAGGAGACGATCAGCCTGAACCTGAGTGCCGTCTTTCGCACCATCCGCGCCGCACTGCCCCACCTGACCGCGCACGGCTGGGGGCGCATTATCAACCTGACTTCACAGGGTGCGTTTACCGGTTCCAGCCTGCACGCGCATTACACTGCGTCCAAAGCCGCGCTGTCCGGGCTGACGTACTCGCTGGCGAAGGAGCTTGGCAAGACGGGTGTGACCATCAACCTCGTCGCGCCCGGACGCATCGAAACCGATATGATCATGAATCGTAGCGATCTGCGGCTGGACGACTGGCTAAAACAGACACCGATGGGACGACTGGGACAGCCGGAGGAAGTCGCTGCGGCGATAGTCTTTCTGGCGTCGCCCGCCGCCTCGTACATCACAGGCGCAACGCTGCACGTCAACGGCGGGCTGCTGATGAGCTGACAGCGTTCGTCCAACATAATTCCAACGGGTACATGGTATGTATAGGCTGGGCACTAAACTGCCCGGCTGTGTTCTGCCGCCCACGGAAGGTGCAGGATATACATTCGCACGGGTTCCGCGTTCCTTCAGTGGACGCCCCTGATAGCCATCGGTTTGAGCCGATAGCGAGAAGTTGGCAGGTCAATTTATGCTCGTACTCCAGGACTACCGCGTGCGGCAGCGCGACTTTCTGCTCGAAATCTCGCGCGCCATCACCGCCCAACTCGATTTGAGCGAGGCGCTGCGGCGCGTGTTGAATGCGTCGGTCGTCATGCTCGGCGGACAGATCGGCATGATCGCGCTGCGCGACACCAACGGCAGCTACCGCATCCGCGCCACGCTGGGCGTGGATGCCGATAAAGTCCCCGAACTGACAACGCAGTTGAACGACCTGCTGGCGCTGCAACCACTGGATTACACAACGTTCAACGACTATCTGACGCGCATGGCGATCAGCCTTGACCGCAAGATGCGCCAGTCGTTCGCGCTGCCGCTGGCATTTGCCGAAGAGCCGCTCGGCTTGCTTGTCGTCTTCCGCGCGCAGAAAGCCACCGCCACCCCCGATGACATCCAGGTTTTACAGAGCTTCGCAGACCAGGCGGCAATTGCCGTGCATAACGCGCAACTGTACGAGCGCATGGATCAGGAGCGCCGTCAGCTTGCCGCTGTCTTGCAGCACAGCGCCGACGGCGTGATGATTTTGCAGCCCGACCTGAACATCATCAGCTTCAATCACGCGCTCGAACGCATGACAGGTTGGCGCATCGAAGACGCCATAGGTGCACCGTACAGCGAGGTGGTGCAGTGGAAACGTGTCGATCAGGGCGATTTGCAACGCGCGCTCGATGAGGGCTGGCCCAAAGGCAGCGCGGGCGAAACGCTGTATGTCGAAGGTGATCTCCTGCGGCGCGACGGGTTGACGCAAAGCGTAGCGATCATCTATTCGCCGCTGCTAGGTGCGGATGGCAATTTGACGAGCATCATCGCCAACGTGCGCGACATCACCAATTTCAGGCGCGCGCAGGAGATGCAGAATACGTTTATCTCCACCATTTCGCACGAACTCAAGACGCCCGTCGCGCTGATTAAGGGTCACGCTGCGACGCTGCGCCGGGAGGATGTCGAATTTCCGCTCGCGTTTGTGCGCGAATACAGCGAAGTCATCGAAGAGGAAAGTGACCGTCTGACGGAGCTGATCGAAAACCTGCTGACCGCCAGCCGCATCCAGGCAGACCGCAACCTGCAATTGAACCTGAGCGATGTGCGGCTGGAAGCACTGGCGGCGCGCGTGATCGAACGCTTTGCCACGCAGACGAAGAAGCACACGCTGACATTGAACTTCCCGCCGGACTTTCCGGTGGTGTCAGGCGACGAAACGCGGCTGCGCCAGGTGTTCGATAACCTCGTCAGCAACGCCATCAAGTATTCGCCTGACGGCGGCGAGATCGCCATTTGCGGGCGTAGCGATGACGAGCAGGTGACGATCTGCGTGCGTGACGAGGGCGTTGGCTTGAGCGCCGCCGACCAGGAGCGCGTCTTCGAGCGCTTCTACCGTGTCGATGGCGCGCTCAGTCGGCGAACCCAGGGAACCGGGCTGGGCTTGTTTCTGACGCGGGCGATCATCGAGGCGCACGGCGGGCGCGTCTGGGTGGAAAGCACGCCGGGCAAAGGCGCAACCTTCTTCTTCTCGCTGCCGTTGTGAGGGGTGAAGGCGTCACCCGACGAGTAGCAATGCGCTGCGCTTTGCCCGGCAGAGCTTGACTTTGCAGCTTATAATCATACCCCGAATAAGAATGGCTTAGACATCACTACGGCTGCAAAATGCCTGCGAAAGTTACGTATCAGCATGAATCATGACCTTGACTTCTGGCGCAATCCCGTTGGCGTCGTCATTCCAAACGACCCTCTGAAATTCCTTTATGTGACCGATGAAGCTGAACACCGCATCGTCTCCTGGCTGGCAGCGCGCTTCTTCGAATATCAGGAGCGTCACCTGGGTACTGAGCGCGAAATTCGCAAAATGGTCATGATTACGATGGGCGCGTTGCTGCCCGGTGTGCTGTTGCAGGATTACATCACGCACTGCGCGCCGCCTGGACTGCCAAAGGTTGAATTTGGCACCTTCGGCGTGCGCTGTTATCTCGGTCCCGGTCAACCGCTGGAGCATCCCGAGGTGGTACAGCCGCTCTCGATCGATGTGCGTGGGCAGACGGTAGGCATCGTTGAAGACCTGATTGATCTGGGGGAGACCACTCGCTTCGTCCACGACTGCCTGTGTTCGCCTTACTGTGGGGCGCGCAGCACTCCTGTGATCGCCCCATATCGCAAGAGCAGCCCTGCCTGGCTGGAAGGACAGGACTTTATCATCTTCGGCAGCTGCCCAAAGGACACCTGGATCATCATGCCACGCGAGCGGGTGGAAACGATGGTCAAGCGCGTGCCGACCTGGGTACAAGCGGGAGCGGATAAAGATGAATGTATTCGCCGCCTGCGCGCCATTGGCTACACCGAGTACCTGCTTGATGACTGGTTTGAGACGGCGTGGGAGCGCGCGCGGTAGCGCAAGACTCCCAGCTACCCCTCGCGCGCGAACGCCGCCGGGTCTTCCAGATACGCCAGCAAGTCGTTGCGCGTCGGCGGCAGCCCAAACAGATACAGCAGTTGCGACGGTGTAGACCAGAACGCATCGCTGTTCAGGATTAACGTGGCAATCTCGCGCTGCTCGTCGTTCAGTTCCGTGCGCAGCGCTACATCCGGCTGCTCCTCATGCATCTTCGCCAGCCGTGCCATCTGGCTGCTGCGCTTCGGGCGTTCCAGCATTGACTTGACCGGCTCCGCACCAAACGCGCTCATCAGCAGCGTCAGCGCCAGACTGCGCGCGTTCGCAGAGTCCTGTGTCTCGGTCATCGCCCGTGTCATGTAGGGTTTGCGTTCGCTTTCGGGCAGTTGCACCAGCGTTTGCAGCGCCTCATGTACCGGGTTTTCGACCGTCTCGCCAATATAGGCGGAGTAGGCATCCGGGTTGATGACCGCATCCACGATCAGGTCGCGCACGGGCGCTGTCGCAGCCGCGCTGTCCAGGCGCGCTATCGCAATCGCAGCCGCCAGCCGCAGCACGACATCTTCTTCGTCATTGAAGATGTCGCGGAAGAAACTGACATACGTCGCCTTCTCGTCCGC
>JANRJX010000043.1:0-2019 GCA_033763755.1 Chloroflexota bacterium
GCCTATCAGGTGGCTATTGGGCGCGAAGTTGCCATCAAGGTCATCCTGCCCGGCTTAGCGAACCATCCCGATTTCATCCGCCGTTTCGAAGGCGAAGCGCAGTTGGTCGCTCGCTTGGAACACCCGCATATCGTCCCGCTCTACGATTACTGGCGCGACCTCAACGGCACTTATCTGGTAATGCGCTGGCTGCGCGGCGGCAGTCTGCGCGCAGCGCTGAAAAACGGCGCTTATGATCTGCGTTCGGCAGCCCTACTGCTGGATCAGGTGGCAGGCGCACTGGCGCTGGCACACCGTAACCACATCATTCACCGTGACATTAAGCCGGACAATATTCTACTGGACGAGGATGGCAACGCTTATCTCACCGATTTCGGCATCGCCAAAGATTTGAACTTAGCGAGCAATCACACTCAACCTGATGTAATTGTTGGTTCTCTGGATTACATCTCACCAGAGCAGGCGCGCAGCGAACCGATTACCCCGCGCACCGACATCTACAGTTTGGGGGTGACACTGTATGAAGTTATCACGGGAAGCCACCCGTTCCAAACTCTGTCTTCGGTAGAACGCCTCTACAAACACATCAACGATCCGCTGCCTGACATTACTATCGTAGATACCACACTGACCGCACCTGTGAACCGCGTGATCCAGAAGGCGACTGCCAAGAACCCCGATCACCGCTATCCTGATGCACTGGCATTCGCTGCCGATTTTCATGAAGCCATTGGTTTGAACCGCACGCCAACCAGCGTCGTCGAACTGCTCACGCAGCGCGAACAGGAGGTGTTGCAGCTCATCATTGATGGACACACCAATAAGGAAATTGCCCAACGGCTGACCGTGACACTCAGCACCGTCAAATGGTATGTCAATCAGATTTATACCAAGCTTGGTGTCCGCAGCCGTGTTCAGGCGATGGTTCGGGCGCGTGAGTTGAACCTGTTGGGGAAATCAGAAGCCCTAGCATTCACGCAAATTCCCACTGAAGATTTCCACCCTGAAAACCCCTATAAAGGGCTGCGTGCCTTCCAGTCCGCTGACAATCAGGACTTCTTTGGACGTGAGAAAGTGACGGCGAAGCTAGGGCGTGTCTGCAAACTACACCCACATCAAAATCATGGCGATGGTGATCATGGCGGCATAGTTGACGGCACGCTTTTCATAGCGCGTGGCAATGCGCCGACACTGCTTGAGACGGTTGAAAAACCGTTCAACCTGGTTGCGTTCCCGATAAACGGTTTTGTCGAATGACCCGCGTCGGCGTTCATTGCTTTTACGCGGCAGGGTGATGCGAATGCCGCGGCGCCGGAGGAAGCGACGAAAGGCGCGCGACCCATAGGCTTTGTCGGCGACCAACCGTCTGGGGCGCTTGCGACCGCGACCGCGCCGCCGCCCCCTAATACTTCCCTGCTCAAGAAGAACCTGCGCCTGGGTAGACTCATGCGTCTCGCCGGGGGTCAGGACAAAGGTGATGGGCTGCCCATTGCCATCGACCCGCACATGGATTTTGGTCGTCACGCCTCCGCGACTCCGCCCAATGGCTTCGCTGGCGGCGTCACTTTTTTTGCCCCTGCCGCGTGCTGATGCGCCCGTACCACGCTCCCATCGAGCATGTGCCGGTTCCAGTCTACTGCTCCAGCATCGTCCGCCTCTCCTTGCAGCGCGGTCAACACGCGCTGCCACACCCCGGATGCGACCCAACGATAAAAGCGACTGCTCACTGTGCCCACTTTCCCGTAGCGTTCGGGTAAATCACGCCAGGGTGCACCGCTCTTCAGCACCCAGATGATCCCATTCACGATTTGGCGGTGGTCGCTGTTGGGTCTCCCTGTCCTCGGCTTTTGGCGCGGCAACAGCGGCTCAATCCGCGCCCATTGTTCGTCCGTTAGCTCGTATCGTCTCATCATGTTGCCATTTTACTACTTTGCAGACACACCCTAGTACGCATCCACGAAGTAACGATGTCCATATTGATAGGAAGTGGAAAGCCCAATGTAACTTGGGTTTCTTGAG
>JANRJX010000044.1:0-1796 GCA_033763755.1 Chloroflexota bacterium
CATGCCGCTTGACCCGACTGCGCCGATCCGCATCGCGCTCGACACGTTCTGGTACAACCTGCTGCTCAACGCGGCGGGGCTGCACTGGGGGCTGCTGCGCGGCTTCGTCATGATGGGCTATGTCATCGAAGTCATCAACCGCTGGCTGGCGCAGAATGCCTTTGCGCCGCTGATCCAGATGACCAACGACACGCTCCAAGTCGCGGTCGGCATGGCGTTCATGGTCGCTCTGCTGGCGCTGGGCATCACCTATCTGCTGGCGGCATTTATCCGTCTGGACGTTGTCAACCCGCGCAGCGCCATCCTGTGGTACATCGCGGGCGTGCTGTTCTTCACGCTCGGACCATCGCTCTATCAGGGGATGAACGAGTTTCGCATGGCGATTGCCGAAGGCTTCTACCTGAGCGCGCTGAGCGGCGTGCAGGGCAGTGCCGACGGCGCGTTCAGCAGCATGGGGCAGGTGCAAAGCGCCGATCTGCCCATCGGTGCGATTTGCGACCATCTCGGCGTCTATTTGCCGGGCGCGACCGGCGCAGGGCGAATTGACGGACTCGACGTGGCGCTGGCGTATGTCCGCGCTGACGGACCGGACGTGATGGGCTACCCGCAGCCCATGTACTCGCCGGGCTGCCCGACGCATCTGCTCAATCCGCTGACGGGCGCGTACGTCAGCCCGATCCCGCAGGAGTGGTACTTCCCCGGCTCGTTCTTCGATGTCGTCAACAGCCCGCCGCTGAACTTCAACACCATGACTGATGAGGCGCGTGCCGAGTCCATCGCTGTCGCGTCCACCTCGCAGGGGCGCTTGCTGACGGCGTGGCCGCTGGTGGCGTTCGGCGTCGTCGAGCAGCTGGTGTACCTGCTGATCACGATTGCGCAGGGGTTGACGTTTGTCTCGTTCAGCGTGGCGATCCTGTTCGCATTCTTCAAGCGGACGGAAGTGATCGCCAACAGCATCGTCAACCAGTGGATCGAACTGATCGTGCAGACGGTCATCATCGCGCTGATTCAGGCGCTGGTGGTGGCGCTGTTCCTGGCGGGGACGACGGCGGGCAGCGGCATGGTCGTGCTGGGCGTCGGGCTGATCTGTCTGGTCTTCATGCTGATTACGCTCTGGTCGGGAGTGCGGGCGGTCTGGAATGCCTTCAATCGCCTGTTCGCGGCTTTCAGCCAGGCGGCAGGTGGCACAATCGTCTCGCCTGCTCAGGCAGGCAGCGCGGCGGTCGGGGCGGGCTTGCTGGCAGCGGGAGGTGCAGCCGTCATCGGCTCAAGCGCGCTGGCGGGGATGAGCGCACTCAACAGCGGTGCGACCCCCGCACAAGCCGCCGGACTTGCGCTCGGCGGTATCGGCAGCCTGAGCAGCGCCGCGCGCACGCTGTCGTACCTGCCGGGCGTGCGCAGCACCTCACTGGGCGAGGCGGCGGAACAGTTCACCGAAGGCGCGGTCGTGCGCCGGGTGGTGGGGGCGCAGGTTGGCAGGCTGCTGCTAACCGACCGCGACCCGGATGCAGCGCACTATGATGCCAACGGGCGGCTGGTCGGACGACCGATGCTCGTCCCAGCGGTCGGCGAGGGGCTGGAGCGCTGGACCGTGCCGTATCGCAGCAAGGGAAAGCGGACGCCGCAGGAAACGGATGAGGCGCTGTTTGAAGACGAGGACGGCGAGATGCTGCCCGCCTTCACGCCGCTGAAGCGCAAGCGCATGGGCACGTTCACGCCGTTTGCCACGCCAGAGTCCGATGACCAACAGCGGGCGACGGCTGCCGACGACATGCGCGGCGAAGAACTGGAGCAGC
>JANRJX010000045.1:0-22950 GCA_033763755.1 Chloroflexota bacterium
CGACTACCTGTACACCCATCTCGGCTATCACCTGCTGGCGGCGGGGCGCAGCGACGAACTGTACACGCTGCTGACGGCGAACCGCGACTGGCTGGACGCCAGCTACCGCGCACTGGCGGGCGATCACGGCTATGCCGCCGATGTGGAACGGCTGATCGCCACGTATGCCGACCCGTTGCAACCGGACGCGCTGGTGCAACTAGCGGCACTGTGGGCAGCACGGCAAATGGTGAGCGCAAGAGCAGCCAGCTACACCGACGAAGACCTACGCATTATGGTCTTGATCGATCTAAACATCGAAAAGAACGGGCGACGCACGGCAGAAGCGCTCAATGCCGCACGCCTTCGGGCAAATGCAATGGCGCGTGTAGATGGGCTGCTCGCGATTGAGAAGACGCTGCGGGATGGAGGGCAGGCGCGCGAGGGGTTGTTGGAGCAAGTACTGGACATTGCCAAGAACATTGAAACATCTAATGACCGATTTCTTGCCAAATTTGAAATTGCTAGGGCGCTGGTGAAGTTGGGAAACCCACTCGCACACGAAATCTTCGACGATTTACGTCGACTCGTTAGCGATTTTATGGATGAGAGTGAGCGTCATGGACTACTGCGTGAGATCGACCGCGCTCAGACACAGGCACAGCAGTTCGACATTGCTGATAAAGTTGCGGACAACCTTCTCGAAAATTGGCAGCACGAAAAAGACCTATTTGCTATCTCTAGCGCTTTGGTGAAGGCAGGGCAGTTCGAGGCGGCGCTCCAGACCGCTAGCACGATTTGGGATGACAACAAACGCGAAGATGCCCTAAGTGCCATCGCCAGTGCTCTGGCACAGGCAGGACAATTCGACGCTGCACATCAAATCGCCACCAGTATCGAAAATCTGATAAAGCGTGAAAACGTCCTAAGTGACATCGCTATCGCTCTGGCACAGGCAGGACAGTTCGACGCTGCGCTCGAGACTGCTACTACCATAGCTGACTATTTCTACCACAAGCGCGCATATACCCTGAGGGAGATTGCCATTGCTCTCGCACAGGCAGGAAAGTTCGAAACCGCGCGCCAGATCGCTAACACCATTGACAATGACGAGCGGCGCGCAGATGCCGTAAGCGCCGTCGCCAAAGCTTTGGCTGAGACAGGAGAGTTCGACGTCGCACTTGAAACTACCAGCACTATTGACAATGACGATCACCGCGCAGCTACGCTGCGCCATATCGCAGGAATCTTGGCACAGGCAGGTAATCCGCTAGCAATCGAAGTCTTTGATACCATACGCGACAACATGTCTAGTCAGATAGCCAATCTCAGCTATGACGATGTTTACGTTTGGAGTGCAAAAAATCTCTCCATCATTGTTAATATCCTAGAGCACGCAGGAAACCCGCTGGCAAACGAAATCTTCAACGCGACATTGCAGAAGGCTAGCACAATTGCCAATGACTGGCAACGCGCCAATGCCTTAGGTGACATTGTCAACACGCTGGCACAAGCAGGGAAATTCGAAGCGGCCCGGCAGACCGCCAGTACAATTGCCGCTGACGAGCAGCGAGCCTATGCATTGAGCGACATCGCCAGCGCATTGGCGCGGAGAGGCAATCCGCTGGCGAACGAATTCTTCGAAGCGGCGCGACAAACAGCTAGCAGCATTACTGATAACTTCGGACGCGCCTATACCCTAAAGGCCATTACCAATGCCTTGGCACAAGCAGGAGAGTTCGACGCGGCGCAGCAGACCGCTAACACGATTGCCAATGACTGGCAGCGCGTCTCTGCCCTAGGTACCATCGCTAGCGTCCTCGCGCAGGCAGGCAGTCCGCTGGCGAACGAAGTTATCGACACTGCGCGACAGACCATTAGTACGATGGGAGATGGTTTGGAGAGCACCTTTGCCTCTAAAGCTATCGCCATAGCCTATACGCAGATAGGACAGTTAGATGCGGCGTGGCAGACCGCTAATACAATTGCGGATGATTGGGAGCGCGCTAATGTTCTGAATGCCATCGCCAGTGCTCTGGCAGAGGCAGGACAATTTGACGCGGCCCGACAAACCGCCAGTGCGATTACCGATGATGGGCAACAGGCCACTGCCTTGAGTGCCATCGCCGGTGCCTTAGCGCTAGCAGGACAATTTGACATTGCACTTCAATCCAGCAATACGATTGTCGTTGACGATCAGCGCTTCGATGCCTTGAGTACTATCGCCAGCGCACTAGCACAGGCAGGGCGGATCGATGCAGCATGCCAGGCCGCCAGCACGATTGCTGAAGAAAAGCAGCGCGCACCTGCTTTCCGCGAAATCGCCAGTGCGCTGGCGCAGATACACCACTATGCCGGCTCTCAAGGTGCATTCGCCACGCTCGGCTTGCGTGAACCCGACGAATTCCTCGAAGCTATCGCTGATTGGTCGCCGTCGCTCGAGGCGTTGGAACGCGGCTTGTCCGTTCGCGTGCTGCGTGAATGCGTGCGCATCATGACGTGGGTGCAGCCAGCGTGGGCGGAGGTGGCGGGGCTGCTGGGGGACGACAACCCCTCACCCCCCGACCCGCCTTCCGCTTCGCACTCAGGCTCCCACACGTCGCACACCGAATGAGCGTTCACCCTCGTCTCTTGTAGGTGCGACGGAGGAGAGGGGGAGTCGGGGAGTACGAGTCGTCAAAGCCCCTCGCCCCCGTCGCACAAGATACAGTCGAACTGTTCTTATCATCTTTGAGTGCGACGAGTGGGAGAGGGGTTTGGGGTGAGGGCTATCCCCCGCCCTGCAACACCGCAGCCGCACGCCGCACCCCGTCGCGCAGTAGCAGGAAGTCCGCGCCCCATACCAGCAGACGCGCACCAAGTTCCTGCTGCCGACGCACGCGCGCCTCATCCAGCGCGAAGATGCCCCACGCCTTGCGATGCCGCGCACACGCCGCCGCCACACGCTCCATCACCGCGTCCATCGTCGGGCGCGTTGCTTCCGGCAGCAGCGCCAGCCGTATCCCCAGATCGCCCGGACCGATGTACAGCCCATCCACGCCGTCCACCGCCGCAATCGCCTCGACATTCTCCAGCGCTTCCGGCGTCTCGATCTGCACGATCAGGCACGTCTCGTGATTGGCGTGTGCCACCAGATTGCCGCTGTCCAGCCCGAAGTTCGCCTCAAAGCCGAAGCCTTCCAACCCGCGATCCCCCAGCGGCGGAAAGCGCACCTTCTGCACGATCTCGCGCGCGGTCTCGGCGGTCGAAACATGCGGCATGATCAGCCCTGCTGCCCCGTCTTCCAGATAGCGGTACAACTGCCCCTTCTCGCGCGTCGGCGATCGGATCAAGCCGTCGATGTCGTAATGATGACAGAACGCCAGTAGCGCCTGCACCTCGCGCGCGTCCATCGCGTGATGCTCCAGATCGATCCATACGCCGTGATAGCCTGCGTCGGCGGCGTAGGCGATGAACGGCGGAATGAAGTAGCCCATCATGGCCAACCGCACCACGTCCCCACCCCGCAGCGCGCTCATGATCCTGCTGTTGCGCATAAGACCGCCTTACTTTCTATTGCAACGCCTATAGAATACAAATGATCACACTGCTATAATGCCCTTTAAACTTTCGATGCGCAGGGCGAACGCAGCATTTAAGGATTAAGCGTCTTGAATATACAGACAGAAACTCAAGCTGACCACACAGCAAAGCTGGTGGTCGAATTTGACGTTGAGCGCCTGGAAAAGGCGAAAGTCAAAGCGGCGAAGAAAATCAGCAACCAGATCAACATTCCCGGCTTCCGCAAAGGCAAAGCCCCTTACCGCCTGGTCGCCAAATACGTCGGTGAAGCGAGCATTATCGACGACGCGATGGAACTCATCAGCAACGACATCTATAAGGAAGCGCTGCTCGAAAGCAAGCTCGATCCGTATGGTCCTGGCGCAGTGCTGGAATACCAGCTCGACCCCGCGCCGACGCTGATCTTTAGCGTGCCGCTGCAACCGACTGTCACGCTCAATGCCTATCGCGATGTTCGGCTGCCGTATGAGCCGATCGCAGTCGAGGATGAGCAGATCGAGCAAACCTTCAAGAACCTGCTGCGTGAACATGCGCTGGTTGAAGACAGCAGCCGCCCCGCCGAAATGGGCAACCGCGTCACAGTCGACATTCACAGCTTCATTGAGTCTTCAGACGAGGATGAAGATGAAGACGACGATATGACTCCGAAGGAACTCTTGGAAGCAGTCATCGAAGAGGAAGCGGCGGAAGAGCTTCTGGAAGATCTCGAAGACGACGATGAAGACTTCGACGACGAGCTTGACGATGATGAAGATGAAGACGATGAACATGAACATACACATGAACACTTCATCAACGATCATGACGCCATCTTCGACCTCGAAACTGAAGATGAGATCGCGCCCGGCTTCAGCGCCGCGCTCGTCGGCGTGACGCCTGGCGAAACGCGCGAATTTGCACTGACGATGCCGGAAGATGACGAAGAATACCCCGGACGTAAGATCAACTTCGAGGTGCATGTCAAGAATGTTCAGGTCGTGACGATGCCGACGCTGAACGACGACTTCGCGGCGCGTGTGACGAAGGACGAAGAAAAGCCGCTGACCCTGCTCGAACTGCGCGTGCGCATCCGTGAAAATCTCGAACGTATGGCAAGCGAGCAGAAAAACGAAACCTACAGTGACGAAGCGCTCAAGCTGATGGTCGATCAGGCGGAAGTGTCGTACCCGCAGCAGATGCTCGAAGACCAGGTGCAGGACATGATGGAGCGCCTGGATCAACGGCTGCGGCAGCAGCGATTGACGCTGCAGGACTACATGAGCATCTACCGCAAGACGCCGCAGGATATGTTCAATGACTACAAGCCGATTGCCGAAGCGTCGCTCAAGCGGTTGCTGGTGATGCGTGAAGTCGGGCGCGCCGAACAGATCAACGTTACGGATGAGGATTTGCAGACGCGCGCGGACGAAATGGTGGCGTCGGTGCGCGCGGAAGAGCAGAGCAATGCGCGTAACGTGCTGGAACATCCGATGATGCGCGACAACCTGCGCGAGCAACTCACGCGTGAACGCATCATCGAGCGGGTCATCACCATCGCCAAAGGCGAAGCGCCGGAACTGCCGCCTGCCGAGGCACCCGTCGCGGCTGAACCGACCACTACAGAAGTTGCCGAACCTGTCGAAGAGAAGCAAAACTAGGAGTATCGTGAGAATGAATGCCTATAACCTGATTCCGATGGTGATTGAACAGGGCAGCCGGGGCGAACGCGCCTATGACATCTATTCGCTGCTGCTGAAGGAACGCATCGTTATGATGGGGACGCCCGTCAACGACCAGATCGCCAACCTGCTGGTGGCGCAATTGCTGTTCTTGCAGCGCGAAGATCCGGAACGTCAGATTCAGATGTTCATCAACTCGCCCGGCGGCGTCATTTACGCAGGCATGGCGATTTATGACACCATGCAGCAGATCAGCGCCCCCGTCAGCACGACCGCTGTCGGCTTGACCGCCAGCTTCGGCACGGTGCTGCTCACCGCAGGCAGCAAGGGGATGCGCTATGCCCTGCCCAATGCGACCATCCACATGCACCAACCGCTCGGTGGCGCGCAGGGTCAGGCGACGGACATCGTCATTCAGGCGAACGAAATTATCCGCCTGAAGGAAGCGCTGAACCAGATTCTGATGAAGCACACGGGCAAGAGCAAGGAAGAGATCGAACGCGATACCGACCGCGATGTCTACTTCGATGCGAAGAAGGCGGTCGAGTACGGCTTGATCGACAGCGTTCTGGAAGGCGCGAAGGCGGCAATGGTGACCGCTGGCGTGAACGGGGCAAATTAAGTGAATTTCGGAAACTTCGGCAGCCACGTTATTCAACGCTGCTCGTTCTGCCGTCGCACGCAGGATGAAGTCGAAAAGATGGTAGCGGGACCCGATGGGGTCTACATCTGTGATAACTGCGTGGAGCTGTGCCAGCGCATCCTCTACGAGGAAAGCGGGGAACAGCCGGAGACAGCGCCGCCAGCTCCACCGCCTCCTTTCAAGCCGTCGCGCCTGCTGCCGCCCCGTGAAATGATGGAACACCTGAACGAGTACGTCATCGGGCAGGATTATGCCAAGCGCGTCTTGAGCGTGGCGGTCTATAACCACTACAAGCGCATCATGCACGACGGCATGGCAGGCGATGTCGAACTGGATAAGAGCAACATCCTGATTCTGGGTCCGACGGGCAGCGGCAAGACGCTGCTGGCGCAAACGCTGGCGCGCATCCTGGATGTGCCGTTCTGCATCACCGACGCCACCACGCTGACCGAAGCGGGCTATGTCGGTGAAGATGTCGAAAACATCCTGTTGCGACTGGTACAGGCAGCAGATCACGATATTGCCCGCGCTGAGAAGGGCATCATCTATATCGATGAGATCGACAAGATCGCGCGCAAGACAGCGGATAATCCATCGATTACACGCGATGTCAGCGGTGAAGGCGTACAGCAGGCGCTGCTGAAGATCATCGAAGGTACGGTGTCGAACGTGCCGCCTCAGGGCGGACGCAAGCACCCGCATCAGGAATTCTTGCAGGTGAACACAAACAACATTCTGTTCATCTGTGGTGGCACATTCCCCGGCATCGAAGAGACGGTCGCCAAGCGGCTCGGCAACAAGAGTACGCTCGGCTTCCAGCCCGGCGAACGGCGGACTGCGGACGACAAGGCGGCGCTGCTGCGCAAGGTGCAGCCGGAAGACCTGATCCAGTATGGCTTGATCCCCGAATTCGTCGGGCGTCTGCCCGTGCTGTGCAATGTCGATCCGCTTGACAAGGCGGCGCTGGTGCGCATCCTGACCGAGCCGAAAAACGCCATCTGCAAGCAGTACACGGAAATGCTGGGACTGGATCGGCTGGAACTGGCGTTTGAGCCATCAGCGTTGAACGCCGCCGCTGATATTGCGCTGCGGCGCGGTACCGGGGCGCGCGGGCTGCGCTCGATCATCGAAAGCCGCCTGCTCGATGTGATGTTTGAAGCGCCAGGGCGTGATGATCTGGCGCGCGTGGTCGTGGATGCCGACGTGATTGAAGGCAAGGCACGCCCGCACCTGTATGACAGTCGTGGCAATCGACTGGAATGGGAAGAAAACGGCACACTGCGTCCGGCGGCGTAGGCGCAGGTCTCAGCCACCGGATATTCGCTTCCGGGTAGCGGCGGCTGTACGTAGGGACGAGGTATACCTCGTCCGCTGATGAATAGCACCGAAAAGCGCGGACATGAGGGCTACCCTGTGTCCGCGCTTTGTTTTGCGTCGTTAACTTCCTGTCATCCGCCGATAATGCCGCCGCGCCTTTTCGCGGTTGCCGCAATCGCGCATGTCGCACCAGCGCCGTGAATGATTGCGGCTGGTATCCAGAAAGAGCCACCCGCATTCATCACCCGCGCATTCGCGCAGCAGCCCCACCTGCATCGTCAACACCTCGGTGGCACTTTGCACAATCACCCACAGCGGATAGCGCAGTTGTGCATCACCGTGCAACCACCCCCAGCGCACTACACCGCCTTCCGCCACAAGTTGCCGCTGCGCCGCGCTCTCGACTAGCAGGTCATTGATGAGCGCCAGCGCATCCGGTGGTATCGCCCGCCCGCCCGCAATGGCAGACCCAACGGCATACAATGCCTCACGCAGCGCGTGTGCCTGTGTGTAGGCTGCTACTGCCTCGTCGGGCGCGGCGGCGCTGTGCTGTTGCAACTGCATCAACAGAGCATCACTCAATAAGCCGCCCGTGTGCGCCCATGCCAGCAGATCAGCATAGCTGTGCAGCCAGTCAATGATGACCACGCCCGCGTCACGATCAGCGGTATTCACAAAGTCGAGCGCGACATGCCCGCCCACCCGATTCAAATCGGTAATGTGTTCGCCCATCCTCGCCATAACCTAACCTCTATTCATAATTTGACAGGTTATGTCACCAGTGCTAGAGTCTCCTATAACCAGTATCATGAGAATAACAGGTTAGAGCATGGCTGTCAAGACGGGTGATAGCATGAAGGTCGTGTCTGGGGGGCAATGGGCGGTGCTGGCGATGATCCTGTCCGCGGCGGCGTGGGGTATGGGCATCGTCATGAGCAAGGCAGTTGTGACCAGCGTGCCGCCCGTCACGCTGCTGACAATCCAACTGCTTGCCAGCGTCGCGGCGCTGTGGAGCGCCACATTCGCCCTGCGCATCCCGTTTCGCAGGCGCGACCTGCGGCACGGCTGGACGGGGATGTTTGAGCCGGGTATCGCCTATCTGATCGGCTTGCTGGGTGTGCAGTTCACGACCGCAAGCAATGCCACCCTGATTGCTGCGACCGAACCGTTCATCATCCTGCTGCTTGCGGTCGTATTCTTGCGCGAAGGCATCACCGCGCGCACCATCGTGCTGCTGATCGCCTCCATGATCGGCGTGGTGCTGGTGTCAGGCGCACAGCCGGAACAGGCGGCAGGATCGCTGACAGGCGATTTGCTGGTCTTCGTCGGAACGGCGGCGGCGGCAGTCTATGTCATCCTCAGTCGCAAGAGCGTTGCCGATGTTCACCCGCTGCCGCTTGCCGCTTCACAACAAAGCGTCGGCTTGCTGATCGCGCTGCTGGCGCTGCCTGTTGCACTGCTGCTCGGCGAAGCAAGTCAACTAAGCAAGCTGACGGTTAGCAGTGTTGCATTTGCGGCTTTCAGCGGTGTTGTCCAGTACAGCCTTGCGTTCGCGCTCTATCTGACAGCGCTCAAGTCCATACCGGCGACACAGGCGGCGTTGTATCTGACATTGATTCCGGTGTTCGGCGTCGGCGGAGCGATGCTGTTCCTGGGCGAGCGTCTGAGCAGCGTGCAAATGCTGGGCGCGGCGATTGTCGTGCTGGCATTAGTGGCATTCCAGCGGCGGCAGGGTTCCCCTTAAACACGCTATTCTCTCATCTTCTGTTCGATTGACGCGTGACAGAATAGTCACATATAATGTGAATATGTGACTAAAAAGTCACGCATTGCGAGCCTTATCGATATGGATGACGAAATGGTGTTCAAAGCGCTGGCAGACGCGAGCCGGCGCACGTTGCTCGACGCGCTGTTTGAGCGCGACGGGCAGACGCTTTCCGAACTGCAAGCGCATCTCACTACGATGACGCGATTCGGCGTGATGAAGCATTTGCAGGTCCTGGAAGATGCCGGGTTGGTGACCACGCGCAAGGTGGGGCGGGAGAAGTTCCATTACCTCAACCCCGTGCCGATCCAACTTGCCTATGACCGCTGGGTCAGCAAATATGCCCAGCCATGGTCGCAAGCATTGACGGGCTTCAAGTTCGCAGTTGAGGGAGAAATTATGAACGCACAACCGACTCACGTCTACAGCATCGTCATCGCCAGCACGCCAGAACGTATCTGGCAGGCACTGACCGATGGCAGCATGAGCGAGAAGTATTATTTTGGCACGCGCGTGCAGTCCACCTGGCAAGCCGGCGCACCTTATCAGTACATCGATACCCAGGGAGGCGTCGTCGCCAGCGGCGAAGCGATGATCACAGGCGATGTCATCGAAAGCGACCCGCCGCGCAAACTGGTGACAACATTCATTCCGTTATGGGGCGATGGCTTGCGCAATGCTCCGTCACGCGTGACATTCGAGATTGAACCGCGCGGCGCGGTGTGCAAGTTGACGCTGACGCACGAAGACCTGGGGACAGGACATGTTGGTGCAGGGATCATTGACGGCTGGACAACCATCCTGTCTGGTATGAAGACGCTGCTGGAAACCAATTCCGTTCTCAGCCTCAGCACCGCACAAGCCTAAGGGTAATTGCAGCAGAGATGCCAACTGGCAGGAGAGATAGTCGTGACGACAGTAGCTTTGATCTATCATTCGGGGATGGGCAACACATCAAAAGTTGCGGACAGCATTGCGACAGGCGCGAGTCAGGTTGCAGGCGTTTCAGTGAAAGCACTTCAGATCACGGGTGAACAAATCCAACACGGGCGTTGGAAGGACGACGCGATCATGGCACAGCTTGCCGAAGCCTACGCCATCATCTTTGGTGCGCCAACGTACATGGGCATGGTGTCTGGACCATTCAAGTGCTTTGCTGACGCAACCGCGCCGCTTTGGTTTCAGCAACCCTGGCGCGATAAACTGGCAGGCGGGTTCACATCATCCGGCTATGCCTCTGGCGATAAAGTGATGACTCTGCACTACCTGGCGACACTTGCCGCACAATTACGCATGATCTGGGTCGGTCCCGCCGCGCCCGCTTCGAACATCACGGGCGATGGTCAGAACATAGACCGCTGGGGCTTCTATATGGGCGTAGGCGCGCTCGGTAATGTGCAGATGGATCTGGGACTGCCGGATGCAGGCGACCTGTTGACCGCACGTCTATATGGCGAAGGGATCGCCCAGACAGCACTCCGTTGGCAGCACGGCATGAGACTTCAGCATCAGGGAGAATGATGATGACGTTTGCAGGCTTTCCCATGTCAGGCGCGCAGTTCTTGCGAGAACTGGCACAGAATAACAACAAAGAATGGTTTGAAGGGAACAAGACGCGCTATCTCCAGGAGGTGCAAGCGCCCGCACTGGAACTGGTAACGGCGCTCGGTGAACGCCTGCAAACGCAGTTCCCGGAAATTCGCTACGACACGCGCACCAACGGCAGCGGCTCGCTGATGCGTATCTACCGCGATGTACGCTTCAGCCCGGACAAATCGCCTTACAAGACGAACGTGGCGATGATGTTTGGCGCTGGCACGAACAAGAAAATGGAAGGTCCCGGCTTCGGCGTACAGATCACGCCGGAGCAGGTCGAGATGATGGCGGGCGTGTTCACATTCAGCAAGGAAATGCTGGCGCGCTATCGTGAGTACGTACAGATTGACAAGTACGGTGCAGCGCTGGACGCATCTGCCGCGCAGGTGCGGGCGGCGGGCGCATACACGATTGACGGCGCGACGTACAAGCGCGTGCCGACTGGACTGCCTGCGGATCATCCGCGCGCCCAATGGCTGAAGCACACGGGGCTGCACGTCTACGCGCCGCCGATTACGATGAATGTGGCGGCGACACCTGCGCTGGTGGACGCTGTGATGACGCACTTTATCGCTATGTCACCGATTTACGTGTGGCTGCGCGAGATGATGGGGTAGTTACTGCAACGCGCGCCCTATCCGCAGCAGCGTATGCGCGATCATGTCCTCCAGCACGGCAGGCGGCAGTGCAAGCGTGTGCAGCGCGTCCGCCTGCAGAATGCTCGCCAGCCCATGCAGCGTTGCCCAGATGAAGAGCGCATCCTGCATTACGTTGTCGGGCGTCATGGCATGATCGGCTGGCACTTTGTGCGTAACTGCTACGAGCAGCAAATCAAAGGCGTGTCGCGCGCTCGCCATCATTGCCGGATGCTGCGCGGGATCGGGCAGCGGCGTGCCGAACATCAGGCGGTACTGAAGCGGATGCGCGGCTGCGTAGTGCAGGTATGCCTGCCCCATCGCGCGCATGTCGGCAGCGTGCGTGTGTGTGTCGAGATAGGCGGCAAACGACTCGAAGGCACGCCGCACCACCTCCGCCAGAATATGATCGCGGCTGGGGAAGTGCTTGTACGGCGCTTGATGCGAGACTCCGAGCCGACGCGCGACTTCGCGCAGGCTCAGGTTTTCGATCCCGTCACTCTCGATGATTGCGAGGGCTTCGCGCACGCACGCCTCACGCAAGTCTTCGCTTCGTTCTTTCGCCGCTGTCGTCATGGACTGCCTGATCGTCGATGGTAAGTCCCTTCAATCATATCACCCATGCACCTCGAGTGCAGGCAGATTTTCACTGCCCAGGCGCCGCCGCGCGGTCAACAACCGTCCGGTCGCCGGGACATGCGCGACTGCCTGCCCCAGCCCAAAGCGCGGCATGTTCAGATACACCGCCTCATACTTTCCCGGCTCGACCAGATACGTCTCGTGGTACACGCCGACGACATCGCTCTTGCCAACTTCATGATAAAACCGCTTCCATGCTGGGATATGCAACCCATCGGGATTACGTGCAAACGACTCAAGATGCTCGAATGAGCGCCAGTACTGCACAACCATCGCAGTCGGCGGGAAGAAGTAGACACTGCTGCCCATCACGCCCAATTCCGGCTTGGCGTCAAGCTCCTTGAGCATGTCGAGCATCGCTGTCAGCGTTGGTACCCAGCGGCGCACTGCCCACAGATTGTTCACGCGCATTCCGATCAGGAAGAGGACGAACGGCTCTTCGGTATGGGCGGCAAAGCGCCCTGCAAAAATCGACGTCATCACACTGCCTTTTGACTCACGAATTGCGTTTGATGCTGCGTCATCCCGCCCATGATGCGCCCCATCATGTGAACGCGGCGGCTGCGGGGCAGCAGCGTCAGCGCCAGTTCCAGGAGCTTGCTCACCCTGCCAGGGCGCACGGTCGTGTAGCGTCCGAGCGCGTCGAGCGTTTCCGCTGCCACGGTGTCTGGCTTGGCAGAAAGCTGCATTTGGAGATTGGCGCGGCTGGCAAAGCCGCTGTCAACCGGACCGGGCGCGGACGCCAGCACATCCACACCCAGCGGGCTTAACTCCACATGCAGTCCTTCCGCCAGCGATTGAATGTACGCTTTGGTTGCAGCGTAATGGGCAGCGTTCGGCACGCCCTGAAAGCCGACCAGCGACCCGAACAGGACGATGCCGCCGCGCTTGCGTCGCGCCAATCGCTGCCCGAAATGATGCGTCATCATCAGCACCGCGCGGCAGTTGACCGCCAACATGTTGAGTTCCTGATCCAGATGGGCGTTGATGAAGCTGCCGGACGTGCCGAAGCCCGCGCTGGCGACCAGCAGCCCGATGTCCATGTCTTTCGTGGCGGCAAGCACGCGCTCAACTTCGGCATCCTGCGCCAGATCAGCATCGATAACCTGCGTTTGCACGCGGTGCTGCCGTGTCAGTTCGTCGGCAAGCTGTTGCAGCAGCGGGCGGCGGCGTGCCACAAGGATCAGGTTTAGCCCGCGTTTCGCCAGGTCCCGTGCAAACTCTCGCCCGATACCGTCTGATGCGCCTGTGACCAGCGCCCAGGGTCCGTATTTGCGGCGCCATTGCTGCTGATGGAGGGTCAGGTTAACTACACTTGATGGGTTGCTCATCGCGTTCCTCATGGTGGTTGACACTGTCTACTAGAATATTAGATCTAGTAGACAGTGTCAACTGAGAGGGCAATGAGAGGATAGATTGCAAAGATGCGAAGCACGCCAAGTAAGATAGGCTTAGTATAGCGACCTCAGTCTTCACCCCACCGCTTTCTTGACCAGCGCGACGATCTTTTCTTCTTCGACCGGAGTCAACTCGATCAGCGCGAACGAGACGGGCCACATCACGCCATCATCGAGCTTCGCCGTGTCGTTGAAGCCGAACGTTGCGTAGCGCGCCTCGAACTTGGCGGCACTCTGGAAGAAGCAGACGACCTTGCCATCCAGCGCATAGGCAGGCATCCCATACCAGGTTTTGGGTGACAGTGTTGGCGCTGCGGCTGTCACAAGCTCATGCAGGCGCGTCGCCATGCTGCGCTCTGGCTCCGGCATCTCAGCGATCTTCGCCAGCAGGTCTTTCTCGCCTGCGGCTCTATCCTTGTTTGCGCGCGCCTCCGCTTTTAACTCTTTGGCGCGCTCCTTCATTGCTGCTTGTTCCGCATCGGAAAAGCCTTTGGATTTCTTCGTTGCATCACTCATTGTCCATCTCCTTACCGGTTCGTCTTGTCCTGTGAAAGCACCATGATGTTGCCGCTGTTATCTTTGAAGATCGCTTCAATTATTTCATATGGGCGATCAGTGGGCGGCTGGATGAATTCAACCCCGTTGGCTGTGAACGCCTCATACGTCGCCTGACAGTCATCCGTCTTCCACGGACCGATACCAAGCTGACCGGCTTCCACCAGTTTTGTCAGGGAGTCCACCTCGTCAGACGTCAGTGCATGACTCGCCTTTATGGCTGCCAGTTGAAATTCCAGATCAGGCTGACTCTTCAAGCCAACGGTGAGCCAGCGATAATCGCCGCGCGTGACGTCAGCGCGGATCTCAAAGCCGAGCTTTTCGGTATAGAAGCGCAGCGCTTCATTTTGATCCTTGACCCAGATGGTTGCGACCGACAGTCTGGTGAGCATAGGGTTTCTCCTTCAAGTGGACATACGTGAAGGATAAAACAAGTGTGCTACTTTTGCTTCTCGAAAATTGCGCTCTTTTAGCGGTCAAGGTTGTCATCAATATCGTGCAGGAGACAGGCACACAGGGGAATGTAGGCAGGCTTTGTCGGTGGCGGGGCACTGGCGCGATAGGCACTGGGCGAAATGCCAACGACTTTGCGGAACAGAGTGCTGAACGATCCCAGACTTTCAAAGCCGATCGCGATGCAAATCTCCGTCACCGGAAGGTCAGTAGTACGCAGCAGTGCTTTCGCTTTGGCGATGCGCTGGTGCATCAGGTATTGGTGCGGCGTTTGCCTGTAAGCCCGCTGGAAGACGCGGATAAAGTGATAGGGCGAAAGCGCCGCCTGATCGCTCATCTGCTGGATGGTGATCGGCGTATCATAATGGCGATCGATGAAGCGGCGGGCAACGTGAACAGAGTCATGAGGAGTCAAACTGAACTTCTCCTGATGGAGAGTGATCAATAAGCTCATTATACCAGACTATGTTAAGCGCACATCATGGCAACCAAGGCTATTCGCGATATGATCTCGTCATTGTCCGCACATATCCGTCAGAGCCATGACCGACACCATCCCCCCCCCGCCCACCGACCGCCCGCTGCAAGAAGTCGCCGCCAGCTTTATCCGGCTCGGCTTCACCGCCTTCGGTGGACCTGCTGCCCATATCGCCATGTTCCAAGAAGAGTTCGTCAAGCGCCGCAAGTGGCTGAGCGAACAGCACTTCCTCGACCTGCTCGGCGCGACCAACCTCATTCCCGGTCCCAACTCGACCGAGATGGCGATGCATATCGGGATGCTGCGCGCGGGCTGGCTCGGCTTGATCGTCGGCGGGGCGGCGTTCATTCTGCCCGCCGCGCTGCTGGTCGGCATTCTATCATGGTTCTACGTCACCTACAGCGCGCTCCCCGCCGTCGGTTGGCTGCTCTACGGCATCAAGCCCGTCGTCGTCGCCGTCATCTTGCAGGCGATCTACAGCCTGGGCATGAAGGCGGCGAAGTCATGGTTCTACGTCGCGCTCGGCGCAGCCGTGTTCGCGCTGGCGCTGCTCGGCATCGGCGAAATCCCGCTGCTGTTCGGCGGCGCACTGCTGGCGATGCTGGTCATGAACGGGCGCAAGCTGCTGACAATAACGCGCGGGGGAACGCCGCTGATGCTGCCGCTGTTCCTTCAGCAGCCCGCCGCGCAAGCCGCAGTTACAGCGGCGATGCTGGTGCCGTTCTCGCTCGGCGAACTGTTCCTGACCTTCCTCAAGATCGGCGGCGTCATTTATGGCAGCGGCTATGTACTGCTGGCGTTCCTCGAAACTGAGTTCGTCCAGCGGCTGGGCTGGCTGACCAACCAGCAGTTGCTTGATGCGGTCGCCATCGGGCAGTTCACGCCCGGTCCGGTCTTCACGACCGCCACGTTCGTCGGTTATGTGCTGGGCGGCGTGCCGGGCGCGGCGCTGGCAACGCTCGGCATCTTCCTGCCCGGCTTCATCTTCGTGGCGATCATTCACCCGCTCGTGCCACGTATCCGCCAGTCAAGCTGGCTAAGCGCGCTTCTGGACGGCGTGAACATGGCAGCGATTGGCTTGATGGCGGCGGTGACTGTGCAGATCGCGCAGGCGGCGCTGGTGGATTGGGTGACGATTGCGCTGGCAATCGCGGCGGCGGTGCTCCTGATCCGCTTCAAGATCAACTCGACCTGGCTGATCATCGGCGGTGGCATTGTGGGAGTGGTGTATCAACTGTTGATCATGCGCTAGCCAGCATCGTCTGGTAGGCTGCTAAAGCGTGATCAGCATTCTGAGAAATGCTTTTTGCAATGGAGAAGCTTCCTGATACAGCAGCACAGGAATCAACTTTTGAATCTGTTCTTGCTCTGTCGCGGGTAATGCTGCGCTGAGATGTGGTTTGAAGACACGTTTAATGAGCAGTCGTTCGCGACTTTGCTGAATTTCCTGTATCCAGACTAAGCCCTGCAAATCATCTTCAGCCATCTCGCCAAGTGCCAGATAGCGCTCCATCCAGAAAATGAACTGGCTCTCCTCCCGGAGGATGATATTCCCAAGCACCTGTCCGACTTCATGCCAGAACTGATCATAGCCTTCTGTCCACATATAGCCATCCACCTTTGCAAGCGCACGTTCTTCAACGGCGCATAACATATCTGCTGCCCCGCTTGCGCTTGACTTCATGCTGGCGGATACAATTTTCATGGCTGAATGTTTTGGTGAGTTCGTCTGTATGGGCTGCAAAAGACTGGTGTCTGTATTTAGATAAAGCTGAATATCGTCAAGCTGCTGGCTGAGCGCCCGAATCTGCTCCTGAAGATAATCCTGCTGCTTCAGCAAAATCGTCTGCGCCAGCATAGTGGGGTCGTCGGCGTCGAGAATTTGCCTGATCTGGTACAGCGACAGCCCCAGGCGTTTCATGTGTTGAATGCGCTGGAGGGTTTCTAACTGATCTACGCTGTAGAGGCGATAGTTGTTCTGTCCCCGTGCCGGCTCAGATAACAACCCGACCTTATGATAGTGGCGTATTGTTTTGGGTGTGATACCTGCCAGTCGGGCAATGTCTCCGATGGTAAATATGTAACTTTTCATCAGGCTTGCTCCTCTGACAGGTTTGATATAGCCGCGCCTTTATTTCTGACGTTGAGCTGCGCGAGCGCGTTCAGCGAGTAACAAAGTGCAAACCAGTCCCATGCCACCGCCCCACAGCAGAAAGCCGGCACCTGCACGAATTTGATCGTGGGTTTCCCCATACATACTGGTAAACCCGACTGCAATCCCGTCCAGCAACAGCGCGGTAAACGTCATCACAAACACCGGCATCGGCATGTCCTGAATTGGAACGCGCGTGACCGCACTTAACAGGTATATTGTGACAATGGTGATGGGAATTGCCAAGACATAGAAGATCGGCAATAACGGGCTACCAATCGTAAATACGGTCGGTCCAATAAGCCGAATCAGGATAAGAAACGCTAACCAGACAGCTATGCCAATCGGCACAAAGCGGAGATCAAGCTGCCTCATTTTGCACACCTTTCACGAAAAACGTAATCCGATGCATTCCATCGTAGCGGTTGCCCATGGGGTAACGTCCAGCTTCTAAAATGAGAGAACAATGAGTATAGGTGATTCAACTGGAAGCTGAGATAGAGCTGTGGGCACTATCCCATGCGATACTTATTGGCGTTATTCCCCGTGCGGCGTCGCGTCACGGAAGACGAGTGTGTCGAAGTCGGCAACCGTGATGCCCTCCACACCCAGCGCCAGCGTCCCGCCGAGCAGCGTTCCCTGTGACACCGCGCCGACGTAAACACCATTGGCGTAGAAACCGATGGCATCGCGGTAGGCGATAATCTCCAGCGCGATCCACTCCGGCGGCGCAGCCCCCGTCTCCGTCCCCGGCAGCAGCACTTCCTGAATCACCCGACGTTCGGCAGGCAATATTGCCACGACCAGCACGCTGATGGTGTTGTCGGCGTTGCGGCGCAGTTCCAGGCGGTAGCCTTCGAGGTTCGCGCCGCTCAACGTCGGGCGCGTGCGCACAGCCAACCACGCGCTGCCCGGCTGTCCCTGTTGCAACCGCACGAACACCGTCGACTGCAAGTCGGTCGAGTCGCTGAACGCCCGCGCGTCGCTGCCTGCGCCGAACAGCGCGAAGCCGATGACATCACGGATCATGCGCCAGGTCGATGTGCCCGTCCCCGTCAGCCGCAGGAACTGACGATGCTCGACCGCGCCAGGGTCAGACGCAAATTCGCCCGCCGCGTTCTGCCCGTCGATCCACCAGTCATCGGTGCGGAAGATGTCGTCAAAGTCTTCGCGGAAATCGCTGCGCAGTTCGCGCCAGGTGCGCGCTTCTATCTGTGCGCGTACCGCATTGAAGACGCGCGCATCAACATTGCTGGAGGTTGCGTCTTCCGTGATCAGACAGTCGTCAATACCGAAGATATCCCGCGCACCAGCGATGAACTGCATTGTGCCAGCGCCCGGAGACGGCGTGAATACGCCCTGATAGCGCACGTTGCCATCGCGATAGATTTCCAGACGGTCACCGATGAAGCTGAACTCCCAGTTTTCCCAACGTCCACGATTGTAAACGTTAGGCACCCGCTCCTGCTTCACGACAGTGCCTGTGCCATCCAACTGCGTCACGTCCAGATTGCCCGCGTCAAACGCCAGCAGCAGCGCACCACCGACATTATCACGCAGGCGGATTTGATAGCCGCCCTGGAACGAGTAGATGCGGCAGAACAGCCCGACATCCTGGATCGGTTCCATGATCGGGCGCACGCTTGCATCGCTTTCGACCTGTAGGAACTGATTGCCTCCCGCCTCACCGACAATGCGCGTGCGCGCCAGATCGCTGCTTTCCCATGTGACAGGGAACGCTGCGCCCTGGAAGTGGTTGCTCGCCAGTTCCGCGCGCCGGACGATGATGTCGTCAAAGCGCGCCGGGCGTGACTGGCTGTTGGTCTGCAACAGGATTGCACCCGCGCCGACCTGTGGTGGTACGAGGTCTTCAGCGTTGATATACAACTGACGATCGAGGTAGACGAAGATGCGCGTGCCTTCGGACCAGATCGTAACCGTGTGCCACTGGTTCGCGTTGATCGGCACAGACAGGTTGCGGATGATCAGCTCATTATCGCGGAACAGCACGTTCGGCGAATCGATATTGTTGCGGCGCAGCACCATCAATCCGGGGAAAACTTCGAGCGCGTAATAGCCCGTGTCGGAATAGCGGAAGACCATGCGTGCGCCCGCCGCCTGCGCATCCAGATTGAAGCGGAAGCTGATGACCATGCCCGCCGGACTTTCGTCCGTCCATTCCGGCGCTTCCTGCCCCAACATGATCATCGGCTGATTGAGCGCTGCCTGCCCGATGAGAATGCTTTCGCCCGCCTCATCCACGAGCTGCCAGACTGCCGGGTCATAATCCCAACCCGCCAGCGCATCCGGCGATTGGAAGTCTGCCACAAACGGCAGCCTCCCTGCACGGACAGGAACGGGCGTCGGCGTCGGTTGTGGCAGCGGTGTCGTCGTTAGCTGTGGCGTTTCGGTTGCCGTCGGGCTGGGCGTGACCGTTGGCGTTAGCGTGGGAGTCAATGTCGGCGTGGATGAAGGTGTGACCGTTGGTGTGTGCGTTGCGGTAACGGACGGCGTGACCGTCGGCGTCAGGGTTGGAGTAGCGGAGGGGGTAATCGTCAGTGTGGGCGTACGGGTGAGCGTCGCAGACGGTGTGATAGTCGGCGTAGGGGTATCCGTCGGGGTGGATGTTGGCGTCGTTGTAGCGCTCGGTGTCAATGATGGTGTAGCTGTTGCGGTCGGTGTGTCCGTCGGCAGCGGCGTAGCGCTGGGCGTATCAGTGGCGGTCGGTTCAGGCGTGGAACTCGGCGTCTCCGTCGGAGCCTGCGCAATGGCGACGCTGGCAATATTGCCGCTGACATCCACCAGTCGCCCCGCTGATAGCCAGGCGATGCGTCCGTCGGGTAGTTCAACTTGCAGCCAACTCCCGTCATCGGTGATGCCGAGGATGGTCAGCGCCGTATCAACGGGAATGGTATCGACCACCGGGTAGTCCGTCCCTGGTCCCAGGCGCACGACTAAATCGCGGAGCACCTGGGCGACGGCAGTAGCGGGCGTGGCGGTGGGAGGAATGGGCGTCTGGGTATCGGGTATTGGCGTTTCGGTATTGGGTATTGCGGTGCGTGTAGAAGATGGTGCGGCGTCCGCATCCGTGGCGCGGGCGCGGTTGGTCGCGGTCACTTGCGGTTGCGCCTCTACAGCTGAGGTCGGCGTGAGACTGATTACAATCTCGGTTGGCTGTGGTGTTGCTGCGCTGCCTGTGTCCGCTGTCTGGGCAGCAGCGGCGACACTGGTCGAGGTCAGCTCAAAGCTGGGCGGCTGTGGGCGCAGCGCCGCAAACAGCAGCGCGCCGACAACCAGCAGCGCCGCCACTGCACCGAAGATCAGCGGCAGTCGTGATGGGGTACGGCGTGGGGGTGACTGCACCATCTGGTCAGACGAAGTGATGATCGTCGCGCCTTCAAGCGTGGTGGAAGGCGGTTTGGGTGTGGTGGTCGGCACAGCGCGCGATGCAGCAAAACCCGCCATCGTTCTATCGAGTTCGTCTTTACGCGCTTCACGCCCTGCGATGATCGTGTTAAACGACCGCTGGGCGGCTTTGCGCACAGTCGATGGTGTAGCATCTGCGCTAACTTCAGCAGCGCGGGCAAAGGCGAGTGCCAGTTCGGTCGCTGTCTGAAAGCGGTCATCTGGTGACTTCGCCATCGCGCGCGTGATCACGAGGTCCAGTGCAGGCGGCAAATCAGGGTTAGCGAGGCTGGCTTTGGGCGGCGGCGTGTTGATATGGTGCATGATGATGCCCATCGCCGTGTCGCTTTTGAACGGCAGGTCGCCTGTGACTGTCTGGTACAGCATTACACCGAGGGAGTAAATGTCGCTGCGTTTATCAACCGCCGCGCCCATACCCTGTTCCGGGGACATATAGCTGGGCGTGCCGACGGCGAACCCGCTTTGCGTCAGCCCTTCGTTGGACTCAATCAGCCGTGCGATGCCGAAATCCATCAGGAAGGCGTTACCATCAACGTCGATCAGCACGTTAGACGGTTTGATGTCGCGATGGACAACATTCTGGCGATGGGCGTAATCGAGCGCCGAGCCGATTTGCCGAAACACCAGCACTGCGTCTGTCAGCGGCAGCGACCCGTCTTCGAGCGCGTCCTTCAGCGTACTGCCTTCGAGATAGCGCATGACGATGTAGGGCGGGTCATGCTCGCCGTTGTAGTCGTAAACGGGCAGCAGGTGTGGGTGTTCGAGGCGGGCGATCAGTCGTGCTTCGCGTTGGAAGCGTTCGAGCGAGGTTTTGTCGGCAGCGATGGCGCGATGAATGACTTTGACAGCGACAAAGCGATCCATTGCTGGCTGGTAGGCGCGATAAACCGTCGCCATACCGCCTTTGCCGACTTCTTCGATAATTTCGTAGGTCCCAAACCGGGAGCCAACCAGCGCCATGATTGCTGCTTTGCGAGAACTGTTACTTACTCGCAATTGTAACACATGGGTAGCCGCGCGGAAAGAAAAGTATGGAGCTTTTAACGATCACCAACTGCCGGACGCGCCGCCGCCGCGCGACGAGCCACCCCGCCTGCTCGAACGCCCACCGCCAGAACTGCGCCGCGAACTGCCGCTCGACCACGAATTGCGCCGACGGGACGACCAACGCGAGTCGCGCTCCTCATCATCATTCTCGTAAGAGCCGCTGTTGATGCGCTCACCTTCACCATCGCCCCAGAAGCCCGGTGTGCGCACATCACCCATCTCGCCTCCAGGCTCGCCCCCGCCTTCTGGCAGATTAAACGGTGTGTGTGCACTGCCCATCACACGGCTGGCGAACCAGATCAGCCCCCCAACCACCAGCACGCCGATCAACAGCGGCACAAGGATGCTGCTGGAGCTATCGCTTTCCGGCGCAGTAGATGTGACCGCAGTGGGTGCTTGCACGGTCACAGTGCGGATAATGCCGATCACGCCCTGTTCAATGCCGCCTGCATAATCTTCGCGACGGTAGGCAGGCGTAATTATTTCGTCGATCACATCGTCCACGCGGTCATCGAGCGATGTGCCATAGCCCGCGCCAACTTCGATGCGCACGCGGCGGTCGCCGACGGATGTCAGGAACAGGATGCCGTCGTTGCTTTCAGCGTCATCGATCGCCCAACGGTTGAACAACCCGGTGGCGAAGCTCTCAATCGTTAGCGACGACGTGCTGTAATCCGCCATGCGCTCTATTGTGACGACCACCAGCGTCACGCCATGATCGCGCTCCAGCGTGACGAGCATCTCGCGCAGCCGCGCCTCCCGGTCTGTGCCGAGCAGGTCGGCAAAGTCGTTGATGTACGGGTCTTGCTGCAGCGGATAGGTCGTCTGAGCCGCGGCAATGCCACCGCACATCAACACAAGTATGCTCATCACAATCACGCATAACTGACGCATCTGTATGACTCCCCAAACACTCGCTGCCTGAGTCCAGTATAGGACAAATAGAAAATTGCAAGGGCGGGATATATTCTGCCCTCTTGATTCGGTTCAGGGGCAGGATACATCCTGCCCCTGAACTATGCGTTATGATATATCGCGTATCTGCATCGCCCCTTGGAGACCGTCATGACCGCGACCCGTGTTCATCTCACGCGCACCTTCATCCACACCTTCGCGCAAACGCTGGTCTTCGCGACATGGATGGTCTATCAGATTCAAGTGATCGGGCTGGATGCGCTGCAACTCGTCCTGATCGGCACGGCGATGGAAGTGACGATCTTCCTGTTTGAAATCCCGACGGGCGTACTGGCGGATGTCTACAGCCGCCGACTGTCGGTCATTATCGGCACATTCCTGATGGGTGTAGGCTTCCTGATCATGGCAGCGTTCCCGGTCTTCATTGCGGCGCTCGTCTCGCAATTCTTCTGGGGCATCGGCTTCACATTCACCAGCGGCGCATATGATGCATGGATGGTGGATGAAGTCGGGCAGGAAAAGGCGGGCGCGGCGTTCATACGGGGCAATCAGGTCGGGCGCATCGCCGGGCTGCTCGGCATCATCATCAGCACCGCGCTGGCGACCATCAGCCTGAACCTGCCGATTTATGCTGGCGGTGCGCTGCAACTGGTCCTTGCCATGCTGCTGACCGCGATTATGCCTGAACACGGCTTCACACCGACGCCGCGAGAAGAACGCAGTAGTTGGCGCAA
>JANRJX010000046.1:0-15903 GCA_033763755.1 Chloroflexota bacterium
GCGATCTTTAATGCCCCAAAGGATACCATATCGAATTCAACCTACGGAAATGTCGTTACCTGCTTAATGCCCCGCCAGCGCGTCGGGCGGTGCGATGGTCAGCGTGAACGTGGCACTGCCCGTGTTCCCGCCGCTGTCGAGGCAGTGCATCAGCTTTTTTGCTTTTGCGCTTGCGAAAACCCCCGTCATTCCCTATATTTAATGATGTGTATCATCAAAATTCTGTGAGTAACGAGAGCAGCGGTGTGAACGCGACCGACTCGATGCAAGAATATCTGGCGGAAGCCTACCGCATCGCCTACGCCAACCCCGATCAGCCATACATCTCCACGTCGGCGCTGGCAGACGTGCTGCATGTGTCTGCACCTGCTGTCACGCGCATGGTGCAGCGCCTGAAGGACGCGGGCTATCTCGAACACTCGCGCTATCGCGGCATTGTGCTGACGTCGGAAGGCGAGCGTGAAGCGCTGGCGAACATTCGCAAGCATCGGCTGGTCGAAGCGTTCCTGGTCAACGTGATGCAATTCCAATGGCACGAAGTCCACGACGAAGCAGATCATCTCGGCGCGGGTGTGAGCGATGTTATTGTCGAACGCATGGCGAAGCTGGCGGGAAACCCGCGCCGCTGCCCGCACGGCGAACCCATTCCCACTCCCGACGGCGTGATGCCACGCATTCATGATATCCCATTGAGCGAGGCGGAGACGGGGCAGGAGTATGTCATCAGCCGCGTCAATTCGCACGACGGCGAACGGCTGGCGTATCTCGGTCAGCTAGGCTTGAAGCCGGGCAGACGATTCACACTGGTCAGCAGCGCGCCGTTCAACGGACCGCTGACGCTCGACCTCGACGGCGAAAGTGCCATGATCGGCTATGAACTGGCGGGCGCGATGCGCGTGTGCAGCCAGGCAGAATTCGAGATGGTGTAGCCCATGTCGGATCTGGTCAACCAGATTGCCATCTTCATCGAGTCGCTGGTGCTGGCGATTGGCTATCCTGGCATCTTCCTGATCATGCTGCTCGAAAACCTGATCCCACCCATCCCGACTGACCCGCTGCTGCCGTTCGCGGGTATCCTGGCGGCGCAGGGGCTGATGACGGTGATCGGTGTGTGGATCAGTGCGGTGGCGGGCGCGCTGGTCGGGTCGCTGGCGTTGTACATGCTCGGCAGGCAGGCGGGCGAGCCGTTTGTGCGCGGGCTGGTGCGGCGCTACGGGCGCTGGTTACAAATCGACGAGCCTGCGCTTGACCGCACGTTCCGGCTGGCGAATAAGTACGGCGTGCTGTTCGTCTTTGTCGGGCGCTCGATTCCGGTGCTGCGCAGCGCGGTCTCGCTGACAGCGGGCATGAGCAGGATGTCGCTGCCCGCGTTCGCGCTGTTGAGCGGTTTGAATTCGCTGCTGGTGACGGGCTTCTGGATTTTCGCGGGCTATTTTCTCGGCGAAAACTGGGGTGCGGCGCTGGGTTTCATCGACCGCTTCGAGCCAATCCTGACGCCGCTGCTGATCGTTGCCGCTGTGCTGCTGGTCGCCGGGTTGATAGCACGGCGGCTAAGATGGCTGGGGCGCGGGCGTGCGGCTGCGCCAGCGGAGAGCGCGCGGGAGGGGTGAAGTCCGTCGAGCGCCACCCACCCGGTCATGCGGTCGTACTCGACCTGTATCCAGCCGTTGTCGTTTCGTCCTATAGCGGTAATCGTTGCATTGGGCGGAATGACACTCACGATTTACGGACGCCTGACACCGTAAGTCAAGCCCCTCGTCAATCCATATTGGCTTCGACCTCAACCCACTCAAAGTAGAGCAAATCGCCAATATCACAGGCGAAGTAATCACAAAATCCCTCAATAATGTGCGCCTCGTACTTGCGGACATCATTACGTATCCAACTCGTGATCGTGTGGTTTGTGACGCCCACGAATTCGGCAAGGTCTTTCAGCTTGATTCGTCTTCCAATCGTTCGCTCGCGCTGCTGAATAAGCTCAAGCAGACGATTTTTCAATACGCGCTTTTTCATATCATCCAGATACTATAAAATGCATCTAGTTGACAATTTATTCAGACTGAAATATGCTTTCTTCATCGTGAACCAACCAACCTAAGGCAACCATCTTGGACACTTTTCCGCTCAACACAATCGATGCGTCTGGCACAAATGATACATCGCTTCCGTTGATCGTCGCAAAACGCTGGAACTTCCCATTGGCACATGCCACGACACAAGACGGTAGCTACTACGCCATTCAGGATTGGGTGAGAGGACTCACGGGAGTTGAGGACATTCGTAATCTTTGGAACATGTTTAAGAAGACTGACGCGGGGCGTCAGACGTACAATTCAATTGTACGTCTGCCCTATGTTGCAAAGGATGGCAAGACCTACAAACGAGATTTCACCAATGACAAAGGACTCTACCTGCTTGCTCAGTATCTTCGAGTGAAACAAGATCGCCCGATGTTAGATGAGATACGCCGCTTTCTGGCAGCATCAGGCGCATTTGTTGATGCTCTGCGTCGTGAACCGGATATGCTGATCGATAGCGTCAAGAATCCTGACAAACTGCTGGAAGCGTTTATCGAGTACCACCGCAAACGCGGCAAAGACGACCGTTGGATACAAATGCGCATGGACAGCAAGATCAAGCGCAGTCAGTTCACAGCAGCATTGGCTGAGTTTGTACAGGAAGAGCTTACGCCGCGCCACTATGCTACAGCGACCGATGATGTCTATCGTGGATTGTGGGGGCGCACGGCTGCTACATTGAAGCAGGACCTCAGTTTGCCCAAGTCCGCCAGTTTACGCGATCATCAGCCTATTCTTGCGCTCTACTATCAGGGGATCGTAGAAGAGGTTTGCGCGCAGAAACTCGGTTATCGTGAGGAATTGTGGTGGGACGAGGCACGCGACATCATCCGCCATGTCGCGACGGTGATCGGACGTCAGGCGAAAGAGACGGGCGAGTTATTGCAGAAGGATATTGCAACCGACAAACCGCTACTCATCAGCGGATTAACTTGAGATCAAAATAATGGGGGTTGTATGCGCCTGCTGCGCTTGAACGATGACTTCCCTACGCTCACGATTCACGGACGCCTGACACCCCAAATCATGACACTCGTCACTAATCCTGCTGCCGTCTCCCGCGTAGAATCAGATGTGAAACGTTATTCTACGGAGAACGCATTATGGATTGGCGCATTCGCCTCATCAGCCCGGAAGACGCCGCCCGCAAAGTCAAATCTGGCAACCGTGTCTTCTTGACGGGCAACATCTCGACACCCCAGGTTTTCGCGAAAGCGCTGTGCGACCGTTACCAGGAATTGCACAACGTCGAAATCGTCCAACTGCTCGACCTTGGCGCGGGCGATTACATCACCGCCGAGATGGCAGATCATATTCGCATCAACAGCCTGTTCATCAGCGGCAAGGTGCGGAAGCTCGTCAACAGCGGCAGCGCCGAATTCACACCTGTGTTCCTGTCCGAAATCCCCAGTCTGTGGCGCAGCGGGCGGCTCGTGCTGGATGTCGCTGTTATCCATGTCAGCCCGCCAGATGAACACGGCTTTTGCTCATATGGCGTCGAAGTCGGCGTGACCAAGAGCGCTGCTGAAACCGCCGGCATCGTCATTGCTGAAGTTAACCCGCAAATGCCGCGCACACTCGGTGACAGCTTCATCCATGTCAGCAATATCGACTACTTCATAGATGTCGATTACCCGCTACCAGAGGTCAAGCCTGAACCCGCCTCGCCGATTCAGGACAGCATCGCCAGACATATTGCCGAACTGATCCCCGATGGCGCAACACTCCAGACAGGCATCGGCGGTATCCCCGACGCCGTGCTGCGCCGCCTCACCAGCCACAAGAATCTCGGTATTCACACCGAACTCTTCTCCGATGGCGTCATGGACATGATCGAACTCGGCGTCATTAACTGCGCCGCGAAGAAGCTGCATCCGGGCAAGGTCGTCGCGGGCTTCGTCCTCGGCACACACAAGCTGTTTAAGTACATTGATGACAACCCGATCATCGAACTGCACCCGACCGAGTACGTCAATGATCCGTTCATCATCGCGCAGAACAACAAGATGATCTCGATCAACTCAGCGCTGGAAGTTGACATTACCGGGCAGGTGTGCGCGGACAGCATCGGTACACGGCTGTTCAGCGGCGTCGGTGGGCAGGTCGATTTCGTGCGTGGCGCGGCGCGCAGCAAGGGCGGCAAGACGTTCATCGCGCTGGCAAGCACGGCGAAGAACGACAGCATCAGCCGTATCTCGATGCAGTTAGCGCCCGGCGCAGGCGTGACGACTTCGCGCAATGATGTGCATTTCGTCGCGACCGAGTACGGCATCGCCGATCTGTGGGGGCGTACGCTCTCTGAGCGCGCACACGCGCTGATCAACATCGCGCACCCCAACTTCCGCGAGCAACTGGAGCAGTACGCGCGCGAGCAGAATTTCATCACACGCACCTGGTCAGGCGTGGAAGTGGCGGAGGAAGCGCAGCCAGAGTTGCAGCCACAGGCGTAGGTTTATGGAAGCTAGACGCCAAGGACGCCAGGACATTTGTCGAAATCCTGGCGTCCTTTGAATTCCTGGATTTGTACGAGCTTGCACTGGCGTCCTCTCACGTTTTCGCGTAATCTCAATCCAGAAGTGAAGAGGTCAAATACGATGGTAATGCTTCATCTGGAAATTGACGAGGCGGTGGCGGAACGGCTGCGACGGCGGGCTGTCGAAGCACAACAATCGCTGGAAGCAGTGGCAGCAGATGTGCTGACACAATCCGTGTTAGCGCATGGGGAAGCAAAGCCGCTAAATCCTTTGCTGTTGCTGGCAGACATGGCTGAACAGCTTGACCTGCGTTCTGGGCGCTCGGACATATCAGAAAACTTTGACGCCGTGATGAGCGAGTTTATTGCCGAAGACATCAAACGCCATCATGGAGATAATCATGGCAAAACCACAGATTCTCCTTGATACCAGCTATCTTCACGCTCTTATCGATGCCGACGACAAGTATCATGAGCGAGCCAGAGCTTTTGCGGCAAACACACAATTTGATTTGCTATTGGTCGATGTAGCAATAACCGAGATCACTTATTCGTTACGGACAGCCATCGGGAAACATGCCGAACTCGCTTTCATAAAATCACAAAGCATCTCGCCCATCCCGTTGGTGGCTATCACAACAGAAGACCTGGGGCGTGTCCATGCCATTATGTCGAAATATTTGCAATTTGATTTTGTCGATTGTTGCATCCTGGCAGTTGCCGAACGATTGAACGTAACGCACGTTTGTACGTTCGATCGGCGTGATTTTACAAGCTTTAAACCCGTTCATTGCGATTATCTGGAATTGCTCCCCTGAGTCAGCAATTGACACGCCGCGCGAAAGTCAGCAGAATGAGACCTCATCCTGTATCGTTGAGGTCTGACTGTTTTCATGCTGATGAATGATGTCGCATTGCTGAAACCGTTCGCCATTGGCAACGTCGTTGTCGATCCGCCGCTGACGCTGGCACCGATGGCGGGGCAAACCAACCACGCCTTCCGCATACTGTGCCAGGAAACCGGTGCGTGCGGCTTGACCTGCACCGAACTCCTGAGCAGCCACGCCATCCACTATAAGAGCCGCCGCACCTGGGAGATGTTCGACTGGGAACACGATGGACGCCCCAGCGCCGTGCAGCTCTACGGCAGCGACCCGGACATGATGGCGGAGGCAGCGCGCGTGGTCGCTGACCTGGGCGCGGCGATTGTGGACATCAACATGGGCTGCTGGGTGCCGAAGGTTGCCAAGACAGGCGCGGGCGCGGCGCTGCTGCGCGACGTGTGCACAGCGGCGGCGGTGGTCGAGGCAGTCGTCAAGGCGGTGGATGTCCCGGTCACAGTCAAGGTGCGCGCCGGATGGGAAGAAGACAACCCCACCTGCGTGCCATTCGCGCGGGCGGCGGAACAGGCGGGCGTGCGCGCGATCGCCGTTCATGCGCGCTTTGCCACGCAGGGCTTTAGCGGACAGGCGGACTGGTCATGGATACGGCGCGTGAAAGAAGCGGTCAGCATCCCGGTCATCGGCAATGGCGATGTCGAAACGCCGCAGGATGCCGCGCGCATGCTGGCGGAAACAGGCTGTGATGGCGTGATGATCGGGCGGGGGGCGCTCGGCAACCCCTGGATTTTCCCGCACATCCTGCACTATCTCCAGACGGGCGAACTGCTGCCTGCGCCGACGCCGCAAGACAAGGCACACGCCGCGCTGCGCCAGGCGCAGATTACGCTGGAGACGACCAAGCTGCCGGAGCGCGTCGCCATTTGCGAGCTGCGCGGGCAGTTGCAGCAGTACGTGATGGGCGTGCCGGGAGCGGCGCGCATCCGCGATGGGATGAAGCATGTCGAAAGCCTGGCAGACATCGAACGGCTGCTCGCGCCCGTGCTGAACCGCGAACGCGCGGTGGCATGATCTGAAAGCATTTTTGACGCAGAGGCGTGGAGAGGTCATTTCCTGGGATCTCTGCGCCCCTGCATCAAAACGTTTCCCACCGGTACCCCGCCTCTGTCCGTCGCACGCGCCCCAAGCCTGGAAACGTCAGATGATAGAAGAGCGTCAGCACGTTTTCGTCGGCGGCTTTGTCGAGGGCGGCGCGTCGCGTCGGCTCAGACATGCGTGTGTCGGCGTCGAACCAGGGAGACCAATCGGGATGTACGAACTGAGCGGGGCTGTGCAGCGTATCCGCCAGATGCAGCAGCCGTGCACCGTCGGACTCGATCATCAGCCCAAAATGCCCCGGCGTGTGACCGGGCAGCGGCACGGCGGTAACGCCCGGCAGGATGACATCATTCATTGCGATCAGCCGCAGCCCCGCCGCTTCGAGCTTCTCCACCAGCGGGCGCTGCTCCGCCTTGTCGCCTGCCAGCCGCCCGCGCCAGAACGCCATCTCTTCCGCAGACATGATGTAGCGCGCATTGGGAAACGTCAGCGCGTCGTCCGTCAGCAGCCCCAGCACATGATCGCCGTGCGAATGCGTGATGATGACGGTGGTGATGGCGTCCGGCGCAATTCCGGCTGCAGCGAGACTGGCGCGCAGTTCGCCGCCATACGGTCTGCCGCCTTCGCCCGCGTCCACCAGCACCGTCTCCGCCCCCAGCCTGAGCAGCAGAATATTCATCGATGTGTCCGCCTCGTCGAGCACCAAATCGAGATCGATGTATGCGTGGCGCATGTCAGCTTCAGGGATGTGTGGGAAGCGCTTCATCATGCGCACCGCGCCGATGATGGTGTGCGCGTCGCACAGCACAGTGCATTCGATGTGTCCGAGTGTGAACGTGTAGTGTTTCATAGAGTCTCCAGTTGTAGCACCATTTCCCACTGTGCCAGCGTCTCACGGTAGCCGAGCGACTCCAGCACGCCCCACGCCACGTCCTGCGCATCAAGATTGACGAGCCGCGCCGGAAGCGGGTGCTGCTGATGAATGTGCTGGAGCAGCCCGCGCAGCGCGTCGTGCTGATCGGGCGCGCAAGCGACATCGAGCCACTGCACCGCCTGCGCTGTGATGCGGGCAATGGCATAGGCAGCGGGCGCATCACCCACCAGCGCCACCCATGCCGGCGTATCGGCTGGCAAGTGGCGCAGCGACTCGGACGCGCGCTGCCAGGGGTTGGCGACGGCGTGGAAAGCGTCGTAATGGGCTAGGGCGTCGGCAGGGGTGACAGCGTGAAACTGTCGAGTCGCAAGATCATCCTGCGTAGATGCGTTATTCGGCGGCGCGGCTGCCTCGATAATCAGCAAGCGCCGCGTCACCTGATAGCCGAGCGCTTCGTACAGGCGTTTGGCGTTTTCGTTCGGCGTCAGCACTTCGAGCTGAATATGCGTCATGCCGCGTTCGCGCGCTGCCGCCTGAACCGCCTGCATCAGCCCGCGCCCGATGCCGTGCCGCCTGTGCATTTCCGCTACGCCGACGCCGCCGATCCAACCGCGCTGCCCGCGCACGCCGAGCAAGCAGAGGCCGACCGCCTCGCCGTCCACATGTGCCACCTGCGATGCGCTCAAGTCAATGTCGTTATTGGTGATGTGCGCCGCCATCTGCTCGCCGTTCAGGTGGACGGGGACATGGTAGCCCGCATAGCCGCGCGTGAACAGCGCCGCGAGTGCGTCGGGGGTGAGTGTGTCGGCGGGGGTGTACATTCGCTATTCCTCAAACGTGAGCAGGTATGCAACCAAATCGCGCACCTGTGTTTCGGTAAGGCTTTGTGCGTAGACCGCAGGCATAACATTAGCATACTCCTCCACAATATGCGCAGATGGATTGACAATGCTTGTGTAGAGGTATTCACTGGCGGATTGCCCTGATACTCGCACGCTTGCACGGACGGCAATCCCCCCCATCCCGGGACCGACCAGGCGACTGCTATCGAACGCATGACAGGTTGAGCAGGCAGGCTGCCCGCCGATGCTTTGCACAAACAGGGCTGCGCCACTTTCAGCATCGCCAGCCTGTAAGTCAACTTGAACTTCCGCGGTGACGTTTGTAGTCGCTGGGGATGTGATTGCACGCGCAAGCGGACGCCACCAGGGAATAGCGCTCAAAATCAGGATGGTAGCTATCGTGAACGTCCAGGCAGCCCAACGGTACTTCAGCTTTGAGGTGGACGCTTTACGACTCCGCGCCCAGCCCATATGAACAAGCCCCAATGCGATCACCATTTGCAAGGGATGTTCCAAGCCAAAGAAGCGCAGCTCGCGCACACGCATCGAACTGCCCATATCCTGAAGCGCGACCTGCGCAATGCCATTCGGGACAAAATACAACACGACACCCCAGATAAACTGGATCGATAGCAGAATCGCAAAGGCGGATGCAAGCCGCTTCTCCCAGAGTCCCCATTCGCGTTGGCGTATGAGTCCCCACCAGGCAAGAGCGACGGCTGCCACCATCACAATCATGATGAGCCATCGCGTATAGCTGTGAAGCAAGAGTGAGATTTCGTAGAGCATAAGACGATTGACCTAGGTTGTAATCTGTGCGCTTGTATTGGGAATACGAGGAAGGATAGGAGATTGTGCTACCCAGTGGTACATGCAGTCTGTTATGATTGTTCAAAATGGAACAATCAGCCAAATATGTCTCAGAGAGCAAATCGTATGGGTAAGAAACCGGGAGAGCGTCAAGCGGAGCGCATGAGGACGGCAATAGTAGATGCTTTCCAAGCGTTGCTGCAGGAAACAAGCTATGAAGCCCTCACGGTGGGAAACATCACGGAGCGTGCAAACGTCGGACGCAGCACCTTTTACCGCTATTTTGAAACCAAGACCGATCTCTTGATCGCCATGCACGAAGCGATCTTTTTGCGCTTTAATTTTGTCAGCGCCACCGAACAAGACTGGCTGAAGGATGACCCACCGCCTGCGCTGATAGAATTCTTGCGCCACATGAAAACGATGGAACGTCTTAACCCTGCCTATTACACGTTAACCAAAGACCTGACCTACAGCCGCGAAATGATGCTCATCATGCGTCGAGTCACAGATACGCTGAGCCATCAGGTGGAAACGGGTCTGGCGCAGGCGTTTGTTGGGATGCAGTCAAGCGTACCGTTGCCTTTACTGGCACAGTCGATTGTGGGCAACTATACGACCTTGTTTGCGTGGTGGTTAACCCATGACTCAGCGCTGACACCGGATGAGGTTGCACGCCACATCCATCACCTCACACGCGCCATGATCCGTGAGGCGCTGTCGCTGTAGACAATAGATTGCCGATAGGAACTACTACAATGTACCTGCCCCCATCTGCTCGGCGCTGAAGTGGACAGGGACGACGCAACCCGCGTAGCCCTGCGTGAACAGCGCCGCAAGCGCGTCGGGGGTGGGGGTGTGGGTGGTGGATGGCGCGCGGCTTCGACCATGCGCTGCTTAAGCGCAGGCGGAACGATGATCTTTGGGAAGTCGTTTGCCATGTGCGAAGACCCTCACCCCTAAATCCCCTCTCCCACTCGTCGCACCCGATGATGTTAACAAGACTTTACTTGTATTCTGTGCGACAGAGGAGAGGGGACTTTGAATATCTCTCGAGATTGCGAATATCTACACTTGCGGCACACATATACGTCTGATGAGTGAGTATATCTTCGTGAGGCATAATGGGTGAGACTTTCACCACGACTCGCACTCACGGAAAGCCCCCTCTCCCCCGTCGCACTGCACAGATCACCGCCAGGTACTGTCGCCGTGTGCGACGAGTGGGAGCAGGGGGTTTGGGGGTAAGGGCAATGGTGATGGCATCGGAGAAATCAGAGAGCCATGCACGTAACTCTAAAGTTTGAGCAAACGCAGTGCGGCATGTATTGTGGCGAGATAGTAATAGAACATCCAACTGTACCAGATGGGTTTATCGTACTCCGTCTTCTGGTCCGAATTGTGATGACGGATTCCAAAGTTATTCGCGATATTGAACAGGTCGCTTTCATCCTTTGTGGTAAGAACGGACTTCACTTGTGGTCGCAGATATTCAAGCACATCAGCAAGGTCTCGAATAGCATCTTTTCTGTCTTCCATTGAGGAGCGGTATCGACGAAATTTCTGGATTGCAGACTCAATGCGTTTGTTTACATTGTCATGATCACTATTTGGTATGGTAGCTTCCAATAGTTTTTCAAATCCCTGCTCAGGTAGTGCAAGTATCTCCCCATCTACTGATAGCTCGAAACCATCTTCGTAATCTGCCAAGAGTTTGTTTACCTCGCGGCGGTATTCTTCACGCCCTGCATTTTCATCAAATACTTTATAGTGCCAGCCGCAATTTCCCCAAGAATGATAATCACCATCCCGAGGTACAGGCTTTGATATGTTGTCGTACAGGAATTCAATTACATCGAATAAATCATCTTCAGTGTAATCCAGACAACGCTCTTCGATGGGCCATAAATTAGGTTTCTTAATTGCTCGCAACATTGCGAATTCAATACCAGTACCTAATGTGCCTGGGACATTACCATCATCTATACACTCATACCCAAATGCCTGTTGAAAATAATGTTGTTCATTGAAGCGGCTAAACAAATCCTTGAATAGCGTCAAGAGAATTGGAAGATTCCAGCCGTTTGCTAATGGATTCTTTCCCGTTCTTGTGGAGTAGTAGCGTCTAGAGGACATGCTCAACCCAGATCACTTAGCTTTGCCATTATGCGAATTGCTTATAGTGTAATTATATGTTGAAGCTATCCACACAACCACTGGCAATTGAGCCGGCAAACTGATATGCTCAACTCCTTGTTCGCCCTCCGCCCCAATCTCTGCTACCATTACCCCCATATCACCCATCCGTTGTCGCTGTTATGCGCGATGATTATCTGTAGGGACAGGCAACTGCCTGTCCGCCGTGCTGCCAAAAGGATACTGCCGTGCGTAAGTGGATTGTGATTGCCGCGCTCCTGTGTCTCGTACTGCCTGCCGCCTGGCTCGCTGCCCAGCCCGCCGCCCGCCTGGAAGCAAGCGCCATCAACACCGATGCCTTCCCCACCCTCACGCTCAGCCTGAGCGTGCTGGACAGCGCCGGGCAGCCTGTGCGCGGCTTAACCGCCAGCGACTTTACGCTGACCGGGGACGCGGCGGCGCAGACGCAAATCGTCAGCGTCGAGGAAGTGACAGACGACAACCTGCCGCTGGCGGTCGTGCTGGCGATTGATGTCAGTTCGAGCATGTTACCGTCGCCGATTGAACGCGCCAAGGCGGCGGCACAGGCATTCGTCGATAGCCTGCGCCCACAGGACTCCGTCGCCATTCTCACCTTCGGCACAAACGTCAGTGTTGAGCAGAGCTTCACGACGGACCGCGCCGCGCTCAGCGCCGCCATCGCCCGGTTGCAGGCGGGCGGGCAAACGGCGTTGTATCAGGGCGCATTCGAGGCGGTCAATCTGGCAGCCACCGCGCCCGTGCCGCGCCGCGCCGTCATCCTGCTCGGTGATGGCGCCGAGTTCGGCGAGCGCAGCCTGGTCACACGCGCTGCCGCGCTCGATGACATCACGCGGCTGGGTGTCCCTGTCTATACCATCGGTCTTGGCTTCGGCGCAGACCGCACCTACTTGCAGGCACTCGCGCAAACCAGCAGCGCGCGCTTCTACGAATCACCGACGCCGGACGAACTGGCGGCGATTTATGCTGATCTCTCGGCACTCTTCCGCAGTCAGTATCTCGTCACGCTCGAAACCGGCGTGCCGGGCGATGGCACGGTCTACACCGTCGGCATCGAAACGAGCGCGGCGGGCGGCGTCAGCGGCGAAACCAGCTTCCGCGCGCCTATCAACACGCCGATTGTCCGCATCAACGACGCGCCGACCGCTCCGGTCACGACGGACACGTCGTTCACGATTGAGGTATTAGCCGATCAACCGCTGGCGTCCGTCACCCTCAACGACGAGCCGCTGATCGATTTTGCCTCGCCGTACAGCATTCCGGTCATCCCGTTCGAGTTGGAGCCGGGCGAACGCAGCTACACCGTGCGCGCGACCGATGCCGACGGCGACAGCGGCGAAACCAGCATCACGGTTGAGATTGCCGCGCTGCCGCCGGACGTAATCTTCAGCAACCTGACGCCTGGCGAAACGCTCGACGAAAACCGCACCGTCGGCATCGCGTTCGTTAGCCAGACACCCGTCGTCCATGTCGCCTACTTCCTGGATGGACGAGATTTGGCGCATCGCGTCCAACCGCCCTGGGACATTACACTCAATGTTGAGGCACTCACACCGGGCGAACACACGCTGCGCATCATTGCCGATAACGCGGGTGGCGCAGGCACGTTCGAGGAGATCAGCTTCGTCGTCGCTGAGTCGGTCGGCTTGACGCAGACCGCCAGCGCCATGCCGACGGCGACCGCCACTCACACGCCATCGCCCACGCAGCCCACCGCCACGCATACCGCGACTGCCACGCGCGTGCCGCCGACGAATACGACTGTGCCGACAGGTACGGACGCCCCAGAAACCCTCACCGCAACCCCTCTCCCTCAGGGCGAGGGGCAATCCCCCACGCCGACCGTAGGGACGCGCAGCGACGCGTCCGCAACCCTCACCCCGGCAAGTACGGACGCCATTAATGGCGTCCCTGCAACTGCAACCCCTACACCCACGCCCGACACGGCAGCAACCGCTGGCGCGCAGGCGAGCCAGACCACAGTGCAGGTGGCGCTGGATGCGCTGGCGGCGGACGCGACGGCGACGACCGAGGCGCAGGCAAGCGCGACACAGGCGGAAGTGACGGCTGTCGCGCAGGCGGCGATCCCGACCGCGACACCCGTTCCACCCACCATTGTCCCGTCGTCAACGCCTGATCTGCGCGCGACGGCGAACGCACAGGCATCCCAGACAGCCGCCGCGCAAAATGCGACGTCGACCATCAACGCTCAGGTGACACAGACTGCCGTTGCTATTGCCAACGCAAACGCCACTGCCACCGCCAATATCGGCGTTACGCAGACCGTGATCGCCCAGGCGACGCAGAATGCGCAGGCGACCAGCGCCGCTATCCGCGCGACGGCGAACGCGCAGGCAACGGCAACACAGGCGGCACTCAATCAGCAGGCGACGGCGCAGATCGTGACAGGGACGGCACAGGCAGCCGCGACTCGGGCTGCCGCCACACAAACCGCTGTTGCCCAGGTTACCAATGCCGCTGAAGCGACGAGTGTGCAGGTGACGGCGGAGGCGCGCGAAACCCGCCGCGCCGTGATCCAGATCACGCAGACGGCAGACCTGCAGTTGACAACGGACGCACGGGCGACAGCAGTCAGCACGGTGGTCGCCGCGCCCACGCTCACGTCGACGCCCGTTCCCACGCGCGCATTGGTGGAAGTCGATGCGCAGTCACCGCCCGCAACCGCCGATTTCCTGCCGCTGATTTGCGTGGTCGGGGCAATCGCTGGCATACTGGCGATCATCTTTGTCCTGCTTGGCGGTCGCCGCCGGAGAGAGCGCCGTTAAATGCGTGGGTTTATCTTACGGGTCATCATCAACGCCATCATCATCTGGGTGCTGGCGTCTGGTATCCTGCCGGGGATACGGGTCATCGGCAGTAACAGCGTCCTTGTGTTCGCGGCGGTCGGCTTGATCTTCGGCGTCGTCAACGGGCTGGTCAAGCCGCTGGTCAATCTGCTGACCTGCGCGCTGACGCTGCTGACGTTCGGCTTGTTCCGCTTGATCGTCAATGGCGCGATGCTGCTGCTGACGGCGTATCTGTCGCAGTTGCTCGAAACGACGATTGGCGGGCGGCTGGTGGTCGATAACCTGCTGTGGGCAATTGTGGGCGCCATTCTCGCCGCTGTCATCGGGCTGGTGCTGGAGCGCGTGCTGGGGTTGGACGACGACCGCGACCGTATGCCGCGCGATAACTGGTAGGACTCTAACGTAATATGCCCATCATCACATATCATGACTTTGAGCAGGTGGATGTGCGCGTGGGGGTGATCGTTGAAGTCGAGGACTTCCCGCGGGCGCGCAATCCGTCGTACAAAGTCCGCGTCGATTTCGGCGCGGACATCGGCGTCAAGCAGTCGAGCGCGCAGATCGCCCACTACAGCCGCGAGGACCTGATCGGGCGGCAGGTGGTGGCGGTCGTCAACTTCGCGCCCAAAAATATCGCCGGCTTTCTGTCCGAAGTGCTGATCCTCGGTGTACCGATGGCGGATGGACGTGTGTCGCTGCTTTCGCCCACCCGCGAAGCCGTGCTGGGCGGAAAGATGTACTGATCATGTCATTTGCCAACAAAGTTGTTCTCATCACAGGGGGCGCGTCTGGCATCGGGCGGGCGGCGTGTCTGGCGTTCGCGCGCGAAGGGGCGCATGTCGCCGTCACCGACCGCCAGTTTGACGGCGCACAGGCCACCGCACAGATGATCGCGGACGTAGGCGGCAGGGCAATCGCGATTGCCTGCGATGTCACGCGCGCAGTCGATTGCGAGACGATGGTCGCGCAGACCGTAGCAGCGTTCGGGCGGCTGGATGTTGCGTTTAACAATGCGGGTGTGGGCGGCGTGCTGGCATTGGTCGCGGAGCAGCGCGAGGAAGACTGGGATCGCACACTGGCGGTCAACTTAAAGGGCGTCTGGCTGTGCATGAAGTACGAAATCCCCGCCTTGATCGCAGCTGGCGGCGGGGCAATCGTCAATAACGCCTCGCTCGCCGGATTGATCGGCTTTCGCAACGCGGCAGCCTATGCCGCCAGCAAGCACGGCGTCATCGGACTGACGCGCTCCGCCGCGCTCGAATACGCCCGCCAGTATATCCGCGTCAACGCCGTCTGCCCCGGCTTCACCGACACGCCGATGGTCAGCACCATGCACGACATCAGCCCGCGCATCCTTGAAGGCACGCTCGCCATCAGCCCGATGCGGCGGTTGGGGACGCCGGACGAGATCGCGGCGACGGTGCTGTGGCTGGCGAGCGACGCGGCGTCGTTCGTGACCGGGCAGGCAATCGCGGTCGATGGCGGCATGTCGGCAACGTAATCTCTCAAGCGGCGCATATGAATGCGTCAGGGCAGGATGCAGCCTGCCCCTGCCCATGACGTACCTACCCCGTGCGCTCGATCATGAACCAGTTGACGTTGATCCACTGCACGCTGTCGTTGGTGAGATAGACGGTCTGCACGCCGCTGACGGGGACGCTGCACGCGACTTCCTGTGACGAGTAGACCTGCACGCCCGTCCACGACAACGTACAGAACGGCGCGGCTGTCGGGCTGCCGATGCGCAGCGACAGACTGCCGCTGTGCGGGCTGTCCGCGCGCAGGCGGAAACGGACGACGCCGTTGAGCAGGTTGACGTTATCGAAGCGCAGCCAGCGATTGGCGTCGAAGTCACGCACTTCCAGCGCGCCGCCCTGCCCGTCATACGTCGGCGCTTCGTATGCGCC
>JANRJX010000047.1:0-44746 GCA_033763755.1 Chloroflexota bacterium
CGCGCCTCAATCGCCGCGCGGAACGGCGCAAGCTCCACCGCATCCAGCCGCGCCCGATCCAGATCGAGCGTTTGCAGAACGGCGTGGCTGTCCTGGCGCGTTTCGCCGTGGCCGGGGAAATGCTTGGCGGTCGCCAGCACGTTCTCCAACTGCGTCCCGGTCACATAGGCGGCAATCGTTTCGCCTGCCAGCGCCGGGTCGTTGCTGAAGGCGCGGCGGAAGATGATCGGGTTGTCGCGGAACGTCTCCAGATCCGCGACAGGCGCAAGGTTCATGTTGATGCCGACCGCGCGCAGTTCCTGCGCCGTCGTGCCGCCGACGCGCCGCGCCATGTCGTTGCCCGCCGCCGTCATCAGCACCGGGGCGGGGAAGATGGTGAAGCCCTGCTGCAAACGCGCGACCACGCCGCCCTCTTGATCGACGGCGATCAGCAGCGGCACGCCGCCCGCGTCGGTGATCGTCTGCTGGTAGCCGTTGGTCAGCCGCGTGATCTGGTCAGGCGCTTCGAGGTTCGACGTGAACAGTACGACCGCACCCGGCTGGTAGGTGCGCAGGAACGCCGCGCCCTGCTCAGTGACGACGCTCCCGTGCAGCGTGACCATGAACATCTGCCCGACGCGCTGCTCCAGCGTCATGCTGGCGATCAGGTCGTCCTGGGCAGCGACGGGTGCGATGGTGAAGATCAGGAAGAGGCAGAACGCAGAGACGCAAAGGCGGAGAGGGGCAGGGATATGTTGGTTCAATTTTTCACTCATTACTTGTTACTCATTACGGACGCCTCATGAGGCGTCCCTACATTGCACTTTGCACCCTGCACTACAGCGTCACCTGCACCGCTGTCCGCACGAACTCCTGCGCCCGCAGGCTGTCCAGCAGCGCGTCGCTGATCGGCTCGTCCAGCGTCATGACCGTCAACGTGTTGCCGCCCGGCTGCGCGCGTCCTGTCTGCCAACTGGCGATATTGACGCCGTTCTCCGCCATGAACGTCCCGACCTTGCCGATCACACCCGGCTGGTCAAAGCTGCCCATGAACAGCAAAATGCCCTCCGGCACGAAGTTCATGCGGTAGGCGTCCATCTGGACGATATGCGGCTCGCGGCGGTCGAGCAGCGTCCCTGCCATCACGACCGTGCCGCCATTCTCCCACGTCACCTCGCACGAGACGAGATTGGTGTACTCACCCGTCTTCAGCCCCTTGGTCTGCGTCACCTGAATGCCGCGTTCCTGCGCCAGCACCGGGGCGTTGATGTAGTTGACCTTCTCGCCGAGCGCGGGCGCGAGCAGCCCCCTCAGCAGCGCCACCGTCAGCGGCTTGACCAGCCCGCTCATTTCATCACCGCGATACTCGACGGCGACACGACGAATCGGATGGCGCGCCAGGATTTGCTGCAGCGTCCCCAGGCTTTCGGCAAGGCGCAGGTACGGCTGGATTTGCTCATAATCGAGACCAGGCATGAACGGCAGATTGACGACATTGCGATAGTCGTCACCGCGCAGCGCGTCTACTACCTGCGTCGCGATCAGCATTGAAACGTCCTGCTGCGCTTCGACCGTGTTATCGCCAATGTGCGGCGTATGCACCACCTGCTCCATGCCGATCAGCGGGCTGTTGTACGGCGGTTCTTCGTTGTACACGTCAATCGCCGCGCCTGCCAGACGCCCTTCACGCAGCGCCTCCGCCAGCGCGCGTTCATCAACGATGCTGCCGTGCGCCGCGTTGATCAACCGTGCGCCTGGTTTCATCTGGCGCAGCAGCGCATCGTTGAACATGCCGCGTGTTTCGCGCGTCGCCGGAACATGGATCGTCACGAGATCGCTGCGGCTGAGCAGCTCGCGCAGCGTTACCCACAACACGCGCTCATCATCACGCCCGCTTTCGGCGATGTATGGGTCATACGCAAGGACGTGCATCCCGAACGCCAGTGCATAGCCTGCCACCAGCCGCCCAACGCGCCCGTAGCCGACGACGCCGAGCGTCTTGCCGCGCAGCTGCGTGCCGAGCTTCTGCTTGCGGTCAAGCAGCCAGTAGCCATCGCGCAGGCTGTTATGCGCGCTCACCAGCCGACGGTTGAGCGCCAGCATCAACGTCAGCGTGTGTTCGGCGGCGGCGACGGCGTTCGCGCCCGGCGTGTTGGTGACGATGATCCCGCGTCCAGTGGCAGCGTCCAGATCAATACCGCTGACGCTCGTGCCGACGCGCCCGATGACGCGCAGGTTCTGGGCGTTCCCCAGCAGGTCAGCATCAATATGCACGTCGTCGCGCGAGATGATGGCGTGCGCGCTTTTGATCTTATCACGCAGCGCGCCCGAACTCGGTGCGACGGTTTCGACGGTCACGTCATCGGACGCGCGCAGCAGCCGCAGGGCGTCTTCGGTCAGGTCGGTGGCGATGAGCAGCGTGTAGGTCAAGATGGAACGTATTCCTTTAATTGCAAATCCAGCGGACAAGGCACGCCTCGTCCCTACAATAAACCCATGTGTCTGTAGGGACGAGGCATGCCTCGTCCTAATCACGGAATAAGGATGCATTCTAGCGCAGGCACTGACGAGTTTACAGCCCGCGTGCCTGCAACCACCCCAGGATGCGATCCGCAACCGCCTGCCAGCCCGCTTCCAGCATCATATCGTGCGCCATGCCGGGGAAGACCTGGAATTCTGCCTTGTAGGCGCGTGCGGTGGCTTGCTCTTCATCAACCGTGAACACAGCGTCGTTTTGTGCTGCCAGCACCAGCATCGGTGTCGTAATACGCTCAACTTTGGGCAGTGCCATCGTCAAGCCGATAATATCGGAAATGATCAATGCCGACTCTGCCCCGATCTGTGCGCTGTAGCGCTGCACCTGTTCTTCCGGCATAGACACGGAGAAGAAGTCACGGCGCGCTTTGGCAGGCGTATCGACAAACGTTCCGGCGTTCAAGCCTGGCAAGGCGCGCAAGGCGTCAATCGGGTGCTGCAACATGGATTTGAAGATGAAGCGCCGCGCGCCCATTACCGGAATAGACGCCAGCAGCACCGCCGCAGGCGCGCTGTTCGTTTCGAGAAATTTCTGCGTGATGTAACCACCCATCGAATGCCCGATCAGCACAGGTGGCGTCGGCAGCGTGCGCGCGACCAGCGTCAGGTCAGCGACATAATCCGGGATGCGTGCCAGCCATGTGCTGCCCCCGCTCTTGCCATGCCCACGCAAACTGAGCGCATGGGCGCTGTAGCCCTTGCTAGCGAAGTACGGCAGGAAGAATTCATCCCAGCACCACGCACCATGCCATGCCCCGTGCATGAATAGCAGCGGGGTCGGCTGCGGTGTGCCTTCCGGCTGGCGGACGATGTGTTCGAGTTGCATGATCGTCACTCACTTTTGCGATATGATGAGAAGCAGCATCGATTTGATTATGTCGCAGGTGGTTATGCCACGCACGCAGTTGATCGTCCCCGGTCGCCGTCGCCCGCTCACCCGCTTCATGCGCGGCGTGCGAGCGCTCTGGCGCGATACGTCGGCGTTGTGGAGTGAGTTTCATCGCCCGATTCTCGCTGTACTGATCGCCACGTTTGGCGGCGGCTGGCTGTACGGCGAATTGTACTGGCTGGCGCGCGGCGAACGCATTCCATTCGTTGACCTGCCGTACTACATGATTCAGTTGATGAGCTTGCAAGGCATCCCTGAAGAAAAGCCGCCGCAGGAACTCTATCTGGTCGCCTTCTGGTACATTCTGCCGCTGGTGGCGATCTATGTCATTGGGCGCGGCGCGGTCGATTTCGGGCGGCTGTTCTTTGACCGCACAGGCAGGCGTAGTCAGTGGGAGGAAGCGTTGGCATCCACGTATCGCAATCACATCATCGTGCTGGGCATCGGGCATGTCGGGCTGCGCATCATCCGTCAGTTATGTGCGATGGGCTTTGACATCGTGGCGCTCGACATGAAAGTGAGTCCAGAGCAGGAAGCCGAACTGAGCGAACTCGATGTACCGTGCGTGTTTGGCGATGGGCGGCTGCCTGCGACGCTTGAGAAAGCTGGCTTGCTGCACGCCCGCGCCATCATCGTCTGCACGGCGGACGACCAGACCAACCTCGAAATCACGATGCGCGTGCGCGATCTCAACCCGGATGTGCGCATCGTCGTGCGCATGTGGGATAACACGTTTGCGCGCCAATTGAATCGCTTCATGGGCGTCGAGGCGGTTTTGAGCGCGTCCGACCTGGCAGCGCCTGCCTTCGCCGGAGCCGCCGTCGGCATCGAAGTCACGCAGACCATCAAGGTGCATGGCATTGACTACAGCATGATCCGGTTGCAAGTCGAGCCGGGGTCGTTCATGGACGGTGTGACGGTGGGCGATTTGCAGCGACAGAACAATATGGATGTCGTGCTGTACGCGCGCGAGGGGGAGGCGGATGTGCATCCCGACCAGCATATTCGCGTGCAGGGTGGCGACACGCTGGTGATCTTCGCCCGCCACGCGCAGATCACGGACCTGGTGGCACGCAAGCAGGGCAAGCAGCGCGGTCAATGAGGTGTCGTGAATGCGCTGCTGATTGACGGTGTGAATCCCAACCTGCTAGACTTCGCTTATCCTGAGAATACAATTTAAGGGCTTGATCATGATTTCAACAGCGGAAATACATCAGCGCACGCAGCAGGTTTTCGAAGGTGCTGAGTATGGCGTCTTCATCAATAATCAATGGCACACGACTGACCACACCTTTGCGGTTGATAACCCGGCAACGGGCGAGGTGCTTGCGCATATCCCTGATGCGGGTGCTGCCGAAGCCAACGCTGCTATTGACGCGGCATATGCGGCGCTGCCCGCGTGGGCGGCGCTGCCCGCCATCCAGCGCGCCGAACTGATGCGCAAGGCAGCGGCGCTCATGCTGGAACAGCGCGAACGGCTGGCAACGATCATGACGCTGGAGCAGGGCAAGCCGCTGACCGAGGCACGCGGTGAGATCACCTATGCTGCCAGCTTTCTGACCTGGTTCGCCGGAGAAGCCGAGCGCGTCTACGGGCAAATCGTCCCTGCCAGCAGCGCGGGCAAACGCATCCTGGTGATGCGGCAGCCGGTCGGCGTATGCGCGCTCATCACACCCTGGAACTTCCCGGCAGCGATGCTGACACGCAAGCTGGGCCCCGCGCTGGCGGCAGGCTGCACGGCGATCTGCAAACCCGCCGAGCAAACGCCACTGTCCGCGCTTGAACTGGGGCATATCTTCACGGAGGCGGGCTTTCCGCCGGGTGTGGTCAATATCGTCCCGACCAGCGATCCCGTCACCTTCTCCGATGTTATCTTTGCTGATGAGCGCGTGCGCAAGGTCTCGTTTACAGGCTCAACCGAAGTCGGACGCATCCTCATCGCCAACTCCGCCAAGACCGTCAAGCGGATTTCGATGGAACTGGGCGGCAACGCGCCGTTCATCGTCTTCGATGATGCCGACCTGAACGCAGCGGTCAAAGGCGCGGTGGCGTCCAAGTTCCGCAACACCGGGCAAACCTGCATTTGCGCCAATCGTATCTTTGTTCAGCGCGGCATTTATGAGCGTTTCGCGGAAGCATTCACGCGCGAAGTCACAGCGATGCCCGTCGGCAACGGACTCCAGGCGGACGCTGTGATCGGACCGCTGATCGACCAGCCTGCGCGTCAGAAAGTCGAACGCCATGTTGCCGATGCCGCCGCGAAAGGCGCGCAGATCATGACGGGCGGCTCAGCACTGCCGCAGGATATCAACCCCTCTGGCAACTTCTGGACGCCGACTGTGCTGGCGAATGCATCGCCGGAGATGCTCGTGACTCAGGAGGAGACGTTCGGTCCGGTCGCGCCGCTCATCCCCTTCAGCGAGGAAGCGGAAGTGCTGGCGTATGCCAACGGTACGCCGTTCGGACTGGCAGCGTACTTCTATACGCGCGATGTCAGCCGTGTGATTCGTGTTGCAGAGAAGCTGGAATTTGGCATTATCGGGGCGAATGACGCCTTGCCCAGCACGGCACAGGCTCCCTTTGGCGGTGTCAAGCAAAGCGGGCTGGGACGCGAAGGCGGCTCCGTCGGTATTGAAGAGTATCTCGAAGTCAAGTTTGTGTCGCTGGGACTGTAAAAGTGGGGCATTTTTGGACAGCACAGGACTCGAACCTGTAACCTTCCCCACGTCAAAGGGATGCTCTGCCAATTGAGCTAGCTGTCCGAAACTTTAATAAGTGTAGCAAAAGCCTGTGCCATTGCAAGACCTGTTTTTACTTCGCGACGACCGCCTTTGCACCATTGGCGCGGCGTCGCGGAGTCTTGACGGGCGGCGCAATCTGCTCTTCACCGTCGAGCAGTTGTCGCAACCGGAACAGGTCAGTGCGCGAGGTCATATCCAGGCTCATCGGCGTGACCGACACCAAGCCTTCGTGCAGCACGACATAGACATCGCTGTCTGGCTCGGCTTTCGACGGGTCGTAGTCGAAGCGGTAGCCCATGCGCCCGACTTCATGCAGCGCCACACGCTCCGGGCGCGTGGGCCAGTAGACACGGCGGCGCGACAGCCGCGTGACTTTCCAGGGCGTTTCCGGCGTGACGCCCAGCGGCACATCCAGCTTCAGCACGTCCATATCGTCCGGGCGGCGGTTGCTCATCAACCATTCGCCAAACATGCGCGTGAAATGGGCAGCACCGCTAAAATCCACCTCGTTGGAATACGTCAGGTGCAGGTCATGGCGTGTTTGCTGCGACGCAGCGATAGCGGGGATGCCGAGGCTCGCCGCTTCGATTGCCGCGCCGACCGTGCCAGAGATCGTCACGCCGTTGCCCGTGTTCTCGCCATAGTTGATACCGCTGACCACGAGATTAGGCAGGCGCGGCGCAAGCTCCATGACGCCATGCTGCACTGCCTGCGCCGGCGTGCCATCTACCGAATAGACCGTCACTTCGACGCCGCGAATGCTGCGAGTGGTGCTGTGAATGCGTCCTGTGCTGGAAACAGGCATACTGCGCCCGGTGCCGCTTTGCTGTTCACGCGGCGCGCATACCAGCACTTCGGCAATATCGGCAAAGGCTTCCACAGCCGCCCATAATCCCGGCGAAGCGATGCCATCGTCGTTGGTAAAAAGTATTAAAGGACGTTCAGTGTTCATCGATAAGTCCCAATATCACGCTATGATCTGATGATTGTCATCATCATAACCCTTAACGCAATGTTCTGAAATAGTGTTTTGTCAATTTTAACGTGATTGAGGTGAAGTCTTAACGGCTGGTTTAACATAACAGCGCATGCAGGAGAGGCAGCGCTGTTGTTTATGGGCTTCACTGACAACACTGATGTGATTCTTACACTATATTCGTTTAATATTCAACAATTGAATATGAAGCGAATTTTCCAGGAGGATTAGGATGCAACGGATACAGGGTATTCACCATATCACCGCAGTCGCGAGCGATCCGCAGAAGAACGTGGATTTCTACCACGAAGTGCTGGGGCAGCGTCTGATCAAGACGACGGTTAACTTCGATGATCCGGGAACGTATCACCTGTATTACGGCGACGAGATCGGCACACCCGGCACGATCATGACTTACTTCCCCTGGATGCACATGAAGCGCGGGCGCGTCGGCAACGGCGAGACGGGCGCAGTGGCGTATACCATCCCGGCGGCGTCGGTCGGCTACTGGCGTGACCGTCTGGCGAAGTACAACATCCTGACCGCGCAGCCATTTGAGCGCTTCGGCAACATGGTCGTCCCGTTCAACGATCCCGACGGGATGGCGCTGGAACTGATCGCGACGGACGAACCCGGCACCATTCGCTACTGGGCACAGGGTCCGATTCCTGAGGCACATGTCATTCGCGGGTTTCATGGCGTCACGCTAAATGTCGATCGTGCAGCCGGGACGGCGCGGGTGCTGGACCTGATGGGCTATGAGATGGTCAATGTGGATGGCAACCGTACACGCTTCAAGGGCGCATCGAACGACGTGGGCTTGTATATCGATTTGCTGGAACGGCGCGGCGAGCGGCGTGGTGAGTTTGGCGCGGGTAGTGTGCATCATGTCGCCTTCCGCACGGTTGATGACAGCGAGCAGCTCGAATACCGCGATAAGTTCACGCAGGCGGGGTTGAGCGTAACGCCCGTGCAGGATCGGCAGTACTTCCATTCGATCTACTTCCGCGAGCCAAACGGCGTGCTGTTCGAGGTGGCAACGGATGCACCGGGATTCCTCTACGACGAACCCGTTGCGGAACTTGGCACATCGCTCAAGCTGCCGACATGGCATGAGCCGCTGCGCCCACGCATCGAAGCGACGCTGCCGAAGTTCACGATCCCGACATTCGAGAATTAAAGCCTATTCAAGAGGATAGAGGGTTTCTTATTTCTTCTCCTCTACCCTCTTGAATAAAAATCTGAGAATCCGGAGTTTCCAATGACACGAACTATTCACGAAGGACAGCCCGTGCTGGCGGCGGGCGTGCCGCTGGCGCAGGCAAAGACCGCGCTCATCCTCCTGCACGGGCGCGGGAGTAACGCGGAAGACATCCTGTCGCTGGCGCAGGAAATTGGCGGGGCACATGTGGCAGCGCTCGCTCCACAGGCAGCGGGAAATAGCTGGTATCCGCTGCGCTTCATCGAGCCGATTGAGCGCAACGAACCGTACCTGTCGTCGGCACTGGGCGTGGTGGAGGCGCTGGTGGCATATGTCGAAGCGCAGGGTATTTCAGCAGAACGCATCATCATCGGCGGTTTTTCGCAAGGTGCGTGCCTGGCAAGCGAATATGTCGCGCGTAATGCCCGGCGCTACGGCGGTCTACTGGTCTTCAGCGGCGGTCTGATCGGCAACACAGTTGACGTGACACGCTATCCCGGCACATTGTCCGGCACGCCTGTCTTCATTGGCTGCGATCCAAAGGATTTCCACATTCCCCTGGAACGGGTGCAGGAGACGAGCGCACAGTTCCGCGCGATGGGCGCAGTGGTGGACGAGCGCATCTACCGCGATCTGGGGCATACGATTAACGAAGAAGAGCTGGAAGCGGCGCGGGGGATCATAGCAGGGTTGTAGCCCCACCGCCTGACCAGGATAAACCCTGTACTTCCTCCCGTTGCAGAGCCTCCTGTCCTGACGCTCAATAGACATAAGAAATGCTATAGGTCGGTCAAGGACAGGAGGCTTCATGAACCGCGACCCGCTGACCCACGCTGCTTCTGCTTACCTGCACACACTATGCAACGATATCTTCAGCCGCGCGCTCGGCAGCAGCGGCAACCGCGCCGCGACCGACTGGTTCGCGGACACGGTTGCTGCGTTTGGTTTCGCAGTGGAGAAGCCGTCCTTCGCCTGCATGGACTGGTCCAGCAGCGGCGCATCACTGGCAGCCAGCAATATCGTCTACCCCGCGCATAGCAGCCCGTACTCGCTCGGCTGCGATGTACGCGCACCGTTGGTCGTGGTCAACACGGTTGCCGAACTGGAGTCCGCCGACATCACGGATAAGATCGTATTGCTTTACGGCGATATCGCGCGCGAACAGTTGATGCCGCAAAACTTCGCCTTCTATAACCCCGTCGAACACCAGCACATCTATCAGCTTTTGAACAGCAAACGTCCCGCCGCCATCATCACCGCCACCGGGCGCAACCCATCTGTCGCAGGCGCGCTCTACCCGTTCCCGATGTTGGAGGATGGCGACTTCGATGTTCCGTCTGTCTACCTGACGGACAAGCAGGGGACGAGCATCGCAGGACATGTGGGCGAAACTGTGCATCTGGTCAGTTGTGCCGAACGACGGCTGGCAGGCGCGAGCAATGTCATCGCGCGGCGGGCGGGCATGGGTAGCGGGCGCATCGTGTTGATGGCGCATATTGATACCAAAGCCGGGACGCCAGGCGCGCTCGACAACGCCGGCGGCATTGTCACGCTGCTGCTGCTTGCGGAACTGCTGTCCGACTACACAGGGCGGCATACGATCGAGATCGTCGCGCTCAACGGCGAAGACTACTACAGCAATCCTGGCGAGATGGAGTACATGCGCCGCAACAGAGGCGCATTCGATACCATTGCGCTGGCGGTCAACGTGGATGGCGTAGGCTATCACAAAGGCAAGACGGCATGGTCGCTGTATGGCTGCCCGCCCGCGCTGACGCAAGCGCTGGACGCCGGATTGTCGGTCTATTCAGGATTATGCGAAGGCGAACCCTGGTATCAGGGCGACCATATGATGATGGTCATGCACGAGCGCCCCACGCTGGCATTTACGTCGGAGCAGGCAATGGAACTGCTGACGACAGTCATCCACACCGAGCGCGACACGCCCGCGCTGGTCGATCCCGCGCGTCTGATCGAGATCGCCTTCGCCTTGCGCGAGGTCGTCTGGCGAGTGAATATGCTGGAGAGATGACCTGGACGGCAGGCAGAAAGATGCCGCCGTCAGCAGCCTTCGTAGTCATGATGCCTGGCTTGATTGGTCCGACGTTTGCGAGGTCACCCCACAGCGTGAGGGGACCTCCAGCAAAGAGGGTTTACTCGCCCAGCATCAGATCAATACGAATGAACTGGGTTTCACCGTTGGAGTCGTCCACGCCGTCGTTGTCGGTCACGAACACAGCGCTGCCATCTGCCAGAATGGCGAAGCCTTCGACCTTTTCGATGATTGCGCCGCCCGTAGCCGCCAGGTCAGGCAGCATGTCATAGACCAGAGTCTTGTCCACGATCGGGAATTCGCCTTCAGCCAGCGGCTCCAGCCCTGCCACCGAGAACTGGTAAATCCCCTTGACTGCAGCGGTCACATCAGCCTGGTTGTCGCGTTCAACCACGAGGAACGTTTCGCTGTCGATGGCGGTAATCTCGGACAGACCGATCCAGCCGGTAGCAGCGCTTTCCAGCGGGTAGTAGTAGAAGCTCCAGGCTTCAGCAGCGACATCGTAGCGGCCAATCCGCGCATAACCTTCCAGGTCGTTCTGGAATTCGCGCTGGAAGGCGACAAACAGCACTTCGCTGCCTGCTTCGCCGGTGGACGCCACGCCCTCAAAACCCCAGCGGCGCTGCCCTTCATTGACAGCATCTGGCAGCGTGACCACTGTCTCGATGGTGCCGTCCGCAGCCACGCCTACCAACAGGTTCAGCGATGTGACCGGGTTATCCGTGTTACCAAAGTCGCCACCGCCTTCGGATGCAATCCAGAAGCCGCCACCAGCGCGCACGGTAATGCCTTCAGCATCCAGGTTCACGGTACTGTCTTCGTTCACCTGCTCGGGGGCGACTGCCGCCAGCGCGCCGTTGCTATCCATCAGGAAGATTTCATCGGTGATGATGGCAGGCTCGCCCGAAACATCAACGACATACATGCTGCTGGAACCGTAGAAGCTGTCGCGGATGGCGTAGGCAATGCCAGCATCCATCGGATCAGCGGCTAAACCAGAGAGCGCACCCCAGGTGATCGGCGTGCCGTCTTCGTTGTCGGCGGAGGCGATGGTGGGGTAAGCCGCGGGACCCTCTTGAAGCTGGTAGATACTGACGATGGAGCGAACGCCGCCGGGGAAGTCCGTTTCGCTGGCAACGACGAACAGGTCGCGACCAGGGATTGCCAGCAAGCCTTCAGGTCCGATGCCAGTGGGCAGCGCCTGCACGAATTCCGGTGCCGACGCATCCTCGCCAATCCGATACACGAGTACCAGGCTGGCGCGCTCCAGACCCACGAAAAGATAGTTCCCGCTTTCATATTCGCCGAACGTTACGCCCTCAGGCTCGCTGCCCTTGTTCTCAGAGCGTCCTTCGGGGTAGTGTCCGTGACGGGCAGCGATGTGTTCCACTGTGTTGCCAGCATCAAAGACGACTGTACCAGCGGTATCGAAAATAGTGAAACCGCGCGAGCCGCCGAACAGGTCGCCTTCATCGGCAGTGACAAACAGCGAGTCCGAAATCCAGGTCACGGCGTCCGGCTCACGCGCGATACCCGCCAGGCTGCTGTTGAGGGTGATGACATCGTCTTCGACCGTATCGACCTGTTCCAGATCGACAGCGCCAGCCGAGAAACTACCCGTGACTTCACCGGAGACGAGGTCCACCAGCACAATGTAGTTGTTTTCCTGGAGGGTAACGACCGCCAGGTTCTGGCTGTTGATGTCCACGAACTCTGGTTCCGGGTCTTCCGGGAACAGGTCGGCGATACCCGTCAGATCCACGGTGCGCAGCGACTCATCAGCAGTGCTGAAAATCACCAGCGCGCCGCCGGGAAGCTGGGGCGGTTCGCCTTCACCAAGGTCTTCGTCGCGTTCGTTTTCGATAACGATCGCCACATACGCACCGTCCGGGCTGATCGAGACCGAGTCCGGCTGTCCGCCGAGGTCGATTTCATTCACGATGGACTGTTCGGCAACGTTGATGACGAACAGAGCGCCGCTCGGCTCGGTGAAGGTCTCAGAGGTATTGACCGCAGCATATGCGAACTCGCCCAAGACGGCGACAGACGTTGGCTCCCCGCCCATCTCCAATGAACCCGCAGCTGCCGGTGCCATCGGATCGGTGATGTCGATAAAGCCGATGACACCCATCGCGGCATCCGTGTAGATCAGGGTGTTGCCGTCCTGGCTTGCCGTGATGATCTCGGCGACGGTTTCGCTTTCGACATCGGTATTGAGGAACGACGGGATCGTCGCGACCCGGTTGAATACCAGCGCCGTATCCTGGGCGATAGTACGGCTGGGGGCAGCCACCGACAAAACCAGCGCGGCGACGAACGCCAGCAAGCCGAAGACAACTGAACGATGACGCATCAGGCTCTCCTTATGTGATTTGAAGTGCATAGAGTACACAAACGCACTGCGCGGTTTCCGCGCAGACTAAAACCATAGGCACTGATTGTTATCGTTAGGAGTGGATTTGTTTAAGAATTAAAAATCACAACATGTCGTCGAACGACCAGTGGTTTTGCCAGCGGATGTCGATCTCGTCGCGCACGCGCTGGTAGCGGATGTCCGTACTCAGCCGCATCCGCCCGTGCGTATCGGTATTCTCCGTTGATGCGTGGATCATGTAGGCGCTGTGGACAACCATATCGCCCACCTCGTAATCCGCCACCAGCCAGCGCGAGTCGATCTCATCCGCCAGCGTCGCCAGATTGCGATTGAGCCAGCCTTCCTTCATGTTCTTGTTAAAGGCGCTGATGCGTTCCTCTGGCGGCAGGTTCTGGTTCGCCTCGCTGAAGCGCGCCTCCAGCTTGCGACCGTAAGCATCGCTGCCTTCCAGATAAATCAAGCCGCCCATCTCCACCGGACAATCGCCAATCGGTATCCAACTGGTACACACCGTGTCTGTGCCGCCGCGCAGGTAGACCAGATCGTAATGCGCGCCTGTGCATTTCGGGTCGTGCGGGACGGTGTGGCGGATGAGCTTGCGCTTGTGCAGGAAAACCGCGCCGCCGAAGAACGCCTCGTAGAATTCGATGATCGGCGTGCTCATGCAGAATGCCTCGTAACGCGCCCAGCGCACGATCTCGACCAGGTAGCGGTTGAGGTTGGGCATCTCGACACCGGAATGAATCCCGTCAGTTGGGTCGCTGCCCAGCGCGAGCAAGCCTGTATCCGCCAGCGCAGCGAAGTAGCGCCGCCGAAAGTCCCACACCGCCTCGCGATCCAAAATGCCCTTCAGCCAAAGATAGCCCTGTGCGCGAAATTGCTCGCGCAGCGCTTCCATCGGCGCGTGCGGGTCGCTTGGCGTCAATCGTCCGAGTCGTCGCGCATCGTTGGAAAGTGCATAGCCATTGCTGACGAGTTCGAGTGTTGCTGCGGTCATGCTCGTGTGTCCTGTCGGTTTCACATGTCCCGATTATAACGATACGAACGACAATCGCGAATGTAGTGTTATACTTTCCCCATATCACAACTACACACCATATGAGCAAACGTTATGCGATTAGGCATTATCGGATTACCCAACAGCGGCAAGACGACCATTTTTAACGCCCTCACCAAAAGCACGCTGCCCACCGGCGCAGCCACCAGCGGACAGTTCGAGGTGCATACCGCCGTTGTCAATGTGCCGGATGAGCGTGTGGATAAGCTGCGCGCCATGTACAAGCCGAAGAAGACGACCTTCACCCAGGTGACATATGTTGATATTGGCGGCTTGGAAAAGGGCGTCGCCGAGGGCGGCTTAAAGGGACAGTTCCGTAACGAACTCGGTCAGCTTGATGGACTCGTCCATGTGCTGCGCGCGTTTGAAGACGAGAATGTGCCGCACCCGTATAACAGCGTCAACCCGCAGCGCGACCTGGAAACGATTGACGGCGAATTCCTGCTCTCAGACCTGGTGACGATCGAGTCGCGGCTGGAACGCATCACCGAAGAACAGAAGCGCAAAGGGCGCACGCTGGAAAAAGCGGTGCAGGATGAAGCGGACACGCTGGCGAAGCTGAAGGCGGCACTCGACGAAGGCACACCGCTGCGCAACCTCGACCTGAGCGTCAACGAGATCAAGCCGCTGAAGGGTTTCGGCTTGCTCACTCTCAAGCCTGTCATGGTTGTGCTGAATCAGGGCGACTCACTCAAGGATTATGCCATCGATTACCCGCACAAACGCAGCAGCGTGCTGAACTTGCAGGGCAAGATCGAAGCGGAATTGAGCCAGCTTGAGCCAGAAGACGCCGAAATCTTTATGGCGGAGTACGGCATCACCGAGCTCAGCGCGGCAAAGGTTATCCGCGTGTCGTATGAACTGCTGGCATACGAGTCGTTCTTCACGGTCGGCGAAGACGAGGTCCGCGCCTGGCGCATGCCCGCTGGAGCGACCGCGCCAGAAGCGGCGGGCGTTATTCACAGCGATTTACAGAAGGGCTTCATCCGTGCCGAAGTCTTCACCTACGACGAACTGATGGCGGCGGGCAGCGAGGCGGCGCTCAAATCGACGGGCAAATTCCGCCTCGAAGGGCGTGATTACATCGTCAAAGATGGCGATATTGTCCATATCCGTCATAATGCGTAGCGTCTACCCTCATTCCCCAACCCCTTCTCCCTGAGGGAGAAGGGGTTTCTACGTATCTGAAAGTCCCTCTCCATGAGAGAGAGGGATTTAGGGTGAGGGTTCTATAAGAGTACATATTCATGAAGACTCTCTTTGAACTCCTTGAAGGACTGCCGCGCCAGCAAGTCGCGCAGGCAGACGGCGATCTGGGCGTAGAGATCAATGCGCCTGTCGTCGAAAGCGATGCCGATGTCGAACCGGGTGGCGTCTTCGTCGCGCGTCCCGGACTGAAGGTGGACGGCCATGACTTCATTCCGCGCGCGATTGCCAACGGCGCAGCCGCGATCATCGGTGAGCGCGAGATCGGTGGGCTGTCCATCCCCTACGTTCGTGTGCGCAACGCACAGGCGGCGACGGGCTATTTGGCAGCTGCCTATCATGACTACCCATCGCGCAAGCTGATCGTCGTCGGCGTAACCGGGACGGACGGCAAGACGACCACCAGCACACTCATCCACGCCATGCTGCGCCGAGCGGCTCAGGGGCGCGCTGGACTCATCAGCACCGTTCACGCCGATCTGGGCGGGGCGACGGCGGACACGGGGCTGCATGTGACGACGCCAACCGCGCCGCAGGTACAGGCATTGCTGGCACGCATGGTTGAAAACGGCGCTCATTACGCCGTCATTGAAATGACCAGTCACGGACTGGCGCAGGGGCGCTTGAACGGCATTGATGTCGATGTCGCGGTGCTGACCAACCTGACGCATGAGCATCTCGATTTTCACGGGTCGTTCGAAAACTACCGCGCCGCCAAAGGCATCCTGTTTGGAATGCTCGGCACGTCAGCGCACAAGACGGGTTTGAGCCGTTACCCGCTGGAAAAGACCGCGATCATCAACGCCGACGACGCCAACGCCGATTACTTCACGCTCTACGAGGCGGATCGCAAAATCCTCTACGGCTTGAGCGAGGCGGCACACTACCGCGCGGTCAATATCCAGTACGCGCCAAAGGGCATCTTCTTCAACGTCGAGTATCCCGATGATCAGGTCTTCGGCACGACGGTTTCCGGCGAACGCTATCACTCGCCACTGCTGGGCGAGTTCAACGTCTACAATGCACTCGCGGCGGTCGAAACGGGGATTGCACTGTCGATCCAGACGGCGGATATTGTCGATGGGCTGCGCGATGTGGCGGTGATTCCGGGGAGGATGGAACGGATTGACGCCGGACAACCCTATATTGCGATGGTCGATTTTGCCCACACGCCGAACGCGCTCAGGAACGCGCTGACAGCATGTCGCGGGATGCTCAAGACAGGCAAGCGGTTGATCGCGGTGTTTGGCAGTGCGGGTTTGCGCGATGTTGAAAAGCGTACGCTGATGGCAGAGATCGGCGCAGAACTGGCGGACGTGAGCATTCTGACCGCCGAAGACCCGCGTACCGAGTCGCTGGAGGACATTCTGGCGACGATGGCTTCCGCGTGCGTCAGCAAAGGTGGCGTCGAAGGCAAAACGTTCTACCGCGTGCCGGATCGCGGGCACGCGCTGCTGCTTGCCTGCCAGCTTGCGTCTGCGGGCGACATCGTGATCGCGTGTGGCAAGGGGCATGAGCAAAGCCTGTGCTTTGGGACGGTTGAGTACGAGTGGGACGACCGCGACGCGCTGCGCAGCGCGATTGGCGGCGTGGCGCTGGGCGGGCTGCCGACGAGCGGCATGTAGGGCGTTGGGCGATCGATCGCTCCGCATAGCCCCTACTCCCCCTGCGCCTCCAGCGCCGCCGCGACCGCCAGCAGGTCGGCGCGGCAGCCGGGCGGGAGCGCTAGAAACCGTCCAGCACCTTAAAGCGGCAGCGACTGGTTATGGGGCGGTATTACAGCGATACGATACGCCCTGTGTTCCAACGCTGACCCAGACATAACCTTCAATATCCTCGAAAACCAGATAACGGTTTTGGCTCAAGCACGATAAGTTGAGAAGAAAAGTGCGCGGCGTCGCACGTCGTCGCACAATCGGCTACACTAAATGCCGTTAATCCCATCCCGGAACCCGCGTTTGCGGTTTAGCGGCAACGATGATGATGGCAGGATGATGTGACAGACGAACTGGAAGCGGATGTAGCGCGGGTGTGGTCGCTGCTCTTTGAGATCGTGCTGGATGGCGAGAAGCGCCTCGCCGCACACTTCTCGGTGCGCGGCTTGACGACCCCGCAGTTCTATGTCCTCAAGACATTACTCGAACAGGACGGGCGCTGCTCCATCGGGATGCTGGCGCGGCTGCATGGCTTGACCAATGCCACGATGAGCGGCTTGATCAACCGGTTGGAAGCGCAGGGTCTGGTCGCGCGCCAGCCGGACGCCAACGACCGCCGCACCATCCATGTGCTGCTGACCGATGCAGGCAGGGCGGCGTTCGACTCGGTGCAGGCGAGTCTGCATGAGTACGTCCATGCCGTCTTCGGGTTATTGAGCGCCGAAGAGCGGCAGAACGTCATCACCTATCTGTCGCGCTATGTTGATCTCATTGTGCGCGGGATGCCGCTGCATGATCACACCGAACGGTTGCCATAGACTTTGGCGATGCGGTGGATCGTCTCCTGCACCATGTCCAGCACGTCAGCGTCTTCGTCCGGGATTTCCGGCTTGCGCTCGTCCAAGTCGGCTACCAGCCGTTCGACCTGCTCGTCGCGGTGTTCGCCCGCCAGCAGAATCTTCTCGTTGATGAGCGCGCCGCCCATCGCCAGCGGCAGATAGACGCGCTGGAATTCCATCCCTTCGCCCGTCTCCAGACACGCAATCACCTGATCGGCGTATAACGCGATGTCGTCCTCGTCGCCCATGATCTGTCCGGTCGTCTGGCTGAGCAGCGCAAAGCCGTACTCGATCGCATCGCGCAGCAGCGGCAGATACAACTGACGCATCACCAGCTTATCAATGTGGTCGAGCGCGCGGGCATCGCGAGCGACCAGCCGCAGGAAGGCACTCATCCAGTGTGGTAGCTTGACGGGCGTTGCCGGGTTCTGGCGCACGATGGCGAACAGCGGCTCAACGGCGTACTTGCCCGCCGCCTGGTAGCCATGTCCCCGTTCCTTCGGCGCTGCGTATTCCAGTATGATCGTCATCAGCTTGGCGATGAGCGCGGCTTCGGCGTCGCGCAGCGGGTAGTGGGCATCGGCAAAGCGCGTGCGCGTCGCTTCCAGCAGTGCCTGATGCACGACTGTTCGCTTGAGCCTGGGCATCGTTCGCACCAGCATCTCATCGGCGTATTGCAGCAGCAGCAGCGACTCGGTCGAATCCGCCAGTGTCCACAGGCTGACCCACTTCGCTTGCAAATCCGGCGGCAAGCCGGGACGCACACCGCTGATGGCAAACGTAGTCTCCAGGCTGTTGCGCATCAACGTCTTCTGCGTATGGAAGCGCAGCGTGCGCAGTTCGGCAAGCCGGGCGCGCCCTGCTTCCTCCATCATTGACGATACAAACACGCCGCCGCCTTCCTGCGCACGGACGCGGGCGGGTTTGCCTCTGGCTTTGACATCGATCTCTACGCTGACTTTGTACGCCTCGCCGGGTGCGGTGTCTGGCAGCGTGGCAATCGGGATGCTGATATACCCGACTTCGCCCGCCTGCACCACGACGATCGGTTTAGTCTTCGGCGCGAGGAAGCGCCCCTTCTGCTTCTTGTTGTCGGCTTCGGGCAACGTCAGCAGCGCGCCGACATCCACTGTCTGATCGCAGGCGTTTTGCACGAGCAGGACGAGTTCGAGCGGCTGCCCGGCAGCGATGCTAAGCGGGCGCACGGCGAGCGCGCACTGCACGACGCCGATATTGGCACGCGCACCACTGGTGAGCGCGCCGAGTACATCCGGGTATTGGGGGGTTGGGTTGGTCGCCATCATACACACAGATTGAAATCAACAGTCATGTTTTCAGTATAGGTGCAATCATGCGCACGAAGATGCCTAAAAAGAGAGGGTAAAATAGTAGGGCAGGATGCATCCTGCCCCTATTGTCCTATCGGGAAACATGCCACGTAGGTATGCGCGCGTCCCTGACGAAAAGGTAGAGTTGATCCAGACGTGTACATGAGGATCAGCGCTATGAATCCGACGCAATTGAGCCACGAACTGCGCAATGAGACGACGCCCGACCTGACGCGCCGCCGCTGGATCGTTGGCTTGTCAATAGTGGGTGCGATGGCAGCTAAGCTCGTCTCGCTCTATCAGGTCGGCATCCTGCGTAACCTGCCCGACCCGCCGATTGAAGTTTTCGACTCCGCTCGCGTAGATGCCGCGCCTTATGCCTACAGCCGGCTGAATGCGCCCGACGGTCCGCTGATGCTGATCAGCTATGGCGCGACAGCACTGCTGGCGTCGATGGGCGGCAAGGAGCGTGCACGCAGGACGCCGCTTGTGCCGCTGCTGATGACACTCAAGATTGCGGGTGATGTCGTGCTGGCGCTGCAACTGGCGCGCGAAGAGTGGCGGGATACCAAAGCGCTCTGCTTCTACTGCCAGATAGCGACAGTGGCGTCGCTGGTGTCGCTGGGGCTGGCGCTGCCAGAGACGGTGCGGGCGATCCAGACGGTGCGTGACGATGACACCAGTCTCGCAAACGGCTATGGCAAGCCGTCACTCCGCGAACGGATGCGCGAAATCGTAGTGGAGCGCTAACCTCATCTCGACAGATCTCCACTCAACCGAGACTCGTACCCCTCTCCAAAAGCGAGGGAACGTGTTGACGTGAGATCAAGAAAGCAGGCTCATTCCATGCAGTCTTACGATGCCATTGTTGTAGGCGCGGGACATAACGGGCTGGTCACGGCGTTGTATCTGGCGCGTGGCGGCTGGCGCGTGCTGGTGCTGGAACGCAACGCCGAGGTCGGCGGCGCGATCCGCAGCGGCGAAGTCACGCTGCCCGGCTTTGTCCACGACCTGTATTCGACCAACCAGAATCTGTTCGTCCTGTCGCCCGTCTATCAGGAGCTTGAGCAGGACTTTACGCGGCACGGGCTGCGCTTTGTGCGGACGGATACGCCCGTGTGCAACGTGTACCCGAATGGCAGCAGCGTGCATATCTACCGCGATGTCGAGCGCACGCGCGCGGAAATTCAGGCGCGACACCCCGAAGATGTCGAAGGCTGGCGTCAGCTCGAACTGCGCCACCAACTGCTGATGCAGACGTTGTTTCCGCTGTATGCCACACCCTTGCCATCGCTCAAGGCGGCAGGCATTGTCTGGAAGTCGCTGAAAACCGTCGGAATAAAGCCGCTGCTTGACCTGTTTCAATTGCTGCTGAAATCGCCGCGCGAACTGGCGAATGCTTACTTCAGCAGCGCCGAGATGAAGGCGGTGATCGCCTGCTGGGGGCTGCATCTCGATTTCGCGCCGGACACGGTCGGCGGTACGCTGTTTCCGCTGACGTCGGCGTTTGAGGTCATGGACAAGGGGATCAGTCTGGCGGAAGGCGGCGCGTCGAAGATCAGCGAGGCGCTTGCTGCCATGATCCGCGAGGCGGGCGGTGAAATCCGCACCAATGCCGAAGTCCGTCACATTCTGACCAAACGCGGTCGCGCCACTGGCGTCGAACTGGCGAACGGCGAACAGATCGGCGCGCGGCGGGCGGTGGTCGCCAACCTGACGCCGAAGACACTGTTCGGTTCGCTGCTGGATACGGCGGCAGTCCCCTACGCTGCACGCCAGCGGGCAGAGCAGTATGTCTACAGTCCGGCGACGATGATGATCCATCTGGCGTTGAGCGCGCCGCCGCAGTGGGCGGCTGGCGACCACATCAGTCAGTTCAGCTATGTGCACATCGCGCCATACATCGAAGACCTGGCGACGGCGTACACACAGGCGATGAACGGCGAACTGCCCACCAACCCACTGCTGATCGTCGGACAAACGTCTGCCGTTGATCCGTCGCGTGTTTCTGGTGAGGGCGCCATATTGTACATACAGGTGCGCCCGCTGCCGGGGCAGATACGCGGCGATGCGCGCGGTGAAATCGAGGCGCGGGATTGGGCAGATGCGCGTGAGGCATTTGCCGACCGCGTGATGCAAAAGCTGGAGGCGTATGCGCCGGGTATCAGCGCGTTAGTGTTAAAGCGCGTGGTCTACAGTCCACAGGATTTGGCGCGACATGTCCCGAACTGGGTCGATGGTGACACCATCAGCGGCAGCCACCATCTCCAGCAGAACTTCCTCTTTCGCCCCTTCTGGGGTGCATCGCGCTACAGGATGCCTGTGCGCAACCTGTACATGGTCGGGGCAGCGACCTGGCCCGGCGCGGGCAACAACGCCACGTCCGGCTATCTGGCGGCGCAGCAGTTGCTCGCTCGGCGCACGCTGCCGCTCGGCGGGCTGGCGGCACTGCTAGCAGCCGTCGTTGGGGGTTGGCTGCTGCTGCGGCGTCGGTGAGGATGGCAAGGGTTGTGCGTGCAAGCCACTGCTCGTCCTTTGCTGCTCATCCCTGCGGGCGATGCAGCAGCGCCATTAGTTCCATCTCGTCCATGTCGGGCGGGGTGAGCCGCCAATTCCCCGCTGTACCGCCGCTGATAACGTCAACCACGAAGCCCGCCTGTTGCAGCATCAGCCGCAGCTCAGTCGGGATGTAGCCGCGCTCGCGCGTCGGGATGCTGCGTGTACCGTCAGGCGTCTCCACTGCCATCGTGCCATGTTCCGTCATCGTCAGCGGGTCGAAGCGTCCTGAACGGATGTCGTCTGCGCTGTACAACCGCAGATAACGCATCCCGTTGAGTACCGTGATCAGTGCGCGTCCGCCCGGCTTGAGCGCGGCGAACATGCGCGCAAACACCCGCGTGTCGCGGTCAAAGCTGTCATCCGCGCCGAGCAGCGACAACGCGCCTTCGCAGACAGAATACACGGCGTCAAACGGCTGCGTTGTCTGGTAAGCGTCGGCGGGTGAATGCACCCACTCGACTTGCACGCCCGCTTTTTCTGCGGCAAGCTGTGCGTGCGTCAGCATTCCGCTGCTGATGTCCACGCCTGTCATGTGCAGCCCGCGCTTCGCCAGTTCAACCGCGTGCCTTCCCGTGCCGCAACCGACATCCAGCACGCGCATCCCAGGTACAAGCTGTAAATGTTCGATCATGAAATCAACTTCTGCCAGTGTCGCCTTCACAAACGGCTCGTCCATGTAGCGCGGGGCGTAGTGATCGAAGAAGTCTTGCCAGTGGTTTGGGGTCATGGTGGGCTTTTCCTTCTGAACCATAGTGTCGTACATTACTTTTAAGGATAGCGGAACATATAGAAAACAGAGGATCATAGGCGCAAGCGCGCCAGGAAATACGGGCCAGAGGAGAAACGTGTGCCGCTAACATTTGACCATCGTCCAGCGGAATCGCCGTTTATAGAACGTGTATGGCATACGCAGAGCGGTTCGTCTGGCGAGTTTACATCCATTGCGCTCAATCACTGGCAGATGTGCATCTGGACACATCAGGAACGAACATATGTGACGGTGCGCGGTGTAGAAACCAAACCTACAAGAGCATATTGTCCGCCAGATGCCACTTTTTTTGGCATTACTTTCAGGATGAGCGCTGCTCTGCCCTCGCTCATGCCGAGCATCCTGGTTGATAATGCCGTCCACCTGCCTGCTAACGGTCAGCGCTTCTGGCTCGGCGGCATGTCATGGGAAGTGCCGACCTATAACAACATTGATGTGTTTATTGACAGGCTGGCACGCACGGAAACGCTGCTGCGTGACCCGGTGATTGATGCTGCCTTACACGGGCGCAGCAGCGATAGAACGCTTCGTTCAGTGCAGCGGCGCTTCGTCAGTGTTGCGGGCGTATCGCACACCACGCTGTATCAAATCGAACGCGCACGCCACGCGACGCTGCTCCTGCGTCAAGGTGCATCGATTCTCGATACGGTTGATGAAGTAGGCTATGCCGACCAGTCCCATTTGACCCGTGCGCTGCGACGCTGGATCGGGCAAACCCCGACACAAATCCAACGCGAAGCGGCGTCTGCCTCCCTGTCGTTTTTGTTCAAGACTGTGCGCCCCGATTGAAGTAAGCTGTCATCATCACCCTGCGACTATCGGAAGCGAATCATGTCCATAACCTTTAAGACCACCTTGCTGCAAGCCGAAGGCAAAAATGCAACCGGCATTCGCATCCCGTCTGAAGTCATCGAATCATTGGGCGCAGGCAAGAAGCCGCGTGTCAAGGTGACGCTCAACAGCAACTATACCTACTCTATCACCGTTGCCGTCATGGGCAGCGACTATATGATCGGCTTTAGCTCGGATCATCGCCAGGCATCAGGGTTGAAGGCAGGTGATCCGATTGAAGTGGCGCTGGAACTCGACAAAGAGCCACCCGCCATCATTATCCCTGATGACCTTGTCCAAGCGCTGGATGCAGCGGGTGTGCGCGCAGCTTTTGATGCGCTTGCTCCCTCGGCGCGCAAGAATCACGTTTATCAAGTGAGTGAGGCAAAGACGGCAGAGACTCGTGCGCGCCGTATTGACAAGATCGTTGGCGGACTGAGATAGTGGCATATCCATAGCTTAACACAGGGGATTTACATGAACGAACAGGTGACAGACTACATTGACAAGCTGGCAGAGAAGGCGGGGCAGGAATGGCAGGTAGAGGTCTGCAAGCGGCTGCGGGTAGTCGTCTTCGCCGCAATCCCTGATACTGACGAACGCCTGCAATACGGCAAGCCACACTACCGCAAGAACAACCAGTACGCCGCCGTCATCGGCACGGCAAAGGGGTGGGTGACACTCACGATTTTCAATGCACAGGGCATCCAGCCGCCGGAGGGCATGTTTGAGTCTTCAGATACGGGCGACCGCAAAACGATCAAGATCGTTAAGGGGCAAACTGTGGACGAAGATTTGCTGAAAACGCTGCTGGCGGAAGCAGCGGCAGGGCTGTAACCCTCACCCAAATTCTCTCTAGTGAACAATGTAAGTCGGAGCGTCATTTGGAAGCCCCTCTCCCAGGCGTACTCGCCGTTTGGGAGAGGGGTTGGGGGTGAGGGCTACACCCCCGCTCGATTGCGCCGGATGATCTCGCCCGTCGCTTGCTGCGTCGTCACGCGATGTCCCGCCAGCGGCAGCACGCGCTCGTGAATGGTGTCGATGATCCATTCCGGTGTTGGGAAGAACAGGTCTTCCAGTTCGGCGGGCGGCGTGATCCAGTTGCGCGCACCGACGACCGCTACAGGCGCATCAAGATCATCGAACGCCAGTTGGCTGATGTTGCTCGCCATTGTGTGCAGGAACGAGCCGCGTTCGCACGCATCCGACGCCAGCACGATCTTGCCCGTCTTGCGCAGCGAAGCCAGGATTGGCTCGTAGTTGAGCGGGTTGATGAAGCGCGCATCGATGACTTCGACCGACAGATTGTGCTTGTCCTGCAACTGCTTCGCTGCCGCCAGCGCGCGGTAAAGCGTTGCACCGATGGTGACAATCGTCAGATCGCTGCCTTCGCGCCGCACGACCGGCTCGCCTTCCGGCACTTCGTAGTATTCGGTGGGCACGCCGCCGGGCACTATCGTCTCTGGCTCGGTGTACAGACGCTGGCTCTCAAAGAACACGACCGGATCAGTCCCGCGCAGCGCCAGGTTCAACATGCCTTTGGCATCATAGGGCGTCGCGGGAAAGTAGACCTTCAAGCCGGGGATATGTGCGCACAGCGATGACCAATCCTGCGAGTGCTGCGCACCGTACTTGCTGCCGACCGACACGCGCAGTACCATCGGCATCTTCAGCACGCCCGCGCTCATCGACTGCCACTTCGCCATCTGGTTGAAGATTTCGTCGCCCGCGCGCCCCATAAAGTCACAGTACATGAGTTCCGCCACCACGCGCCCGCCGCTCATGGCGTAACCCACAGCAGTACCGACGATTGCCGCCTCGCTGATCGGTGAGTTGAACAGGCGATGATAGGGCATGGCTTCCGTCAGACCGCGATACGCACCGAACGCGCCGCCCCAATCGCGGTTCTCTTCGCCATATGCCACCATCGTCGGGTCTTCGTAGAAGCGGTAGATCATCGCTTCAAAGATCGCTTCGGCATACGTCAGCGTCTTCAGCTTGGGCAGCGGCTTGCCTTCGCTGTCCAGCCCGTAGCGGAACTTCTCCTGTGTCTGCTTCAGGCGCGTCTCGGTGATCGGCACGAGCGCGTCGGGCGTGCCGCTCGCCAGCCGTTCGGTCGGCGTGTCACTGAACATGAGCGCGCCAATATGATCACCAAGGCTGATACGCGGCGAAAGCTCCGGCGAAATCGCGGCGGTCAGGATCAGCTTCAGGCGTTCGATGATGAAATTGCGTTCGGCGTCAAACTCGGTATGCGCGGCGTGGCTGTTGACGACCAGGTACTCGCCAAAGCTGCTCAACGAGTCCTGCTGCCGCCACAGGTCGATCTCACTCTTCTCGCGATAGGTCGAAGCGTCGGACGGCGAATGCCCGGCGAAGCGATAGGTGATGGTGTCGAGCAGCACGGGTCCTTCGCCGCGTTCGAGCAGGGAGCGCTTGCGTTCAATCGCGTCTGCCACCGCCAGCGGGTTATAGCCATCGACGCGCTCCGCGTGCATCGCCTGCGGGTTGACGCCCATCGCCACGCGCGCCAACATGCCGAAGCCCATCGTCTCGCCCTGCGGCTGCCCGCCCATGCCGTAGAAGTTGTTCATGAAGTTGAACAGAATCGGTGGGTGTCCGCCAACTTCGGCATCCCAGAGTGTGTGGAACTGATCCATCGCCGCGAACATCATCGCTTCCCAGACCGGCCCGCAGCCCATCGACGCATCGCCAATGTTGGCAATGACGATGCCCGGCTGCCGATTGATACGCTTGAACAATGCCGAGCCGACCGAAATATCGGCAGAGCCGCCGACCAGCGCGTTATTTGGCATGATGCCGAACGGCGGGAAGAAGGCGTGCATCGAACCCCCCAGCCCCTGATTGAACCCTGTTGCCTTGGCGAAGATTTCCGCCAGCGTGCCGTAGAGCAGGTAATCCTGTGCCAGTGTGCGCGCGTCTGCCGCCTTGCTGAACGACTGCACCACGCGCAGCGGCACGCCGCCCATGTAGCTTTCCATGATCTGCATCAGTGCCGCGTCGGTCATCTGCTCAATGGCGCTCAAGCCCTTCGCCAGAATTTCGCCATGTGAACGGTGCGAACCGAAGATGAAGTCGTCCGGCGTCAGATGGTACGCTTGCCCAACGGCGGCTGCCTCCTGTCCCATCGACAGGTGTGCCGGACCCTTGTGGTTGTATTCGATGCCCTCGTAGCTGCCCTCTTTTTTGATGCGGTCAAGCATCGTCTCGAACTCGCGGATGTAGAGCATATCGCGGTAGATGCGGCGCAGGTTGGCGCTGCCGTATTTCTGTGCCTCTACCAGCGGGTCAGCCAGATAGCTGTTGACGGGAATATCGGGTGCGGTGATGACTGAGCGCTGACGCGCTTCTACCGGGTCAATGATGAGCGATTTGGTCACGGTTGGCTTTCCTCCAGGGTCAGCGAGATAATCTTGGTCTTGAATTTACGTCGCCAGCAGCACATCGACATTCGCCAGATTGCGACCGAGCGCCTGCAAGAAGCGCGCACCCGGCGCGCCATCCATCGCGCGATGATCAATGGTCAGTGAAAGGGCAATGTGCGGGATGAACTTCACATCATCGTTCATCTCGACCGGGCGCAGCGCAATACCGCCAACGCCGAGAATAGCGACCTGTGGCGGGTTCAGCACGGGCGTGAACGTGTCGATGCCCAACCCGCCCAGATTGCTGACGGTGAACGTACCACCGTCCAGGTCGTCGGGCTTGATGCTGCCATCCTGACACGCCTTCGCCAGCCGCACGGCTTCGGTGCTCAGGTCGTGCAGCGTGCGCGCGTGGGCATTCTTGATCACCGGAACGATTAATCCGCGCGGGGTATCGACCGCAAAGCCGAGATGCACAGCGGGATACTGATGAATGGCGTCATCCTTGAGGTGGGCGTTGACATCCGGGAACCGCGTCAGTGTCTTTGCCGCTGCATACAGAACCAGGTCGTTAATCGTCACGCCGCGCAGACCGAGCGCTTCATCGCTGGACTTGAGACGTTCGCGCAGCGCTTTCAACGCCCGCGCGTCGGCGTAGGCATTGAGCGTGAGCTGTGCCGTCGTTTGCAGCGATGCCAACATGCGCGTGGCAATCGTGCGGCGGATTCCCTTCATCGGAATGATGGTGGCGTCCTGCACGGGCATTGGCATTGGCGGGGGTGGTGCAGTCGGAACAGGCGCGGCGGCAGGCACCAGGTCGCGTGTGGTGATCTTTTTGCCAGGCTCGACCCCTTCGGGAAGGGCGAAACCGCCCTGGGCGACCATGCGCTCGGCGACGGGCGTCAGCTTTGGCTGGCGTGCCAGCGCTGCCTGAATGTCGCGCTCGATGATTCGCCCGCCCGGTCCCGTGCCACTCATGCCCGCGAGCACAACGCCTTTGCGCGTCGCCAGATTACGCGCACGCGGGGAGATGCGCTGGTCGGTGGGGGTATCGGGCATGGACGCCACGAATGGCGTCCCTACATCGGCGGCGGGTGCGCCATTCGCTGCGACAGGTGCGGCGGATGTTTGTATGGACGCCTCTTGAGGCTCTCCCGTGTTTATTCCAGCCGGCATCAACGCGCTGTAATCCTCGCCCGGCTGCCCGATGGCAGCAATCGGCGTCATGACCGGGACATCTGCGCCCGCGTCATAGAAGATTGCCAGCAGCGTGCCGCTGGTCTGGCTTTCAACCTCGACCGTCGCCTTGTCGGTCTCCACTTCCAGCAGTGCTTCGCCTTCCTGCACCGCGTCGCCGAGCCGCTTACGCCAGTTGACGATGATCGAACTTTCCACTGAATTGCCGAGTTTGGGCATTACAACCGCAGTTGCCATGTACGTCTCCGGGGATGTTTGATTAGCATTGAAAGTCTACAAAGAGGATGTGTTGTAATTTACTTTGATTATAGATCACAACCAATTGAAAGCAAATGAAAGAAATCCAGATACAGGACTTCTGCCAAGGCACTCTAGCAAGCGCTCCAAGGCGTGAGCAAAAAAACCTGGTACACAGGATTAGACGCCTTCCCTGCGTTATACTCTATCCATTGTACCCACTGATGACCGAAGAACACGACCCATAACACCGTGACCACCAACTCATCCGCACCCCCCACCCCCCGCCTCTCGCTCACACGCTGGCTGCGCACGTTCGGCACGCTGGCGGGTTTCGTCATCATGATCGGCTACTTCTGGATCAACATCCCGAACAACACGTTCATGACGCTGCCTAACTGGTTGAACATTACGCAGCAGGTCAGTATGCTGGCAGTCGTGGCGTTTGCCATGACGATTGTCATGGTCATGAACGATTACGACCTGAGCGTCGGCTCGATGGCGAGTCTGGCGGGCATCGTGGCGGCACTGCTCTTTCGCGATGGGCAGCCCGTGCTGGTTGGCGTCATTGCGGCGTTGTCGGTCGGCATGGTCGGCGGGCTGCTCAATGGCGTCCTTGTCGCCTACATCGGCATCCTGCCGTTTGTCGCCACGCTCGGCACGCTGACAATGTTCAGCGGCATCGCCTTCTTGCTCAGTGACGGTGAAACGATCTTCGGGCGCGCTATCCCGGAGGCGTTCAGCAGCTTTGCGCGCGGCGGCATCCCTATCGGCATGAACGGCGAGCGCGTGCTGCTGCTGCCGAACCTGACGCTGCTGGCAGCGGGTGTGTTACTGATCGTGTGGATTGTGCTGGAGCAGACAACATTTGGGCGGCGGCTGTACGCCATCGGCGGCAATGCGGAAGCAGCGCGGTTGGGCGGGGTGCGTGTGCGTCTGCTGCGCATGATTGCTTTCATCTGCACGGGCGCGGGGGCGGCGCTTGGCGGGCTGATGATCGCCAGTCGCGTCGCGTCCGCCAACCCGATTCAAGGCGCAGGGCTGATGCTGGACGCGATAGCGGCGGTCTTTCTGGGCATGACGACCAGCGAAGAGGGAGAGCCGCATGTCCTCGGTACGCTGCTCGGCGTGCTGATATTAGGCGTACTGGACAACGGCTTGACCCAGTTAAATGTCGATAGCTACGTGCGCGAAATCCTGATCGGCGCGATCATCCTGCTGGGCGTGACAAGCAGCAGTCTGAGCCGGCGCACATCATGATCGTGCCCTTGCGGTCACAAACTGCCTCATCATGAAGGTCTCGTACCAGCTTTGTGGTAGGAGCGTGCGCAGCAGCGGCAGATACAAGGCGCCACCGCCTACCGGATAACGCAAGCGGGGTCGCCTGACACGCAGTGCATGGACAACGGCTTCTGCCACCTGCAGCGGCGTGATGCTGCTGTCCTGACCCCGTTTGCGCATTTGATTGACCATGTGCCCGCGTGTTACCTGGTAGGTTGAACCCCTGTTGGCGACTTCACGAATCGATGTATCCAGCGTGTCGGTCGCCACAGCATCTGGCTCTATCAGTGAGGCATAGATGTTATGTGGCAGCACTTCGAAACGCAGCGCTTCAGTGTACGCCTCCAGGGCGAACTTGCTCGCAGCATAGGCACTGTTAAATGGCAGCGCAATCAAGCCGCCAATCGAACTGATATTGATGATCCTGCCGCTGCCCTGTGCGCGCATGATCGGCAGCACCGCCTGAGTCACGCGCACAGCGCCGTAGAAATTGGTTTCGACCTGCGCCTTCAATTCGGCAAGATGCGTCTCTTCTGCTGCCCCGTAGAGATCATAGCCCGCATTATTCACAACCGCGTCAATGCGCCCGGCGGCGTTCAGGACTGTCTGCACGCACACCGCGACGGATTCGTCCGATGTAACATCCAGCGCGACGGGGGTGAACGGGTAATCTGCCGATGGGACGAGTGCGCGTCCGGTGCCAAAGACGCGCCAACCCTTGTGCTGAAGCTGCGTGGCGATTGCCAGCCCGATGCCTTTCGTCGCTCCTGTTACAAGGACAACTTTCTGCATGATCGACGCTCCTTTATGCAAATACGCCAGACGAGACGACGAGACTGACACCGACGACCAGCAGCGCCACTGCCAGAATGGTCGCCCCAACGTAAACGAGGCGCAGCAGCGGACCGGGCTTGGTCGCGGTGGGGGATGCGACCGACAGGAAAAAGCCTGCGGAAATGAGAATCGCTGCGGCTGGAAAGGCAAAGCGTACCAGCCAGGCGACAGCGCCTTGCAATCCACTCTGATCGATGAGTGGCTGCACAATCAGCGCCAGCAGTACCAGCACACCCGCGTGGGCATGACCCGCCGTGAACATGCCACGACGCAGGGGATTATCGGCATAGCCTGCCGCGCGAGTTCCAAGCTGGCTGAGCAGGAATGTGCCGCCAAATTGAATTGTCGGAATGGTGATGATTGTGAGACCGGAGACAAACAGCGCTTCGGGGGACATTGAATTACTCCTTTTACATGTCAAAAGTGACATATATGATGCAGCTAAAGTGCGTCAATCGTTGCAATCGTTTCGTCGAGCCAGCGCAGATACATCTCCTCGTACTGCCTGCCAAACGAAAGCGTCGTCATCCAGTAAACGGCTTCCTGCGCCAGCACTTCTGGTGATGACGTTTGCCGTAACAGATGTTCCGGCGAGAGTGAGCGATAGTAGTCCAGCTTCTGCTGGTGCAGCCGCCGCTGGATACGCAGCTCGTCTAAAACCTCCTCGCGCGCCCGGCGACCGGAAAAGAACAACCGGACGAGCAAGTCTTCCTTGACGGCGGAGCGTTCCATCAATGGCTCGCGCAGCCACCTATCCAGATCCGCCTGCCCCTTGTCGGTGATGGTGTACAGGCGGCGATTCAGCTTGCCTTCGTCATCTTCGAGCGCTTCGGAGGTGACAACGCCGTCTTCTTCCAGCTTGCGCAATGTGGTGTAAATCTGGCTGTGATAAGCGTGCCAGAAATGCATCGTCGACTCATCCATCAGGCTCTTGATGTCATAGCCGGACAGAGGACCATAGTTGAGAAAGCCGAGCAGGATATACTTAAGCATGACATCAGCATAACATGAATTTGTGATATGTCAATAGTGACATCAAATTCATGTCATATCCGCCGTTTTTATCGAATTCCCGCAAAACCTGCTGCACCTAATTTGAGGTATTCTTCACTGTGTTTAGCCGCTTGTCTGCCAGCGCCAGCGCCATATCGAACGTCTCAACGAAACGCACTTCGCTACCCATGCTGCTGATCATGGTGCTGAATATATTGCCAAAGACCTTCGCAAAGCCGGTACTATTGACCACATAGATGCCCACCAGGTTCTTGGGCGCACGACTCAGGAGTGAGCGGATGACGGCGATACCGTTGCCTTTGGCAATTTTCATCGCCACTTCTGACGTGGGGTGATGGATGATGACGACCGGGATGCTGCACTTCGCCCATCATTTGATAGGCGGCTTGATGCGATAATTCGTATTCTTGCCATGTCCAGTGGTCATAGAAAGCAAACTTCATAACGCGGCGCGTGTCTGGATCATGCCACGCGGGTTGAATAGCGCTCATTAGAACTGTTCCGATCTGTGGTACGCTCTGGTGCTAATCGTCAGTGTAGATTGATTTGCGCAGTTTTTTCACTCAAGGTCGTTGGCTTCATGCAAAATTCATATGACATTCTTGGCATTGGCAGTGCGACGGTCGATGAATTCCTGGTCGTAGATCGCTTCCCGGTGGAAGACAGCAAGCAGGCAGTCCTGCATGTCGATAGACAGGGTGGCGGGTTGGTTTCGACGGCGCTGGTGGCGGCGGCGCGGCTGGGTGTGCGCTGTGCCTATGCCGACGTGATGGGCGTGGACGAGGATTCGCGCTGGATCGAGGCGGACATGCAGCGCGAAGGCATCGACACCTCGCTGGTAGCGCATCACCCGGACGCGCGCCCGATCCACGCCTTCATCGTTGTCGCGCAGGATCAATCAACGCGGACGATCCTGTATACGACCGCCGGGCAGCAGCCGTATGCGCCCAATTACCCGCCCGCCGATGCCATTCGCGCGGCGCGGGTATTGCTGCTCGACGATGTGAACCAGTTGAGCATTCCGCAGTTGGTGCGGGCGGTGAAGATTGCGCGCGAGGCAGGTATCCCAGTGGTGGCAGATTTTGAGCTGCAACCGCATGCTGACCTGCTGGAGGAGGTCGATCATCTGATTGTGTCGCTGCGCTATGCCGAAAAGGTGACGGGGGTGGGCGATCCGGTAGCGGCGGCGCGGGCGCTGTGGCACGACGAACGCGCGGTGGTCATCATCACATGCGGTGTAGAGGGCAGTTGGGCGCTGACGAGCGACGGTGAGATGATTTACCAGCCCGCGTATCCGGTGCAGGCGGTGGATACGACGGGCTGCGGCGATGTCTTTCACGGCGCGTATGCGGCAGCGCTGACGTGGGGCTGCGACCTGCGCGAGCGGCTGTGCTGGGCGGCGGCGAGCGCGGCGCTCAAGGCGCGGGCGCTCGGCGGGCGGCGCGGCATCGCGGGGCGTGCGGAGGTGGGGGAGTTTGTGAAGATAAGTGGTTGACACAACTTAACTGCTGCTTGCTTCAGGAAGCACCATCACTGCTATACTCGTGGTTAACCGAACAGGAATTCAATGATGGAAATCAGGACACATCACTTCATCATTCCTGGCGCTCGCATCTACGTTCAGGAAATTGGTGCAGGCACACCGATCATCTTCCTGCATGGCAACCCCGACAGCGGCGATCTTTGGCGTGAACTCGCTGAACAGTTGATGCCTGATTATCGTTGTATCATGCCTGACCTGCCTAGTTTCGGGCGCTCCACTATTGAGCAAAACTACGATTTTTCGCTGGAAAACCGGGGGCAGTTTGTGGAGCACATCCTTAATGCGCTTGGTATCACTGAGCAAGTCATTGTTGTTGTACACGATCATGGCGGCCCATTTGGCTTAGGCAGAGCAGCTGCGCAAATTTCTAAGGGGCTGAGCGCTGTCTGTGCTGACATGGAGCCGTGACCTGCGCGAGTGGCTGGCGGACGGCGTGGGATAGCTGAACGGGCGGAGGTGAGGATGTGGATGGGAGAACTAAGTAACCGCCCCCACCTGCCCCATTAACGGCAGCTTTGCCAGCAGCGTCGCGCGCATTGCTTCTAGCTCGGCGATCCTGCGCTCCAGTTCCGCAATCTTGTGCAGCACAATCGCCCGCTTGTCGTCCAGCGTCAGCGCGTCTGTGTACCATGTATCGATCAGTTCGCGCATCTCCGCCAGCGTGAAGCCCGCCGCCTGCCCCTGCTTGATCAGCAGCAGGCGTTCGACCGCTGCCTCGGTGTAATGACGGTAATTGTTCTGCGCGCGGTAGCTATGTGTCTTGTCCAGCAATCCCTCGTGTTCGTAGTAACGGATCGTCGCAGGCGTCAACCCGGTCTGCCGCGCCAGTTCATGGATGAGCATCGTTTTGCCTCTTGACCTTCAAGTACACTTCATAGTTTACGCTGTGTGCATCAGTAGGAAAAGAGGAACATACCATGAAACCACAGGTTGTATTGATCACCGGCGCAAACAGCGGCATTGGCAAGGAAACGGCAAAACGGTTCGCACAGACGGGTTATGTTACGTATGGCGGCGCACGGCGCGAATCGACATTTAGCGAACTCACCGCCATCGGCTGCCTGCCCATCCGCGTGGATGTCACGGACGAAGCCAGCATGATCGCCGCCGTCCAGCACATCGAACAAGCGCATGGCGGGGTGGATGTGCTGGTCAACAACGCGGGCTATGGGCAGTTGGGACCGCTGGAAGAAATTGCGATGGCAGATATGCGGCGTCAATTTGAGACTAATGTCTTTGGGCTGCTGCGCCTGAGTCAACTCGTGCTGCCAGAAATGCGGCGGCGCAAGTCGGGGCGCATCATCAATGTCAGTTCGGTCGGCGGCGAAGTCACGTTCCCAGGCGCGGGCGCATATCATATGAGCAAGTACGCGGTCGAATCACTGAACGATGCGCTGCGTTATGAGGTCAAACCGTTCGGGGTGAAGGTGATCAGCATCCAGCCTGGCGGCGTGGCGACACAGTTTGTGGCGGCGGGCGAAAGCACCTTCGACTGGGGCGATCCCGCCAGCCCGTATCATCACTTCCGCAAGAACCTGATCACGACCACACGCAATATGTTCACGGAAAACAGCCCGTTCGGCATCCTGACGCCGCAGCAGGTCGCAAACGTCATTTTGCACGCCGCGCAAAGCCGTCGCCCGCGCGGCCGCTATAAGGTCGGCGTGCTGGCAACGCTGACGCCGCACGTCCGCCGCTGGATACCGGACCGCCTGTGGGATAGCATGATGACGATGCTGTTTCCGGTGGAAACCGTGTTACTGCCCCGCCAGTAACGGTTGAATATCCGGTCCGGTGACGATCAGCACATCAGCGGTCGTCGCGCCGTCGTTCGTCGTGACGATGCGGTCTTCCGGCAAGCCGAGCAGGTCTGCCAGATAGCGCGCCGTCGCCATCATGCCCGTGTAGACGCGAATGGTCGTCGGTTCGCCCGTCGGCGTCTGCGTATTGCCGACTTCGGCAATCGTCACCTGGCGGCTCACAAGATAATCGCGCGTTTGCCCGGCAAGCCCGGCAATCGTTGTATTGTTGAAGATCGCGATTGTGGCGTTCTCCGCCTGCGCTGCCGCGCGCAGTTCGGCGCGTGTCGAGCCAGTAGCACCCGTCGTCGCTGTCGCTCCGGCGGCTGCCGCCGATGTCCTGGCTGCCTGTGGATTGAAGACCTCGATCAACAGTCGGTTGATCTCAAACTGATTCGGGATCAACACCTGATCGCCTGTGTTCGTTCTCGCTTCTGTAATGGCGAGGGGTGGACCGATCACGCCGAAACTGATGTTGTCCTGCGGGATATCCTGCGCTAACTGCGCCAGACTGAGCATCTGCTCCAGCGACATATTTGTGCGCACGTACGTCGCCACCTGATCCCACAACGTCGGGATTTGCACGATCACGTTTGCCAGCCCGCCGATATTGAGCAGTTCAGCGCGGAAGGCGCGCAGCACTTCCTGCTGGCGCGCGGCGCGGTCAAAGTCACTGTTGCCATGCCGGGTGCGCGCATATTGCAGCAGCCGTTCGGCATCCAGGCGCTGGCAGCCTGCCGGGAAGCGAATCTGAAGAAAGCCGTAGCTGCCATCGGGGTAGAAGTCGTCTACGATTTCTTCCGCCGGACAGACCTCGACACCATCAGGCGTGAGCGTGCTGACCACCTGCGTGAAGACATCGAAGTTAATCATGACGTAGTAGTTAACCGGAATGCCGAAATTGAGTTCGACCGTATCCACCGCCAGTTGTGCGCCGCCACCGGGTAAGCCTGCGCCATCACCAAGCAGGTTCGCGGTGTTGATGCGGTTCGGCTGAAATCCGGGAATGGTGACCCACAGGTCGCGCGGGATGGACAGCACGCCGGCGGTACGCCGCACTGGATCGACGCTGATGAGGATCATTGTGTCGGTACGGAAGGGGCCAGTTTCGCCCTGACGCTGGTCAATGCCCATCAGCAAAATCGTCACGCGGCGCGGGTCGTTCCACAGTTGCACGCCTGCCAGCGGGTCCAACGTCGCCGTCGGCACGATCGCTGTCGGCTCGCTGGATGTGGCTGGGCTTGCGTCAGCGGGAGTCGCGGTCGGGGCGCGTGTCGGTATGGGTGTCAGCGTCGGCAGGCTGCTGATCTGAAACGCGGGCGCGCTGATGCGGCTGACATCTGACGCAACGCGCTGTGCCGCAGTGAATCCCACGAACGAGCAGACGACGGTTGCCAGCACCAGCGCGACGACACCAAGCAGGAAAGCGATGGGCGATGAACGCATAACATGACTCACAACATACACAAACAACAGCGGCATTATAGCCGAGCGCATGGGGCTGTGAACCCTGCGCTTGCCCTGCGCATATCCATACAGCTTTCAGGCAAACGTTCTCAATTAGAAGTCGTATAGGATTTGAGGTAGCAGTGCTGTATTCGTGATACGATTAAAGTGTTGGATTTTGTAACATCGCAGGTATCAGAAATACGTCTGTAGTGTAAGTTTCGTAGTGGAAGTATCATGCTGAAGTTTGTTTTTGTCGCCTTGCTGGTGGTGATGCTGGCGGCATGTACACAGGCTGACACATCGCCCTCCTCCGTCGAACCTGTCATCATCAATGTCGATAACCCGTCTGTCCGCCCGCAGCCGGACAGCAATATGCCACGTTTGATCGAGCAAGAACTGGAAGGCGTGCGCGTGGGTGTCTGGCTCCCTCCTGGCTGGCAGGCAGATGAGAGCGACGCGCGCGCGTTGACGCTGGTCGAAAGCATGGGGTCGCTGGACACGGATGAACCTGCCAGCGGTGTTCGTCTGTCGCTGTTCGTTCCTGATCTGGGCGCGATTTTGCCGGACGTGAACCGACATGACAATATCGCACACGCTGCTCTCACGGCTGTCGTCGCATCGCGCGAGCAGGTGGGCGGCGCGACGACCAGCGCACCGCAAGCGCTGGAATGGGAAGGGCGCGTAGCCGCCTACTATCTTTTCAGCAGCGAGACGGGCGAACATGGCATCGTTATCGGACTGGCGCTGACCGACGAGACGCCGACGCTGGCGGTCATCAACATCAGCGCGCCGGAACCTGACTCGTCACGCATTGAGGCGATGCTGCCGACGCTGCTCGGCGACCTGAGCATTGGCGGATACACGCTCGACGCGACGTTCATCAACGCGCTGCCGTCGCCGCTGGTGTTTCCGTAATGCGTCACGTTCCGTGACGGGTCCAACCAAGGTGTCAGGCTAAGACAACCATTAAACGCAACATGGATGCACGCTTGAGCGGGACTTTGCGGTATTGCGCCTGACACATTGCACATATCCTGAGTTGCTACCGCGAGATAGCAATCAGTCCTTCAGCACTCGTGCTAACGAACTCGCGAAAATCGTCGTGTCCAGCGGCTTGGGGAAGTAGGCGTCAAAGCCGTTCTCCAACGCGCGCACCCTCAGCTCCGGTGTGTGAAAAGCTGTCATCGCAATCAGCGGCAGATGCTGCACACCCTGTGTGTTGCGAATCAACGTCATCAACTCGAAACCGTCCATCTGCGGCAGCGCCAGGTCGATCAACACACCTTTGTAACTGTCTGGCGCAGCCATCAGCATTTCAAACGCGCTCTCTGCATTATCGGCAACCGCCGTTGGTTGCCCGGTGGCACGCAGCATCCGCAGTACCAGATCTGCGCCATCCGGCTCATCTTCCACAATCAGAATGTGCTTGTCGCTCATTACTCATCCATCCTGTCTGTCATCGGACAATTTTCTCTAGCGCTCATCAGAAGCAGGCGCTTTGAAGCGATGGGCATGTTCTGGCAGATCGACCAGAATATTGACCAGTTGTTGTACAAACTTGCGCGCATCCAGCGGCTTGGTAATGTAATTGGCGAAGCCTGCCTGGATAGCACGCTCGCGGTCGCCGGGCATCGCATGTGCCGTCAGCGCAATCACCGGGATTGAAGCGGTCGGGCGGCTGATATTCAGTTCATGAATGAGCAGCCAGCCGTCCATTTCTGGCATCGACAGGTCCGAAAGAACGCAGTCGGGTTTGATGTCGTGGACGAGCCGCAGCGCTTCAGCACCGTTCCCTGCGGCGAACACCTTGGCACCCGCCTTTGTCAACAAGCGCGTTGCCACGTCCAGGCTGTCCTCTTCATCATCCACAACGAGGACAGTCCATCCCTGAAGTAATTGCGGGACGGCAGTCATGAGCTTTCTTCCTCTCCGGAGTCATTAACGATTGGTTGCTGCTAATTCAGCCACAGGTTCAGTTTGTAATGGCAGCGTGACGGTAAACGTACTGCCCACTTCGAGTTTACTGTTCACCGTCACAGTACCGCCCATCAACAGGCACAGCTTCTTGACGATAGAAAGCCCCAGTCCCGCGCCGCCGTGTTTGCGTTTGGAACCACTGTCCACCTGACGGAACTCGTCAAAAATCAGATGCAGCCAGGTTTCGGGAATACCCTCCCCAGTATCTGTCACTAAAACAGACCATTTGTCTTCGCCCGCACATTGTGCCTTCAGTGAGACTGATCCTTTGGTTGTAAACTTGATAGCGTTTTGCAGCAGATTGGCAATGATCTGTGTAGTGCGTTCTTCATCACCAATGATCGTCTGCGGCAAGGAGGGGTCGATTTCCAGCTTGAAGTCCAGCCCCCGTTCCTGTGCCTGAGAACGGAAGTCGTTGTACCACGACTGCACCATCCCGCGCAGGTCAATCGGACGTGCGACAATCTCGACACGGTTGGCGTTGATGCGCGAGATATTGAGGATGTCGTTGATCAGGTTGAGCAGGCGGGTTGCATTATTTTCGATGCGCTTGACCATGTAGATGACGTCTTCATCCACGCCTTCTTCATCCTGAATCAACGCCGAATAGCCGAGCATGGCGTTTAGAGGTGTGCGTAGTTCGTGGCTCATGGTGGCAAGGAACTGGTCCTTGAACAGCAGGGCATCTTCCAGGTCTTTGATCAGGCTGCCGCGCTCTTTGTTGACACGCTCCAGTTCACTGACGTTATGCTGTAAGTCGCCAATCGAATGCCCAAGCTGCGTCGTCATATCGTCAAACGCCTGCCCCAGCACCGCAAATTCATTGCCCCCCTGCATGTTCGCGCGCTGCGAAAAGTCGCCTGCCTGCACTGCGTGTGCCGTTTGAACCAGCTTGCGCACCGGCAGAATGATACTGCGCGCCGTCAGAAATGCCGCCATCGCACCGATCACGAGCGCCAGCAGTGAAATCCACTGCCAGCCTGTACGTGTGGTCTCCTGCAATTCAACTGCCGCCAGTACCGATTGATCAACGTCGGTGCGAATATTGGTCTGCAACTGCGTCAGATTTTCGGTGAAGCGGCGCTGCAAAGCGGCAAGTTCGGTATGGCGCAGTGTCTGAGCGCGCGTCCAGCTTCCTGCCTGTGCTTCCGCGAACAAGGCATCCACGACCTCATTCAATTCGTTTGCCAAGCCCGAAAGCACCGTCATCAAATCGCGGTTTTGTTCAATCGTATTCGGGGATGTCCCAAGCGATTGTGCGCCAAGAACGCCAATTTGCTCATTAAAGTAGTCGATTTGTTCGCCCAGTCGCCCTTCGATCAGGCTGGTCTGGCGCGTCAGCAGCATGTAGTCGGTGCTGGCAACGACCTGAAACCAGGCATTTTCCAATTCATCGGCGCTGGAAATTTCATCCAGCGCTTGCGTCGTCGTACTAATGCTTTGCGACACCGATTGATCGAAGAACAAGCCGGTACCACTGGCGAGCAGCACCAGCAGAATCATGATGGCAAACGCAGCGATGACTCGCTGGGCGACAGACAATTTCGGCAGTCGCATGACGAAATCCTTCCAGAACTAACGGGTGATCAATGCCAGATCGACCGGGATACTTGCATCAACGGTTTCACCAGACAGCGCACGAACGGCAGTTTCTACGCCCAAACGTCCGATCTCGGCGGGCTGCTGTGCCACTGTTGCCAGCAGTTCGCCTGCTTCAACTGCATCAATCGCGTCGTCAATCGCATCAAAGCCGACAAACGCAATTGCATCCAGCCGGTCGGCTGTACGGGCAGCGTCAATTGCGCCCAGAATCATCTCGTCGTTATGGGCGAAGACACCGTCAATATCGGGATTGTCCGCCAGCAGCTCTGCAAAAACGGTCTCTGCTTCAGCGCGGTTAAAATTCGCGATTGGTGCGGCGATGATCTCGATATCCGGGTAGGTAGCAATCGCTTCGTTGAAGCCTGCGCTCCGGTCACGCGCTGCGGATGTGCCTTCAATGCCTTTGAGTTCGACCACGCTGCCGCTGTTGTTCAGTGTTTCCGCCAGATACTGCCCCGCCATGCGTCCGCCTGCAATATTGTCCGAGGCGATATGGGCAACGACTTCGCCGCCGTTGGCACTACGGTCAATTGTGAATACTGGGATTCCTGCCTCGTTCGCGGCGGTGATCGTCGAAACGATGGCGTCCGAGTCAACAGGATTGATCAGCAGCGCTGCCACACCCTGTTCGATCATCGCCTGAACCTGTGTTGCCTGTGTTTCGGCATTTTCGGCTGCGTCTTCAATCACCAGCTCGACGCCTAAGCGTTCGGCTGCTTCCAGCGCACCATCGCGCAGCGAAGCAAAGAACGGATTGGCGAGGTCTGCAAGCGATACGCCGATGACACGAGTGACGACTTCTGTCGGAGCAGGCGTCGCTGTTGGCACGGCGGCGGGTTGGCAGCCGCTGCCGAGCACTACCAGCAGACTGAGTACAAAACAAGGAAAAGCACGCTTGAAGAAATATTCGCGCGCAAGAACATATCGCAACATAATAACGCCCTTCTGGTAAATTAATGCTCCTCAATTTCAGCATAACGGAACATTGAACAACAGAAACGTGAGATATAAGAATCGTCTGGCAGAATGTGCCTGTGCTATACTCCCCCCCATGATGAAACACCTCGCGTTCCTCTTGTTGATTGCCCTCCTCGCCGCCTGCGAACCCGCGCCGGCTGCCCCTGCGCTGCCGACGGTTGTGCCGTTCCCGACGATGACGCCGGGGCGCGTCGTAACTGGCATCATTCCCACTCCCGTTAGCGTCGCCGCCCAGCCCGGCGCGATCAACCCGCTGGCGGTCGGCGGCAGTACAGCCGCCACGCAGCCGGGACGCGATTACGCGCTCTGCCCGCCGCCAGGCGAAGTCACGCTCGACCGCCAGCCGCCGATTGCCCGTGACATGAACGCGGCGATGGTGCGCTTCCTCAATGCGGGCGGCGCACCCATCGCGCTCGAAGACGCGCTGCGCACGGATTGGGGCGTGCTGGCGGCAGCAGGTTTTGTGCGTAACGATCTCGACCTGACAGGCGAAGGCACGCCGGAAACACTCGTCAGCTATCTGTCGCCGGATGGCGGCGGCGCGCTCATGATCGCGACGTGCGAGAGCGGCAGCGTGACGCTGGTCTATGACGCGCTGCTGGGCGGCGAAGCGCCACAAATCCTGTGGACGAACGACATGACGTTCGACGGCGCGCCAGAACTGATGTTCAGCAGCCGCACCTGCCCGGACGAGACCGATGCCACCTGCATCTATCGTACGCAGTTGATCGGCTGGCGCGCCAACCTGGGACAGTTCATCAACCTGTTCGGCGATCCGATCACGTCTAATCGCCCGCCAACCATCGAAGATGTCGATCAGGATCAGGTGAGCGAGGTGATCGTGCGGCTGGATGACGACGGCAACGCCGAAACCGGTCCCCGGCGCACAGGCGTAGTCGTTTACGACTGGAACGGAGCGGGTTACGCGCGAGCACTGACGCAGTTCGACGCGCCGCAGTTCCGTGTGCAGGTGGTGCATCTGGCGGATGCGGCATGGGCAGCGGGCGAGTACGATGAGGCGACGGCGTTGTATGAGCAGGTCATTACCAATCTTGACCTGCGCAACTGGCAGAACGACGATGTGCCGCTGCTGCAAACCTACGGCTTGTACCGCCTGCTGTTGGCGTATGCCTTCCTCGAGGACGACCGCCTGCTGGAAGTCTATCAGGTCATGCAGACGCAGTATCCCGACCCTGCCGCAGCGCCCGTCTATATCCAGATGGCGTATGCTTTCTGGAACGGCCTTCAAGTGACCAATAACCTCCGTAGCGCGTGCATCGAGGTTCAGGCTATAATCACCGCGCGCCCGGAGTCAGTCGGCTTGCTCAATCGTTATGGCAGCGAAAGCCCGGTTTACGAAGCGCGCGATCTGTGTCCACTGTGATAAAGCCTGATTCCTGGACACGACAAAAAGTGCTTATGCAAAGTGTCGTATCACAACGCCAGGATGCCAGGCACCCCAAGTCAATCTGAGACTCTCTGCGCTTTTGCGGTTGTTTTTTCATTGTATGGTTTGATGGCAGTGTGCAGCTACACTGATCGTATCCAAGTTAGAAGGGTGTTCGATGTCCGATTTGCTTCAGTATTTCCAATCTCAAAAACAGCAGATGGTCGATCTACTGACCACGCTCGTGCAGTATGAAACGCCGACGACTGATAAGGCGCATGTGGACGCGATGGGCGCGTTCATGGAACAGCAGTTCCGCGAACTCGGCGCGTCCTCCGTCACGCGCTACCCACAGGAAAAAGTGGGCGATCTGCTGCTGGCGAAGTGGAACGAAACCGCCGAAGGTAAGCCGATCCTGTTCCTGATCCACATCGATACGGTCTGGCCGCTCGGCACGCTGGCGGAACGCCCGGTGCGCATTGACGACGAGGGGCGGCTGTTCGGACCCGGCGCGATTGACATGAAGGGCGGTATCACGCTGGTGCTGTCGGCGCTGCGCGGTTTGAAGGAACGCGGCGAAATGCCGAACCGCCCGATCTGGGTGCTGATGACCAGCGATGAAGAAGTAGGCAGCGTCCACTCCAAAGCGACATTGCAGGAAACTGCCGCGCAGTGCGGGCTGGTGCTGGTGATGGAACCTGCGACGATTGACGAAGCGCTCAAGACGATGCGCAAAGGCGTCTCGACTTACCGCGTCGAGATCACCGGGCTACCGTCGCACGCGGGCAACCAGCCGGAAAAGGGCATCAACTCGATCATCGAGATGGCGCAGCAGGCGCTCAAGCTGAACGCGCTGAATGACCTCAAAAACGGCACGTCCGTGTCCGTGACGATGGTCAACGGCGGCACGGCGACTAACGTCATCCCCGAACACACGACGTTTTTTGTCGATGTTCGCACGATTACCGTGCGCGCCTGGGAAGCGATCAACGAGCAGATCACCGGGCTAACGCCGTTTGTGCCGGGTGCGAAGCTCAAGGTCACGCAAACCAACGGACATACGCCGATGGAGCGCAACGACCTGATGCGCAAGACCTACGCACAGTGCAAGGCGATTGGCGAGCAGTACGGCTTGAGCATCTATGAAGACAGCAGTGGCGGCGGTTCGGACGGCAACACGGTCGCGGCGATGGGCGTCCCGGTGCTGGATGGCCTGGGTCCGCAGGGCGACGGACTGCACGCGCTGCACGAGCATGTCGTTCTCAACAGCCTGCCGCGCCGCGCTACACTGCTGGCGGCAATGCTCAAAGAGTGGCAGTTCTGAACGACGCAGGGACGCAAATGGCGTAGGGGCGCAATACATTGCCCCCCTACACTGCGCCTACTGCACCTCTGCGTTAAAATGCGTGTGTCCATTGGCTAGACGAGGACCTGATTAGTGCGTTTAGACGAATACCAGTGGTCGCGCAACCCGCGCGGCTTGCATGTCCAAAGCATCTTCCAGACCCCGCTGCCGATTGAGCGCTACACAGCGATGCGCTGCGGCTGGTGCAAACTGATCGCGGCGGGCTACGAGTATGTCGATGACTGCGCGACGCTGCTCGCCAACGGCATTACGCCGTGCGTGCGCCTGTACATGGGGCGCTGGGGTGCTGCGCCGATGAACTCGTACTGGCGTGACATTATGATCGCGTTTGCCAGCGTCGGCGTGAAGTGGTTCGAGTTCTACAACGAGCCGAATCTCGATGTCGAGTGGCCGATGGGTTATGACCCGGACTGGCGCGACTTTGAAGGCGCGATCCGCCCGCTGATGGACAACTGGCTCAGTTGGGCGGAGTTCACGATCAATATTGGCGGCTATCCCGGTTTCATCCCGCTGGCGGAAAGCGATAACCCGCGCTACGCCGCCACGCGCTGGATGGACGCCTTCCTGAATTATCTGCATCAGGCACACCGCCAGCGCTTCGCTGACGTGCTGGCGAACGGCGGGTACTGCGCCACGCACCCGTATATCCTCAACCACTTCTATCAGGAAGTGCCCGGCGGCGGTCCATGGAGCGCACGCGGCATGCGCGAGCAGAACGCCGAAGAAGGCGGCTGGCATTTTGAGTATCCCTACGACCCGATCTGCCAGCGCTCGGATCCAGGGCGCACGGTGTACGGCGGCACGGCACAAACGCCAAACGGCGATCCGGTCGGCTTGATTGCGATGGGGCGCATGTTCAACGAGCGCTGCGCCATGTTGTTCGGATCACAGGCAGTCCCCGTGCTGGGGACAGAAGGCGGCATCTGGGCGTTTCGTCCGGGCGTCTTCCAACAGGACACCCGCTACCCGCCCTATGACGAGGTGAGCCAGGCGCAGGCAACGGCTGCCATGTTCAAGTGGATCAGCGAGCAAGCGCCGCCCTGGATGTTTGGTGTGTGTCTGTGGAAAGAGGATGAATATTACATCCCGGGTCCCGTCCCGGCAATTGGGCGCTTGGGTGAACTGCCCGTGGTTGCCAGAAACGTCCCAGCGATTGAGGTGATGGGGACAGGCTATGCACCCGTCGTCGCCAGCGGCGGACGTCCCGTACCGCAGTATGGACCGGGACCGATCCAGGGCGAGGCGGATTTTCACATTGTGCTGCTGGCTCCGGGGCTGGATATGAGCTTCTTCTTTGATACGGCGCGAGCGTACTGGGATCGCTATCGTCCGATTGTGACGACCGACCTGACGATTATCGATCTGATCCCGTTCGCTCGCAGTGCAGCGATCACCATCATCACCCCGCCAGAGCTGGCGGAGACACTGCGGCAGGCGGCGACGCTGCCGTACCCGAACGCTTATCTGGATGTGATCGAGACGACGGACATACAGACGGTGACGAACCTGTTCGCCGCGCGCGTGCAGGTGAATCGGCGGTTTGGGTGATGGTTTACCCCACCACGCCTTCAATCGATTCGATGAACAGCGGTTCGAGGTCGTGGTACGCAGCCGGGTCGTCCGGCTCAATCGTGAGCCACGCCTTCCACACCAGCCCCTCGGCAGGCTCAAAGATGCGGTAGTACGGTTGCGTCGGCACGAGCG
>JANRJX010000048.1:0-96963 GCA_033763755.1 Chloroflexota bacterium
CGCCTGCTGGCTGTTCTGCGCGTCCGCCAGCGAGATTGCCGCCTGTGTCACCTGCACCTGCGCCACTGCAATTTGCGTATTGGCGCTGCTTTCCCTTGCGGTCGATTCTGTCAGCTGCCCGGACGCCCAGATACCCAAGCCCACAGCCGCCAACGCGATCAGCGCGGCGATGCCGCCGACGACGGAGACGGAGCGGCGGGATCGTTCAGCCCGTTTCTCCTGCTCAATCGCCCGTTTCGCCGCTTCTTTCTCGCGCAGTTCGGCGGCTTCGGCAGATTGTTTCGCCTGCATCGCTCGCAGCGATGCATTTTTGACCTCTTCTGTGCGCTGCTGTTCCCGCTCATCTACCGCACTTTGCTGGCGCGCTCCCGCCTCGACAAAGGCGCGTTCGTCAGCGCTGGCGGCAGTGTTCGGGTTCGTCACCCAGCGTCGTGCCTCTTCCAGCACGCTGCCGCGATACAACACGTCGTCATCGTCACGCCGCCCGCCGCGCACCCATTCCGCCGCGTCCATCGCCAGCTTCTTCATGCGCCCGATGTCGCTGCGGGTCTCTTGCAGCCATTCGCGCAGCCGTCCCCACTCGCGGATGATCGCCTCGTGCGCCACTTCAATCGTGCGCACACCACCGACCTGATCCACCAGCAGCAGGCGCGCATCGACAAAGCGATTTGCCACGTCCTGCATCATGCGCGTCTGTTGTTCAGTTTGCAGGGTCAGTTCCGAAAGGGCGGCACGGCGGCGCGTCGTCGTCTGCTCATCTTCACCGGGGTCGATCAAACGCATAAACAGCCAGCGAGCAAGCTGCTGCTGTTCGCCTTTGAGTTCGAGATAGGTCTCGTCCGCCTTCTTGGTCAGCGCGCCGCGCACACCACCGAGCGCACGATAGGCATCCAGCGTCAGTACGTTACCTTTGCGTAGTTCGAACAATTGCGCCAGCGTGAACTGAAGCAGCGGCAGCGCACCTGCCAGAGCGTCGCTCTGATCGCGCAGCTCAAACACGATGTCACCGACCAGCGTTGCATCAAACGTGATTTGCACATCCGGCAGCAGTGCCGGGCGTTCGATTGCCTCGCGCAGGTCTACCAGACGCATCGGCAGTACCGAACGACTGTTGTGGTCGAGGAGCGTCGCCAGCTGCGGGTAATTCATCGGGCGGTCATACATGTCGGCGCGCATCGTGACGATCACGCTGATAGGGGAACCTGCGTCTGTGACCGCGTGTACCAGCGTATTGATGAACTGCTGGCGTTCCTCTTCGCTGGCGGTCTGGGTGAAAAGCTCCTCGAACTGGTCAATGAAGATGATCACCCGCTGGCTGCGCCGCTGCACCGCCACCTCCAGCCCCAGGATGTGCAGCCCGGCGGCCGTGGGGTTGTTCAGGCTTTCGGTGATGCTCTGTTCGGTGCGGTTGGGCAGCACCGTACACAACGCTTCTGCCAGCGCTTCAATCGGGTATGCGCCGGGCTTGATCGGTGGCAGGTACGTCCAGTTCTCGCTATCAATCAGCGCGCCGTTCTTCAGGCGTGGCAGCAAGCCCGCCATGATGATGCTCGACTTACCCGATCCACTTGGACCTGTTACAGCGAGAAAGCGCGCCCGGTTCTCTTGCAGCCGGCGTTCCAGCGTGTAACGCAGTTCCTCAATCAGCGTGTCACGCCCGAAGAAATCGCCCGCATCTTCTTCGCGAAACGCGCGCAGCCCTTTGTACGGATTGCGCGGTTCGGTGACAAGTTTTGCTTCGGGAACAGGCGCGGGCATCGGCGTCGGCAGCACAGCAAGTTCCGGCTTTTCGCCGCGCAGCGCCCGCGCAATCTGTTCAATCGCGCTGTTGTAGTTATCGCTTCGGGCATCAATGTGCATGGATTTGCCCATGCCGAGCGGTACGCAGTCGAACCAGTTTTCGCCCGCCACCCACACAGGATAAATCGCGCGATTGAGCATGTCTGCAATCGCGATTTCGTCCTGCACAAATTCGGAGTCGTAGGAATTGGGAGATACCAGCCACAGCACGGCGAACGAACTGTTGATGGCGTGGCGAATCGCCTTGTCCCAGTTGCGCGTGCCGGGCGGCAGCCCCGTGCGGTCTATCCAGACGTTAAAGCCAGCCTTGCGTAAATCGTTGCGAAGTTTATCTGCAAAATCAGTGTCTTTACGAGAGTACGAAATGAACACATGATCGCCAGTCGGGGAAGGTCGGTCGCTCATCATTTATCCCTCTGTGAGTGCGATACAGGCACGTTTACTATACACCTGTTTTTACTTTCAGACGCCTAACAGTACTTATATTCCAGAAGTGATACGAACTTGTAACGAAACCGAAACCGCAGGTATCTAACATAGAATCTCCGCCAAAAGCCCCACTCATACTCATCCGGTCGTCAGATTTGCCAGGCGTGAAGTTTGTATATCCTAGTCAACGTTGACAGATGATGCGGAACGAAATTCCTACAGTCATCGTCAACTCGACCAACACATAACACAACAGCCATAGCTGTCAGGGAGCGACATGATGAGTAACGTATCGATGGAGATTGCAACCGAACGCTATATCGATGATGTCATCGTCACCATTCTGCGGGTGACAGGGACGCTGGACGGCACGACCTTCGGCTTACTGGTCAACAGCGCCCGCCGCGCCATCGAAGCAGGCGAACACAATTTGGTGATCGACCTGGAAGGCGTGACCGAGATGGGCAGCGCTGGGTTGATTGCACTGCATCAGGTGGCGCGACTGCTGCATGGCGAATGTCCAGTCAGCTCTGATTTCGGCTGGAATGCATTCCATGCGCTGGAAGTAGACCTGGCGCGTGGGCAATCCATAGGGCTCCACATCCTGCGTCCCAGCGCAGCAGCAATTGATGCACTGGTCACATCAGGCTTTGCCGCGCTGATCGAGCCGCACCTGTATCTGGAAACGGCGGTGGATGCGTTCCGACGCCAGCACGGTCAATTCGTGCCGGAGTATGTCCAGCCGTCTGCGCGGTCGTACCAATTGAATTGAGTGACGTAAAGAGGGCACTCTGCATTAGTTGAGAGGGGTGTTCGGATGAACAAGTTAACTGGTATCACTATGGGGCTGCTCGCGGTTGTCATGATGACCGCGTGTCAGCTTTCGGCAGCGCCGCCCACACCAACGCCGACTCTCTTCGTGCCGACGCAAACGCCACTCATCATCACCGCTACATCGCTGCCTGTTACCATTACCCCGCCGCCCGCGACAGCAACGCCGCGCAGCAGCGGCAATACGACGACCTGCTATGTGCGCACCGATTGGCAGGTCTATATCGTACAACCGGGAGACACGCTGCTCTCGATTGCAGCGCGCACCAACACAACCGTCACTGCGCTCTCGGTCGGCAACTGTCTGACCAGCGCTGATGTGATTTATGCCGGGCAATCGCTGCGCGTTCCGGTGCTGCTGCCGCCGACGCTGACGCCCGTCCGTGCGACCGCAACGCCGCAGATCGTGCCAACGGTCACGCCCGCGCCGCCGACACAAACAGCTATTCCCTTCCCAACGGCATTTTCACCAAAACCTATCTACCCCACCTCGTCTGCGTACAGCAGCAGTAGGTAGCAACCGAGCAGGACGAGCAGCAGCCGTGTGCCTTCTGACGCTGCACCGACATCGAGCCGGATATGGTTGTTAATGACTTTGCCTTCGCCGCTGGTGAGCGTGAGCATCCGCTTGCCAGTGGCGGACAGCCACGACCAGCGCGTTTCTTTCGGCTCGCCTGCCTTCTTCCACGACACCGCTTCTCCATTGGGCAGCGTCAGTTTGCCATCGGTGTGCTGAAAGACATAGGTCGGCGTCGTATCCTGACCATTGGCGCTGCAAATCTCGAAGCGGCGGGTGAGCAGCCCTTTATGGGCGATGCGCCAGTGACCACCCGCCGCCTCGACCTGATCGACTTCGTTGATCAAGCCGCTGCGCACCAGCGTCGCCACGACTTCGCCTTCGCGCGTGCGTAACTCATAATGCTGTTTAAGCAGGTTGGGCTGTATCCAGTGAACGTCCTGTCCCTTGAGATCGGCAATAGATTTCATGAATAAACTCTTTCGCTATCAACTCTTTTCCTGCGGGGAGTATAACTCAAAAGCACTTGTCTATGGTCAATACCTTGAACTCACACCATTGAGCTGCTCGACCTCCGCCGCCGACAATTCCAACTCTGCCGCGTCGAGCAATTCCCCCAACTGCGCCTGTGTGCGCGCACCGATGATCGGCGCGGTGATGACGGGCTGCGCCAGTTGCCATGCCAGCGCCACATGCGCGACCGGCACGTCGCGCTCGGCGGCGATACTCCGCACTGTCTCCAGCACATCAAACGCCCGCTCATCCGCCAGCAGGCGCTTAATCAAACCACTTTCCTCGCGCGTCGTGTCCGCCTGCCGTTTGTCGCGGCTGTACTTGCCCGTCAGAAAGCCCGCCGCCAGTGGGCTGTACGGAATAACGCCCACCCCCTGATCCAGGCACACGGCGCGCAGTTCGCGCTCAAACTCCGCGCGGTTGAGCAAACTGTAGTGCGGTTGCAGGCTGTCAAAGCGCGCGTAATCATGTTTATCGCTAATCCATAACGACTTCATCAGCAGCCATGCCGGGTAGTTGCTCGCGCCGATGTAACGCACTTTCCCTTGCTGCACGAGCACATCCAGTGCCGAGAGCGTTTCGTCCAGCGGCGTATCCGGGTCAGGATGATGCACCTGATACAGGTCGATATAATCCGTCTGCAAACGGCGCAGGCTGTCTTCAACCGCCTGCATGATATGAATGCGACTTAGCCCCACACCATTGGCACCCGCCCACATCGTCCCACGCACTTTGGTCGCCATCACGATTTGGCGGCGGTCCTTGCCGCGCAGCCAATTGCCGATGATGGTTTCTGACTCACCGCCTTTGTTGCCTGGAGCCCAGTACGAATACACGTCTGCTGTGTCGAAGAAGTTGATCCCGGCGTCCAGCGCCATATCGAGGATGGCGTGCGATGTCGGCTCATCCGACGACCAACCCATCGTCATCGTCCCCAAACAGAGCGCGCTCACCTTCAGCCCTGTGCGTCCCAACTTGCGATAGTGCATGATGTCCCTCCCGAATGAAAGCGATTATAGCGGATCTCCCAGACGCCCTGCCCACTCTGGCGGCAGCCTGCGAGTTGCTTCGCGGTAGGTCAGCCCGCTCAGTTTGGCACGATGGCGCTGCACAAAATCCACTACCAGTTCCGGCTTGCGACTGGCAAGTTCACGCAGCGCCCAGCCTGTCGCCTTACGGATGAAGAAGCGCTCGTCTTTCGACCAGTCTTTGCCCTCATCGAGCATCGGCGCGGCGATCTGCTCGAACAACGCGAAGTCGCCTTCGCTGCGCCGAAACAGGCCGTTCTGCGCCAGTATTGCCGTCCGCCGCACCCAGAAATTAGGACTCGTCGCCCAGCGCAGCAAATCGTCGCGCACAGCCGGATAGCGGCGCAGCAGCGGACCGACAACATGAATGGCAATTTCATCAAGGTGCGCCCACGTATTGACCTCATGTAGCATACGTTCGATTAGCGGCAAATATATCGGTGTGAGTTTTGTCGCCGTGTCTTCGAGGAGGAAGACCGCCAGCGTGCGCTCCTCGTGCCAGTCGCTCGCCCACAACGCGCCTGCCAGCGCCACAACATCATCCGCCGCAACCCCCTTGTGCGCCTTAAGCCACGCTTTCGACATGGCGTGCAGTTTGGGCGTCGTCACGCCATGAAAGTTCAAATTGCTTTTAAGGTACTGTTTCTCGTTTGCCGCGCGCTTGGGATCGCCCTGCGCGACCAACTGCGCAATCAAAAGTTCGCGTTCGCTCGCAACATCCACCATCATTTAACCCCTGAATATCAGCATAATCTCTTCCCGTACCTGCTCATCCGGCTCGTTCGTCAGCGCAGCCGCTAACGCCGCGTGCGCTACCTCCCCGCCGATGCGCCCGACTGCCCACGCCGCGTGACCACGCACCAGCGGCGACACATCACGCACCAGCGGCAGCAGTGCAGGCAGCGCGTCTACGCTGCCCCAGTTGCCCGCCGCAACACAAGCGTTGCGCACGATGCGCTCCCGCTTGATGCGCGCAATCGCCGAACCTGCGAAGCGCGCGCCAAATGTCGCATCATCCAGCGCCAGCAAGTCCAGCAGCAGGGGGGCAGCTTGATGGCTGACTATGGCTGTAGGGACGCCATTAATGGCGTCCCTGCTTTGCTGCAAGTTCCTCTCCATGAGGGAGAGGGATTTAGGGTGAGGGTTGCTAAACCGCTGAAACGGACACACCTCCTGGCACACGTCGCACCCGTAGACCCAGTTGCCCATCAGCGGGCGCAGCGCGCGGTCAATCCAGCCTTTATGCTCAATCGTCAGATAGCTAATGCAGCGGCGCGCATCCAGCACATGTGGCTGTGGAAAAGCATCAGTCGGGCAAGCGGACAGGCAGCGCGTGCAGCTTCCGCACATCGTCGGGCGGAAGGCGGGTGTATCGTATTGATCAAACTCCAGCGTCGTCAGAATTTCGCCGATGAAGAAGTAGCTGCCCCGGCGCGGGTGGATGAACATGGTATTTTTGCCAACGAAGCCCATCCCGGCGGCGTAGGCGTGACCGCGTTCGAGAATAGCTCCGGTGTCAACGTAGGTCTTGGAGTGATGAGTAACGAAGGATGAAAGCCACTCCGCCAACGCGTCCAGTTTGGGCAGCATAATATCGTGATAGTCCATCCCCCAGGCGTAGCGGGCAATGCGCCCACGCGCGGGATCGGACAGGTCAGTTTCTGGCAGAGCTGCGCTGTAGTCGTAGCCGACAACGATGAGCGAACGCACGCCGGGCAGGATGACGTTCAGGTCCCGACGGCGCGCAACGCGATCTGCGCGTGCCATATAGCCCATCTCACCGTGCATCCCAGCCTCTATCCAGCGCTCATATGCATCCAGAAAGCGCGACGGCTGCGCGGGCGCGATACCGACAAGATTGAAGCCGAGCGCCCGCGCCTGCTGCTTGAGGGCGGTGCTCACTCCTTCCGTCGTCATACGAGAGTCTAGACCACCATCGCTGTTGTCGTTAACGTCCCAACGTTGTCCATCGAAATACGAATAACATCCCCCACGCGCAGGTGGAAATCCGGCGGCGGAATGATGCCATTGCCGGTCAACAGTACGACGCCTTCTTCAAAAACGCCGAGCCGTCCCAGATAGTCGATCAGGTTTGGTAAGTCGCGCTTGATCTGGTCAGTAGAGGCTTCGCCTTCAAAAATGAATTCGGGTCCGCGCATGATCGACATCCGGATAGTGACTTTGGGGAAGGTGCGCAGCTTGCCCAGTACGAAACCCGGACCGAGCGCGCATGAGCCATTGTAAAACTTCGCCTGTGGCAAATATAGAGGATTATCCGCTTCGACATCGCGCGCGGTCATGTCAATGCCAATGCCGTAGCCGACCACTTCCATCGCTGGGTTGATCAGCAACGCCAGTTCTGGCTCTGGTACAGTGCTGTGCGAATCCTTCAGCACCCCGACTCGCCCATAGGGAGCGACTACCCGTTTGGCGGGTGATTTAAAGAACAGTTCCGGGCGCTGCGCCACATGAATACGCTCATACAGGTCAGCGCCAGCTTTCGTTTCTTCCATACGCGCGTCACGAGCGCGCTCATACGTAACCCCCGTCGCCCATACATCCTGTGAATCAACAGGTGAAATCAATGTCGCCAAGTTGGGAATGGGCGGCGCGTCCACCACTGAAGACAGATAGGCATGTTTGGCATTGCGTGCCAGAATATCAATATCTTCAATCGCCGCTTGCGGTCTGCCGACACTGGCACGCAGCCATGCGGCGACCGTCGGGAACTTATCGGTCACATCGTAAATGGTGTTCGCGATTTGCACGCCCACGCGCGCTCCGCGATCCGGATCGTTAAAACGCAGTAGTGTCGCCATAATGAATCCTCCATACTGCTGATCATACCGCGAAATCGTACGCTAGAATTGAGTATTTGGTATTGGGTATCCGCTTTCAGGTATCAGCCAAATAGAATACTCGGTGTTTAACTGAATTTTTGAGGCGAGTGTATGCGCTTTACGAATGAAGCAGATGCAATTACCTATATTTTTCGCTCGATGCGACGCATCGGCGGGCAGCCGCGCGGACCGGATGACGTCAGCCGCAGTATCGCGCCGACGGTCAAGCTGGTCGCGCTGGAGCGACTGCTCGATCATCCGCGTGAATACGCCATCATCACAGGCAGCAAAGGCAAAGGCTCAACTGCGGCGATTCTCGCCAAGTTGCTGCAACATCTCGGTCATAAGGTCGGCATGATCAGTAGCCCGCACATGGTCGATTGGCGCGAACGCATTCGCATAAACGGACGCATGATCCCGGAAGCCGATTTTTACCGCATCCTGTCCGACCTCGCGCCTTCGATTGACGAAATCGATAGCGGCATGACGGGAACGCAGTATTTCAGTCCACAGGGCATCTTTCTAGGAATTGCGCTGCGCTGGTGGGACAAGCAGGGTGTCGAAGCGGCAGTGTGCGAAGTTGGGCGCGGCGGGCGCTTTGATGACATCGCCGTCGTGCCGAACAAACTCTCGCTCTTCACACCTATCCTGATCGAACATGTACATCAGTTAGGTCCGACGCTCGAACGCATCGCCTGGCACAAGGCGGGCATCATCAAGCCCGGCGGTTACGCTTACAGTGTCCCACAAGCGCCCAGCGTACTGGATGTCTTGCAGGCGGAAGCTGCCGCTGAAGAGACCGAGTTCGCCTGGATCGCACCCGGCGATATGGGCGAATACATCGAAACCACGCCGAGAGGCATTCGGATGCGGCTAGGACGGTATGGCGAGTGTTTACTCTCGCTCTACGGGCGCTATCAGGTGGAAAACGCGACATTGGCGGTGCAAGGTGCGGGCAATATGCATGGACGCTTGTCTGGCATGTCCCATCAATCGCCACAGTACACAGCGGCGATACGGGCAGGTCTGGCGGATGTGACGTGGCCCGGCAGGCTGCAAAAGCTGGCAGATCACCCGGCGATTTACGTCGATGGCGCAACAACGACGATTGCGGCGCGTTCGATGCTCGACAGCTTGCAGGGTGCGCTGACACGTCCGTTGGTCGCAATTGTTGGCACACCGATTGATCGCGACTATCCCGGCGTCTATGGCATCTTTGCAGAAGCATGCGATGGTCTCATCCTGACCGAGAACACCGTCAGCCCGAACGTGCGCTTCCCCCCAGCCGATGATGCGCTGGCAGCGGCGCGGCAGTACCGCGCTGATGCACAGTATGCGCCGACTCTGGCGCAGGCACTCGAAGCAGCACGCGCGCAGACGGGAGCAAACGGAACCATTCTGATCGGCGCGGCGCTGCCCATCGTGGCCGAAGCGTTACAAATGTGGGGGCTGCACTACGAAACGATATGAACGCTTTGTCATGGTCAAATCTTCTGGTCGTTGGCGCGGGTGGATTCGTCGGGGCGATCGCGCGTTATGTGATCGGCACATGGCTCACAGACCGTATTGGCGCGGCGTTCCCCTGGGCAACGCTGCTCATCAATGTCAGCGGTTCGCTGGTGCTGGCGCTTTTCATCGGCTGGTTTACACGCTAAACGGGGATACCGATACAGCTTCGGTTGCTGTTCGCGGTCGGCTTCTGCGGGGCATACACGACGTTTTCAACCTTCGCTGTAGACACCATCACGCTAGCGCAAGATGGCAACTGGCTCGCCAGTGTGGGCAATCTGCTGCTTACGAACGCCCTCTGCCTGCTGGCAGCGGTCATTGGATTAGGGATAGAAACTCGATTTGAATAGGAATAGATAGAACAATTCAGGAAAAAGCGGGTACAATCTTCCGTCTATCTTTTTGCACCCATGCGTTACTTCGGGAGTTACCCGCTATGCTGCTCGACCTCATCAAAGCCGCGCTGATGGGCGTGGTCGAGGGGATCACTGAGTTCTTGCCCATCTCCTCCACCGGACATCTTATCGTCGCTGGTTCGTTGTTGCAGTTTTATCCTGACAATCAGACGTTTGCCAACGCCTTCACCATCTTCATCCAGCTTGGTGCAGTCGTTGCCGTCATTCTGTTTTACTGGCGCAAGCTGTGGGCGCAGGTGCGCGATATTGGCACAGTACAGGCGCAGCGCTTCTGGATCAATCTCTTCCTCGCCTTCCTTCCTGCGGCGGTGCTGGGGCTGCTGCTTGGCGACCTGGTCGATCAATATCTGTTTCAGAACTGGATTGTCGCCACGTCGCTCATTATCGGCGGCATTATCTTTCTCATCATCGAGAGCCGACCGCAAACGAGCAGCACTGAAGGAAAAATCACCGACCTGAGCGCGATGACCCCTGTGCAGGCGTTAACCATCGGCTTTGCACAGACGATAGCGCTGATCCCAGGCGTATCACGCTCCGGCGCGTCAATTGTCAGCGCATTGCTCATGGGCATGAGCCGCCCGGTTGCGACCGAGTTCTCGTTCTATCTGGCGATCCCGACGCTGGGTGCGGCGACGCTCTATTCACTGTTTCGTGTCCGTGACAGCATCACGTCTGACAATCTGCTGGTACTGCTCGTCGGCACAATCGTCAGTGGCGTTGTCGCCTGGCTGTCAATTGCCTGGCTGCTGCGCTTTGTCGCCAGCAATACGTTCAAGGCGTTCGGCTACTACCGTATCGTGGCGGGCATCGTTATCTTCGTGCTGATAGCCGCAGGTGTGATTAGTGCATGAACGACGAGCGACAAAAGCAGGATGCCTATGCTGCGCTGCGACTGCGCAATTTCCGACTGCGTGTGATTGGACGCTTTATCGCCATTCTGGGCGAGTTGATGGTACAGGTGGCGATTGGGTGGGAACTCTACCAGCGCACAGGTGATGCACTAGCACTGGGCTTGATCGGGCTGGTGCAGATCATTCCGGTGTTTCTGCTCGCGCTGCCCGCTGGCTACATCGTTGACCGCTACAACCGCAAGCGCGTGCTACTGCTCAGCCTGCTGGTGATGGCAGCAGCAGTCTTGATACTTGGCATCGTCTCGGCAGCGCAAGGTGCGCTCGTGCTGGTCTATTTTGCGCTGGCGCTGATGGGTGTCGCACAGGCATTCTGGGGACCTGCCGACGGGGCGCTCATTCCCCTGTTGGTTCCGCCGCCCTTGTATCGCAACGCCACCACCTGGAGTAGCAGCTCGTGGCAACTGGCGTCAATCACGGGTCCCGCGCTCGGCGGTGCGATCATCGCTGCGACGAACAGCGCTACGCCTGTCTACTTGCTGGCGACAGGAGGCTTCCTCTTCTACGCACTGCTCATGCTCTTCGTCCGCCCCGCCCCGCAAACCTTTAGCGAGCAGGCAGAAACGCCCGCGCAGGCATTGCGGACAGGCATACGCTTCCTGCGCAGCAACCGCTTGATCCTGTCCGCAATCACGCTCGATATGTTCGCGGTACTGCTGGGCGGCGCGGTCTTCCTGCTGCCGATCTTTGCCGAAGACATCCTGCGCGTGGATGCGGTTGGCTTGGGCTGGCTGCGCGCCGGACCCTCCATCGGTGCAATTGTCGCATCGCTCGCCATCGCCAATATGCCACCGTTCCAACGCGCCGGGCAAACGCTGCTCTGGGTGGTGGCGGGCTTTGGACTAGCAACCATTGTTTTTGGCATCTCAACGAATTTCTGGCTGTCGTTTGCCATGCTCGTGCTGCTCGGCGGGCTGGATGGCGTCAGTGTCGTCATTCGCGGTACATTGCTGTTGACGCAGACACCGGACGAGATGCGCGGGCGTGTGAGCGCGGTCAACAGTATTTTCATCGGTGCGTCCAACGAGCTTGGCGGATTTGAAAGCGGCGTTGCTGCCTGGTTGCTTGGTCCGGTTGGCGCCGTCGTCTTTGGTGGCATTGGAACGCTGCTGGTCGTGTTGGCGGTTGCCTGGTGGTCGCCCGAGTTGCGGCGTTTGGCACGTCTATAGGATTAACGAATAAGTTTTACGCTTTTCGGCGGACATTTCTTGTATGATGTTTGGGTAAACGGCTCAAGCTGCTAACACACATTGTAGACGGCTCAAACGGCACAACGGGAGCACGGCAGGAATGAAAAAGATTCTGGTGGTAGAAGACGCTCAGGCATTGCGCCGTGACATTGTCGAAATGCTCGGTTATGAGGGATTCGACGTAAAAGGCGCGGAAAATGGTGCTGTGGGCGTCGAAATGGCACTCGCATACCAGCCTGATCTCATTATTTGCGACATTATGATGCCCGTTCTGGACGGTTTTGGCGTACTGGAAGCGCTGCGCAGCAACCCGGCTACCGCTACGATTCCCTTCATCTTTCTGACAGCGCGCACCGACCGCCCCGATATGCGGGCAGGCATGGAACTGGGTGCAGACGATTATGTGACCAAACCATTTACCGCGCAGGAGCTGATTAAGACAGTACAGACGCGGCTTGAAAAGCGTGTGAAGATCCATGAAAAAGCGGAAAAGCGCATTGAGGAATTGCGCCAAAATATCATCCTCGCTCTGCCGCATGAACTGCGAACCCCCTTGAACGTGATTATGGGTTTTTCAGATTTGCTGGTTTACGACGCTAAAACGCTGGAACCGCCCCGCATCGCGGATATGGCGAAGTACATCAACAACGCCGCAACACGCCTGTATCGGCTGGTCGAAAATTACCTGATTTACGCACAGTTGGAAGTTGCCTGCGTTAATCCTGAGCAGCGAAACATTTTGCGACAGGAAACGAGTGCAAACGCTCATTTGATTATTGAGGAGCAGGCAAAGTTTCATCTGAGTAAACCGCATCCGCCGATTGAACCGCGCCAGAACAATACCACCATCACGTTGGCTCCTGTCAACAGCATTCGCATGTCCAGTGAATACATCAAAAAAGTGATTGAAGAGCTGCTTGATAATGCCTGCAAGTTCTCAGACGTTGGCAGCCCCATCACCGTAACGGGCGAGATCCAAGGGGATCACTATGTCCTGAGTGTCAGCGATCGGGGACTTGGCATGACACAGCAGCAGATCGACGACATTGGTGCGTACAACCAGTTCGAGCGTAAACTGCGCGAACAGCAGGGCAGCGGTCTGGGATTGATCATCGTCAAACGGCTCACAGAGCTGTTTGACGGAGCGATGAGTATTGACAGCGTGCCACAGCAAGGCACGAAAGTAACGGTGCTGCTGCCCATCGGCTAGGGGCATCACTGCGCCTCGCCCGGCTGCGTGGGCGGCACATGCGGCGCAAGATGCGGTGTCTCGGCAAACGTGACGATTTCCCACTTGCCGTTCTTTAACGCCAGCGTAGTGAGCGATGTGTTCTCAATCGGCTTATGCATCGCTTCAAAGACCGCGCCGAACAAGCGCTGCATCATGACACGAATAACGCCCCCATGCGCCACCAATGCCACCTCGGACGCCGGATGCTGCGCCGCCGCTTCGTCTAACACCGCCATTGCACGCGCCTGCACCATCCGCCGAGACTCTCCCTGTTCCACCTGATGCTCCAGCCAGTTATCGTGCATCCCCTTCAGTTCATGGGGATAACGGCGTTCGATTTCCGGCTTGGTTAGCCCCTGCAACACACCCAGATGCATCTCGCGCAGGCGCACATCCGTTACAACTTGTGCGCCAACCGCGTCGGCGATCAGTTCTGCGGTGACATGAGCGCGCTTAAGATCGCTGGCGTAGACATGTGTCAGCGGTCGCCCACGCAGGTACGCGCCCAGCGCCTTTGCCTGCTGAATACCGCGTTCGCTCAGCGGAACATCGAGTTGCCCCTGCCAGCGTCCATCCACATTCCAGGCGGTTTCACCGTGCCGAATCAGGTAGATCTGCTGTACTCTCATGGTTGCAAGAATCCTTATCGCGACTTTTGAACACTTTGCTGCTGCCCTTCGTATTGCCTTTTAGAAGGGAGCAAGAGACGTGGACGAAGCGGAAGCATATCATGTGCTGGCATTGGCGCAAGCGGGCGATCATGAAGCCTTTGCGCTGCTGCACGATCAGCTTGCGCCGCCGCTCACACGCTTTGTCTTCCGGTTGCTAGGCGATGCGCAGGATGCCGAGGATGTCGTGCAGGATACGCTGATGACGCTCTATCTGCATCTGGATGACATCAACCCGCCGGAAAAGCTGCGCCCGTATGTGTATCGTGTGGCGCGCAACCGCTGCTACGACCGCCTGCGCCGCAGCGGACGTTACGAGCAGGTCGCGATGGAAGACGACGAGCAGCCTTTAAGCGTGCGCGTGTCGTTCACCCAGAGCACGCAGGACGTAGCGCCTGACGACGCGGCACATTGGCTGCTGCTACAACTCGAAGTATCAGACGCGATGGCGCGATTGCCAGAGTTGCAGCGCCAGACATTGACCCTGTATGCCGAGGACGGGATGAGTTATGCCGAGATTGCCGAAATCATGGGCGTGAGTATTGGCACAGTGAAGAGCCGACTCTTCAACGCCAAGCAGTCGTTACGACGGATGCTGCCGCGTGCAACCATCAGCGCAATCGAAGAAGGCGGAACTAGCGATTAAGTATCAGAAAATAGCAAAGCTAAACACTGATACCATGTAGAGTGAACTACAGGAGGACAGAATGGACGAGTCACAACTGGCGAAGCTGCGCCAGTACATGCAGGCGCTGAAGGCGTTGATGCAATCACTAGAGGCGTCGCAGGACGGCACATATGCAGGGGCTGGCAAAATGGCGCTCAGGAGCTATCAGGGGTTGCACGGCAAAGTCGCGGAACTGCTGCCCGACGACTTCTATGTGACGGAGACGCTGCGACTGGACGCCGACCCGAACGCCGATGACAGCGCGTTGACCAATCAGGTGTTGTTCGCCGTGCGCCAGTTAAGCGTCTACCTGGTCAGCATTACACGCAGTGAGCCACAACCGCCGCGCCCGCCAGAACCTCCCACGCCGCCAACACCCCCGGACTGGCGTGGCTTCGGGCGCGACCTGAGCGAGCAGATCATCAATCTGACGCGCGGCACGCTCAAACGCGCCTTGACCAATGTCGATGTGGAGATCATCGACCTGCGTAACCGCCCGTCCATGCGCGATGCAATGCTGGAAAACGCCAATCTCGCGGGACGTGATCTGTCGGGGATCGATGTAGGTGGTGCCAACCTCGAAGGGGCGAACCTGAGCGGCGCGAACCTGATGGGTGCGAACTTTCAGGACGCACATCTCGACAATGCCAACCTGAGCGGCGCAAACATCACCGGGGCAAACTTCCACGACGCTAATCTGGAAGATGCCAACTTGAGCGGGGCACAGGGCGAAGGTGCGAACTTCCGCAATGCCAACCTTGAAAACGCCCTGCTGGATGGCGCGGTGCTGACAGGTGCGAACTTCTACGATACCAATCTGGAAGATGCGCGCTTGAACGGCTGCCTGTTGGAAGGCGCGAACATGCGCGGCGCTAATCTGGAAGATGCACGACTGGAGAACGCCCGACTCATCGGCGCTAATTTGCTGGATGCCAATCTGCAAGACGCAAAACTGAACGGCGCAGATCTAACGGGTGCCGACCTGTCCAGTGCAAACCTGGAAGACGCAGATTTGCGCGGGGCGACGATGAGTGAGGCGAAAATCGATAATGCCAACTTTGAAGATGCCCTGCTGCCGGATGGCACACGCTACCGCGATGGCCGCGATCTGTCGCCGTTTATTCAGGCGCAAAAGCGCAAGAATGAAGAAACCGCTGAGTGATGCTTGACGCGCGGGGTAGACAAGGGCAGAATCATAACATCGTGTATGTGAATGATCTGCCCAGGAGCAGCCCACTGTGAATACCTCGCGCTTCAAAACTGACAACCCAATGACGTTCGGCTTAGCAATGCTCGCTGGCAGCGGCGTCATTCTGATGATACTGGCGCTCGGCTACGGCGTTGTTGCCGGAGCGAACGCTGATACCAACGCCATCGGCTTGTTTTTTATCCTCGGCATCGCGCTGATGATCAGCGGCTTCATCGGCTGGTTCGCGGTCACACGCCCTGACCTGCACATTGACGACATCAACATCCCGCTGGATGACGGGCATGGTCACGGACATGACACCCATCATGCCGATCAGGAAGTCCTGCCCGGAACGACGGACAAGGCGATTGAGCCAGCGCACCACTGATGCCGGTTATTCCCGAACGCAACCCGATTGCCGACAGCTTTACAGGTGTCGTACTGCGAGTGGGGGAAGATTACCTGCTTGCGACAACAGCGTTACCGGGTGCTGACGTCACCGCCAGCGGCACATTCGTCGTGCGCTACGGCGTGCGCATTCATGGCAAGCACTGGCTGTCAATTGTGCCGGGGCTGGTGGCGGTCGATTACGGCACATTCTACACGGGCGAAGAAGCCTGGGAGTTTCTGCTCAAACACAGCAATCTGTATCCACGCGCGGAAGTCTTCGGCTATCGCGAAAACGGACAGGATGAACAGATGTGGGTGCGCCAGCTTGATATAGCACTGCCGCCGCAGCCGCACCTGTACACAGACGCAGCCGCGACGCTGCCCATCGCCAGCCCTGTGGCGCTCATCGGCACAACCGACGGCATCACCGCGCGCCTGCTCGATTATCTACCCCACTACGACACGCTGGCAGACTGGCAGTCCAGCAATTTATCTTGACTAAACGCCAGGACGCAAAGTGCGCCAATACCGCTATGGTTTTCGTGGCGTTCGGGGTGTCCTGGCGTTTTGTCGCCAATCGCCAGGAGAAATGTTCCTGCCTCTGTGATATGATGCTGCACTAATTCTCATTTGATACTGAGTGGTAGTAATGGATAGTCCAACCCCTGACCCTGAACTTGACAGCGTGTTTGATGATGTGCCTGCCGATCATCGCTCTGGTGTGATTGCAGTAGTCGGTCGTCCCAACGTCGGTAAATCGACACTCATCAACCGCATCCTGGGACAAAAGATCGCAGCGGTTTCGCCCAAGCCGCAAACGACCCGCAAGCAGCAGCTCGGTATCCTGACCGACGAAAAGGCGCAGCTGCTCTTTGTCGATACACCGGGGCTGCACCTGCCGCGCCACAAACTCGGCGAATACATGGTCAAAATCGCCGAGCAAGCGTTCAGCGACGCCGACGTAATCCTCCTGTTGCAGGACGTATCGCAGCCGCCGGAGCGCGCCGACGAGCATATCACTGAGACGGTGACGCGGCTGCGGGGCGATAAGCCCGTTGTGCTGGTACTGAACAAGATCGATATTGTCAGCAACGCGGCGCGCTTGCCGAACATCGCTGCGCATTCCGCACTCGTGCAGTATGACCGCGCGTTTCTGGTGAGCGCCCTGACGGGGGAAGGCGTAGATGAGGTGGTCAAGGATTTGCTGGCGCGTGTGCCACTGGGTCCCCGTTACTACCCTGCCGACCAGGTAAGCGAAGCGAACATGCGTTTCATCGCCGCCGAAATCATCCGCGAGAAGATCATGCTGCACACCGAGCAGGAAATCCCGCACGCGGTAGCCGTCGAAATCGACAGCTTCCGCGACAATGTGGACGGGCGCGCGGAAATTAGCGCAGTGCTATATGTCGAGCGCGACAGCCAGAAGGGGATCATCATTGGCAAAGGCGGCGAGATGATCAAGCGCATTGGCACAGAAGCGCGGCTGGAACTGCGCGAGATCATGGACTCGCCCGTGCATCTGGAACTACACGTCAAAGTGTTGAAGGACTGGCGCAGCGATCCAAAGCTGATGGGGCGATTGGGCTACAGTGTGGCAGCGGACGAGGAAAACTAAAGCCGTCGGTCACCAGGAATAGTGCTTGTTCAAGAGGTTAGAGAGAAAGAGGATAGAGAGTCAATCAACTTCTCTATCCTCTTCTCTTCCAGCCGCTTGAACAGGCTTTTTATTTACTGACTAAGCGATTTTCGCCCTAGCGCCGCATGACGATGCCGAGCGCGTCACACGCCGGGCAAGCGCCGCCGGGCCGGATCATCGCGTAACCACCCATCGGGTCGGTCGCCGTGTAGAACGGGAAATCCACGTTCCAAACGATCATCATGCGCACGCGACCGCTTTGCGCGGACAACCGGGCAGCGTCAGCAAGCCAGGCTGTATGCTCGGCAACGCTGGTATTCTGTGCCCAGGCGAAGCTGGCGGGTAGCGGAGTTCCATACCCTTCGGGTGTCAGGTAGCCAAGCTCTGTCCAGCAGGCAGGTTTACCCGCGAACGGACTAAGACCACGATTGAGCATCGAGCCGAAATAGCGTGTCGGGTAGTTATCGCGCGGGTCGCCTGTGCCTTGACCAGGCGCAACGATACCTTCGTTGTAGTGCAAGCCGATGCAATCGAAGTACTGTGCTGCACCCGCTGCTGCCATTGCCTGCATGAACGTGTCATCGTTGCAGCCCTGCGCCGTGCAGCCGGCCGTGCCAAAGAAGCCCGTCGGTGCGGGTGCGCCGCTGATAACGATAGTGTTGGCGTTGGCGCTCTTGATGGCGTTGTATGCCGGAGCGAGCAGGCGCGTGTAGTTCGCACCGCTGATCTGCCCGGCGGGCCATTCGCGGTCAATGTTGGGTTCGTTCCAGACTTCAATCGCGTCTGCGCCCAGCCGTGCCACGCCTGCAACAAACTGCGCGTACTGGTTGATGTAGTTGTTGAAGTCGCCCATCTGCGCGGGGTTGCCGACAACGCCGAGCAGGATACGGAAGCCATTGGCACGCGCGGCGGCGATGAAGCCCGGTGCGGCACTGCCTTCGGCGGTGTCGCCCAGGTTGTAACGCAGCTGCTTCTTGACCCACGTCATGCCGCTTGTACGCATTGCGCCGACCGTACCAGCATTCAGTTCGAGGACATGACCGCCAAGCTCAAAGCTGCCCGTCGCACCGGAGCCAGCTACAGGCGGCGGCAAGCTGCCATCGGGCGCGCCCGGCACAGCAGTCGGCGCAGCGGCGGCTGCTTCTACGCGGTCACAGGCGATGACGATGGTGCGGTCAAAGCTGGTGCGTGCTTCGTAGTTGCGATTGAACAAATCGGTGATGAGAAAACGCCAGCCGAAATAGAGCTGGAGCGGTTCTTCCGGGTTATCGACACAGCTTGTAATACCCTGTGGAAATTCTGCCTGTTCCCAATCCCAGCGACGCACAGTCGTTAGATCAACGGAGTACTTCTCTTCGAGTGCGGCACGGGCGGCGCTGAAAGCATTCCAAATAGGATCAGCGGGGGTGGGAGTAACGTCCTGAGCAGCAGCGCGCGGGGTCGTGCTGATTTGCACGATGAAGAGCGCGGCAAGCAGCACAAACAGTGCCGCCCATTGCCAGGTGCGTTTATTCAATTGGACTGTCGATTGCATACCTGTAGACCTCTTTGCCGTATTCTGCTTTTTGAACGACAGATGTGCGGGATTACCCGCAAAAACGCGCCTAGACTACCTTAAATTCGTGAATATTTCTATGGTGGCGTACAGCGTAGGGCAAGCGTAGGGTTTGTTCAGGGTTGGCTTATAGTTGGTTGCTCTGACTCCACAGGCTTGTCGGGGTCGCTGCTCCAGTCTTTCCAACTGCCATCATAAACCGCCCCGCCCTTGTATCCGGCGGCGCGCATTGCCAGCAAGGCGAAGCTGGCAGACACGCCGCCGTTGCAGTATGTCACCGTGTTGCTGCCGTCGTCATGGACACCTGCTGCCTCAAATTTCGCGCGCAGCAGGTCAGGTGCGAGCATGACCCCCTGCGCATCGAGCAATTCAGCGCGCGGCAGATTCAGCGCCGTCGGGATGTGTCCTTTGCGGGAAGTGCGCGATGCGCTGCCGGCAAATTCATCAGGCGTGCGCACATCCAGCAAATTCAGATGTCCAACACCCGCCAGCACATCCTCCGCAGTCAGGCGCAGGTGGGGCTGCGGTCGCGCTTGAAAGCTGCCTTCTGGATAGTTCGGGATGGTCGAGTCTGTCGGCAGCCCTTGTGCTACCCACCTTTGCCAGCCATCGATCAGCACGGCTGCATGTTCGTGACCATAGTACAGCAGCGACCACCACAACCGCGCCGCAAACATGCCGCCCGCATCATCGTAGGCGACGACGAACGTGTCATCACTCACGCCGTTGCGCCGCATCACGGCTGCGTAGCGTTCCGGCGGCGCGATCTGTGCATGGCGCGGGTCAGCCGGGTCGGTAATCTCATGCACCCAGTCGATAAAGACTGCACCGGGTATGTGCGCTTCGAGGTAGTCAGCATGATGGTTGTAATAGTGGGGCAGCGGCGCGCTCGCAGGGAGGACATGCCCGCGAATATCGACGATACGAATGTTGCGGTCGTCGATACGCTGCGTCAGCCAATCAGTAGTGACGAGAGGATAGGACATTTAATGTCTCCTGTAGAGTAGGGACGTGCAACGACACGTCCGACTCTGGAACACCTTAACCATTAAACGGATAGGTCGGGCGCTGCGCAATCGCCAGTTCGATGATCTCCTCAATGTGCGTGATCTGCCCGCGCTGTTTGAGCAGCGGCACGGCGATATTAAGCGCCAGGCTGCCCGCAATAGCGCGCTCATGCACATCCTCAATGCCGCGTATATCCTCTACGCCCGCCAGCCCAATCACCCGCCGCATCATCTTGCATGCGCCGAAGCCAGCCGCGTCTTGCAGCAGCCGGTGCATGTAGTCATCCTGGTAGCCCTTCGGCATACCGATAGCATCTGCCGTGTCCCACACAGGCTGAAATTCCCGAACGAAGACATGCCACAAGTTAACGATGGTATCGGTCAGGTACTTGCGGAAGGCGGCGCGCTGCGTCTCGTCTTTCGTCCGAACTTCATGCGATGCATAACTCAGCAGCAGGTTGCCGATGACCGCGCCAATATCGAACCCCATCGGTCCGTAGAACGCAAACTCTGGGTCGATCACGACGGTCTCATCCTGATTGACCATGATGCTGCCTGTGTGCAGGTCGCCGTGTACAAGCGCCTGCGCCTGCGTCATGAACTTCTCTTTCATCAGCGCGACTTCAACCCGCAGTGGCTCGTCCGCCTGCAATGCCAGCACCTGTGGCTCAAGCTCGGCGTGGAAGCGGTTGCGTTCCGCAACACGATATGGCTCTGTAAAGATCAGGTCTTCGGTGATCTTGCACAGTTCGGGGTTGATGAAGCGCGCAACTTCGAGCTTCTTTGTCCGGTAATCCAGCACCAGATCAGACGTATGCGCCAGCGTGCGCGCCATAAACATACCGATATGTTCGGCAAACTTCGGATACGTGATGCCCTGGATCAAGCCCTTGCGCATGATGATGTGGCGGTCGAGATTTACCATCGCGATCAGGTACATCTCCGCATCATAAAAGTAGACGTGCGGCGTATACTCTGGACACAGGCGGGCGTGGATTGCCAGCGCTTGTGCTTCGATGCGAGCGCGGTCCGGCGGCAGCGGCCAGCTATCGCCGACCAGCCGCACATACGGCAGCGCTTGTTTCAGCACTGCTGTACGAGTGTGATCTCCGACTGTGTAGACTTTGAAAACGAGATTGAGGTTGCCATCCCCGACTTCGACTGCCTCAATCGGGTCGTTACGAAAGATGGCAGTGAGTTCTGGTCGTGAACGCACATAATCAGGCACAGTTTCGACCGTCAGTGGTTGGTAACGTGCAGAAACATCTCCAAACATAAGTTTAATTCCCTCACAAAACTAGACACAATGAGCTGGCAACCTTACGGTCGCCAGCTGGGTTCCTGGTCATTTGCCGGATCATCCGTCAGGCGTAAGAGATTATCACCATTGATGTCCATCAGGTAAATATCGTACTGCTCACCTTCGCGATTGGACTGGAAGACGATCCACCTGCCGTCCGGCGACCACGCCGGGCGGTCATCATCCGCGTCGTTCACGGTCAGGCGGCGCTGGTTCGTGCCGTCGGCGTTCATGATGTAGATTTCGTTGTTACCGTCGCGGCTGGTCACAAATGCCAGCATTGACCCATCGGGCGACCAGACAGGCGTCTTGTCATCGAAGTTATTCGAGGTCAGGCGTTCCTGGTTCGCCCCTGTGAAGCTGTTCATCGTGAAGATTTCGGCATTGCCATCGCGGAAGGAATAGAAGGCAATCAAGTCACCACGCGGCGACCAGGACGGCTGATACTCATCGTCAGTGTTGATCGTCAGGCGGCGGACATCCTGCCCATCGGTGGCATTCATCGTATAGATTTCCGGGTTGCCTTCGCGCAGGCTGACGAAGACAACGCGGCGCCCATCAGGGGACCACGCCTTATCGTAGTCAAAGACGACATTCGTCGTCAGGCGACGCTCGTTATGCCCGTCAGCGTCCATGACGAACACCTCAGTCTGATAGATTTCCTGCGTGCTGTCACGATCGTTGACGTACAGCAGGGTGAGGCCGTTGGGTGACCAGATCGGACCCCAGTCGTTGTAATTGTTGACGGTCACGCGGGTTTCGTTTTCGCCGTCCATGCCCATCATGTAAATCTCTGCTGTTTCGCCATCACGAAACGAATGGAACGCGATCTGCCCCCTGCCGCCACCGACCAACGTGGGTCCCGCGCCAAAACTGTTCAAACTACCGCTGCTCAGCGCAAACGCTCCCACAATGCCGAGTATCAACAGCGCTGCGAGCGCGGCAAACAGCGGCATGCGCCCGCGCGATTTGCCCTCCAGCGCAGGATTACGCGGCGCGGGTGCGCCATTTTCGAGTGTGGCAGCACTGACCGGGGGCGGCGCCGCCGGAGGTAGCATTGGCGCGGGGGTTGGCTCGACGACCGTTTGTACGGCGGCTGGGGTTGTGGTCGCAAATTGCTTCTTTGGCAGTGTGCGCGTCAGAAACTGCGTATTCTCTTTCGGCAGTTCGCGGATCGCCTCCTCGAACGCCCCCGAAAACTCACGAACGGTTTCAAACCGCCCTGTTGGGTCCTTCGCCAGCGCCCTGTCAATGACCTGTGTCACCGTTGGCGGTATATCGCTGCGCTTGGTGTGCAGCGGGGTCGGCATTTCCGTCAGATGCTTGGTCATCAACACATATGGCGTGGGGGCATCAAACGGCATGACTCCGCTCAGTGCCACATATGCCAGCACCGCCAGCGCGTACTGGTCACTGGCGGGCGAGACCGTTTCCCCGCGCCACTGTTCGGGCGACATGTAATAAGGCGTGCCGATCATTACGCTGCTGCTGGTCAAGCCGTTGGTTTCGCTTAACAGCTTTGCAATGCCAAAATCGACCAGATAGCTGCTGCCCTGATCGTCAAACATGACGTTATTGGTCTTGATGTCGCGGTGAATGATGCCCTTGCTGTGGGCATAATCGAGCGCGCTGGCAAGCTGGCGCAGCATTTGCCCGATTTCGTGAACGGTTGGCGGCTTGCCCTGATTCTGAATACGCTCACCGAGCGTGCCGCCCGTCAACAGACGCATGGCGACATAGCTGATGCCGCTTTCGACGCCGTGATCATAAATTGGGACGATGTGGGCATGTTCGAGGGAGGCGGCAATCTCAACTTCTTTGTCAAAACGCGCCTGGTAATCTGAGCCTTGTGTCAGCGATGGCGGCAGCAGCTTGAGTGCAACTTCGCGCTTCAGGTTGGTCTGATAAGCACGATAGACCGTCCCCATCCCGCCAACACCGATCAGTTCGCGCACCTCAAAGCGACCAAGCGTGCGCCCGATCAGATTTTCGACTGCCATGGCTTTCCCTCATGTTGCACAGGGACATAAACAGCAAACTGCGTTTTGTTGGAAAACGCAGTTGGCATGCCTCATGTCGCAATTGAAAACGCGATATGACTATACCGCATCATCGCGCGCAAATGAAAGGATGTGAAATATTGCTTAATCTGGCAGGATGCGCGTGTTCAGGAACTTGTCCAGCCACACCACAAACACCAGACCGAGCGGCACCGCAGTGACGATATAATACAGTGTGCCGTACTTTTGCAGGCTGATCGGGTTGCCATTGTTCGGACCCATCCAGGGCAGCACCAGCGTAACGAACGCGGCGGCAATCGCAAAACCGAGCGCCATCGACACAATCCAGATCAGCAGCCGCTTGAGCAGCAAAGAGGACATAGAGGTCTCTCCGTTAGAACCATTTGATTGAAACTGATTGTACACGTTTTCACAGTCGCACTGCAAGCATGTTTCAATTTGGAAAACAGTGATAAGCCTCAAGTTTCAGGAGGGCTGTTCATGATAGGATCTTGTTGTCTCAGAAAAGAGAAACCCCATGCAACCGAGAGTCTTTATCACGCGCACAATCGCGCAGTCTGCACTTAAACGGATTTCCGAAGTTTGCCAGGTCGATCTCTGGGATGGCGAAATGCCGCCGCCGAACGCCATACTTGCCGACCGCGTTCAAGGCGTAGATGGCGTCCTCTCCATGATTACTGACCGCATTGACGCAAACATCATCCATGCCGCTGGCGCACCACTCAAAGTCATCAGCAACATGGCGGTAGGCTACAACAATATTGACGTTGCAACGGCAAAGGCGCGCGGGATTGCGGTCGGGAATACGCCCGGCGTACTGACTGACGCGACTGCTGATCTGACGATGGCGCTGCTGCTGGCGGCTGCGCGGCGCATCCCCGAAAGCATTGATTATGTGCGCAGTGGCGAGTGGCGCACATGGCATCCCGAACAACTGCTCGGTCGCGATCTGGCAGGTGCATCACTGGGTATCGTTGGCTTTGGACGCATCGGGCAAGCAGTCGCGCAGCGCGCACGCGCCTTTGGCATGATCATTCTCGCTTACAGCCCATCGCTGACCGCAGACGCCGCCGCCGCCCAGGGCGCAACGCTGTGCGATCTGACGACGCTGTTGAAGACCGCAGATTTCGTTTCGCTGCACACGCCGCTCAATCAGGCGACGCTGCATCTGATCAACCTCGACACGCTGGCTCTGATGAAGCCGAACGCGATTCTCATCAATACCTCTCGTGGCAGAGTGGTCGATCAGTCAGCGCTCTACACCGCTTTAACGACCGGCATGATCGGCGGCGCTGCACTGGATGTGACTGACCCGGAACCCATGCACGACGATGACCCGCTGCTAATGTTGAACAATGTGCTGGTACTGCCACATATCGGCAGCGCCACCCACCAGACGCGCGAGCGCATGGCGCTGATTGCGGCGGACAATCTCATCGCAGGCGTCACGGGCAGTCCCCTGCCCTACAGCGTCTGATCTACGATCTGGGTATCCTTCGTGCCCTGGCGATTTAACAAGTTTGAAACGCCAGAGCGCGAAGAATGCCAGGGTCAATCGTTGTCGTCTACGCCGTGATGGTCTTCGAGAGCGGCAAGCACGTCCGGCTTAAGATGAAAGGCATGATCGCCCGTCGGGAAGCTGCGCGCCTGTACATCCTGCACGTAACTCGCGATTGCAGACTTGAAAACTTGCGCTCCTTCAACGTAATGGCGGGTGTGGCGCGGGATAAAATCCTCGAATAACCCCACCAGATCATGGAAGACCTGCACCTGACCATCGCAACCGGGACCAGCACCGATACCAATCGTCGGGATGTGCATCCGTTCGGTGATGAGCGCACCCAGTTCCGCAGGCACGGACTCGATGATCATCATAGATGCACCGGCGTCCTGCACCGCTTCAGCATCTTCCAGCAAGTGACGGGCACTATCGGCGTCGCGTCCCTGCGCCCGCATCCCACCGACCTTAAAGTAGCTCTGCGGCTGCAACCCGATATGGGCGATGACAGGAATACCGACCTCGACGATGCGGCGAATGGTCGGCGCGAGGTACGCCCCGCCTTCCATTTTGACTGCGCCGACGCCACCTTCCTGCATCATGCGGGCGCAGTTGGCGAGCGCTTGTTCGGGGCTGACGTTGTAACTCATGAACGGCATATCGCCGATAATCAGCGCCTTTTCGGTGACGCGCGTCACGATTTGCGCATGGTAAATCATGTGGTCGAGCGTGACAGCGACCGGGTTGTCATGCCCCTGGATGACCATCCCCAGCGAGTCACCCACCAGAATAACCGGGACCCCCGCCACCTCTGCCAGCCGCGCGCTTGTCACATCGTAAGCGGTCAGCATTGGGATCAGAACGCCATCATCCTTCATTTTTTGCATGTCACGAACAGTAAAGCGCATTATACAAATCCTTCATTGATTGAAAGCACGCTCGCCTTGTCATGCTCGACATGCACATACCAGCCGGCATGGCGCTGCGAATCGTGACAAAATATCAGCAGCGCGTTCGTTTCCAACGCCCATACCTGCCAGCGGCGCTTGCTCTCCAGCGTCACCAGCGGTTCGACATCATAGCCCGTCATCCAGCCCAATCGTTCAAAGTGGATCGCATAACTGGCGAGATCGCAGACGAACATTCCGTACTGCCCGCCGCTTTCGATCATCACACTCATGTGTCCGGGCGTATGCCCCGGCGTGACGACGCCACGTACCCCGACTGCCAGTTCCGTATCGCCATCGAGCAATTGTAACTGTCCATTTTCCAGCAGCGGCACGTAATTCTCCGTGATATAGGTGGCGCGCGTCCGCTCATTGGGGTGTGTGGCGTCGTCATATTCGCGGCGCTGGACAACGTGCCGCGCGTTTGGGAACGTCGGCTGGATGCTGCCGTCACTATCGAGATAAGTATTGCCGCCACAGTGATCGTTGTGCAGATGCGTGTTGATGACGAGATGGATATCCGACGGCTGCAAGCCTGCCCGTGCCAGCCCATCCACCAGTGAACCGTTCGGACGCTTGAGGCGTAGGAACGCTTGTGTCTTCTCCGGCAGTTTCGTGCCATAGCCGGTATCGCACAGGATGTTCATACCGTTGGGCAGTTGGATGAGCGCGCAGGTTTGCGTCATCGGCACAAGATGCTCGGCATCTGGCGGCAGCAGGGCACTCCACAACGCACGCGGCACGAGTCCGAACGCCCCGCCTGGATCGACCATAATGTCACAGTCGTTGATCAAATGAACGCGAATATCGCCAATCGTCAGCATAAAAGTTAACTTCTTTCCGCTAGCAGCCAGCTCCAGTAATGCCACGCAGTAAACACCGCAATGGTGATCGCCAGCGCGGGCAGTCCGTTATACAGCAGCACCCAGATTGGCTCGTTCGCCAGATTGTCCGCACTGGTCCACATCCCTGCCACGCGTGCCCCCGCGCTCATCGTCATCAAAGCAGCAGAGAAGAAGAACCAGCCATAGTGCGCGCCTGTGCGCGTGGTTGCCCCAAGCCGCCTGCTCAACAGCCCAAGGACAACCAGCGCAACAGCGACACCTGCGGGTCCAAGCGTAGCAAAAAAGGTGGACGCATCAATGATCATTTGACGCTCCGCCTGCCAGCCGTCATCTGGCGATACAACCGCGCACATAACACCAGCAGGATAAGCCCGGACACACCCGCCAGCAAGTCAGCAGGCAAATCGCCGTTGATGCGGTCGATACTGGCATAACGCACTGCGACAATTCCAAAGCCGATCAGCGGAACAACAAAGAAGCGCGAACCCGTCCACTCACCGGAAAACTGTCGGTAGAAGCGTGCGATCAACGTCAGGAACAGGATAAGCGCCGCCAGCCCAAACCAGCTATAGAGCAGAAACAACTGGCTCCATCCGGCGGCGTTCATGACGTTTAGCGCCCTCCGCTGACCGTGCCCAGCAGGAACTGAGTTGCACCACGCCGAAACTGCGGGTCATCACAGGCGCGCATAAAGCGTTCGAGGTCGTCACGCAGTCTCGTATCATGGGTCAGCTGGTAGACGCGGACGCTGCCTGACGTGCGCAGCAGCAGCAGGTCGCGTTCAGCCAGTCGATCCAACGCCGCACTGACGACCGCTTCTTCACGACCGAGGGAACGCGCGATAAGCACGGCAGGCTCGACCGTATGCGGATTGTGATGGAAAAACTGCAACACATCCCAATCAATCAGACTCCGCACCTGATCGCGCAAAAAGTCGATCAGGTCCGGGTCGGCAGTTTGCAGGAACTGGTCTTCTTCGCGCATAAGCTACGCCTGATCTTGCCGCATGTGGCAGTTCTTGTACTTCTTGCCGCTCCCGCACCAACACGGATCGTTACGCCCTAGTGCCTTGGTGGCGTTGCGCACCGGCTGCGGCTTGGCAGGCTGAGTCGCGCCGGGGCGCACCGCCTGCACCTGCTGCACTTTCGGCATACGGATTTGCACCTGCGGCGTGGGCGCATTGACAGCGACGGGCATATAGAACAGGTCACGCGCCGCCTGCTTACGCACCGAGTCCTGCAAGCCGCCGAACATCTCGAACGCTTCGATCTTGTACTGCACCAGCGGGTCTTTCTGGGCAATCGCCTGCAAGCCGATGCCTTCGCGCACAATGTCGAGATCAGTCAGATGCCGCCGCCAATGATAGTCAATGCTGTTAAGCATGGCGAAGCGTTCCAGGCGTGGCATGATCTCCTCGCCCAGTTCCTTCTTGCGCTGTTCGTATGCCACCTCAGCACCATCGAGGATCATCTTTTCGAGTTCATCAATGTCCTTGCCTTGCATCGTTTCAACCGTGATGTCCGGCGGAACGCGGTAGATCTTGAGCAGGTCGCGATAGAGCGCTTCGTAGTCCCAATCGTCGGGATGCAAACCATCCGGGCAATGCTCATCCAGTAGTTCGCCGACGATCTCTTCAATGATCTTGAGGTATTCGCTGTGCATCGTCGCGGCGCCCAGCAGTTCGCGCCGCTGGCGGTAGATGACCTCGCGCTGCTTATTGACGACATCATCGTATTCGAGGATGCGTTTGCGCATGTCGAAATGATAGCCTTCAACGCGCACCTGCGCCTGGGCAATCGACTGCGACACCAGCTTGTGTTCGATGGGTTCGTCTTCGGGGATTTTCGCCCAGTTCATGAAGTTCTTCACGCGGTCGCCGCCAAAGCGCCGCATCAGGTCGTCTTCCAAACTCAGGTAGAAACGGCTCTCGCCTGGATCGCCCTGACGACCAGCACGACCGCGCAGCTGGTTATCGATACGCCGCGCTTCGTGTCGTTCCGTACCGAGGACAAACAAGCCGCCCTGCTCTATCACAATCGCCTTATCGCGTTCGCACTGCGCCTTTGCCTCTGCCAGCACCTGCGCCCACTGTTCTGGTGCTGCCTGCGTAATTTCCACGCCCTGCTTGCGCAGCATCTCACGCGCCAGACCGTCAGGATTGCCACCGAGCAGAATATCGACGCCGCGCCCCGCCATGTTAGTCGCAATCGTCACCGTGCCAGGACGCCCTGCCTGCGTAATGATGTCCGCTTCTTTTTCGTGCTGCTTGGCGTTCAGCACCTGATGCTTGACGCCTGCGCGCGTCAGCAGCTTGCTCAGGCGTTCGCTCGTCTCGATAGCTACGGTACCGACCAACACCGGCTGCCCGGCTGCCTGGCGTTCTTTTATCTCCGTGACAACCGCATTGAACTTCGCTTCTTCGGTCGGATAGATGACGTCTTCATAATCCTTGCGGATCATCTGGCGGTGCGTTGGGATGGCGACAACTTCCAGGTTGTAGATTTTCTCGAATTCTTCCTGCTCGGTGAGTGCCGTACCCGTCATACCTGCCAGCTTCTTGTACATACGGAAGAAGTTCTGGAAGGTGATCGTCGCCATCGTCAAGTTTTCGCGCCGAATCTCAACGCCTTCCTTTGCTTCGATTGCCTGGTGCAGACCTTCCGAGAAGCGTCGCCCGTACATCAGACGCCCGGTGAACTCGTCCACGATGATGACCTGGCCATCCTGAACGATATACTCTTTGTCGTTTTGATAGAGCGCGTGGGCGCGCAGCGAGTTATCGAGATACGGGATCATCTCAGCGTGTTCGGAACTGTAGATGTGGTCAATACCGAGCGCGCGTTCGACCCGCTCAACACCACGATCTGTCAGATAAACCACCTTATCCTTGATCTCGTGGACGTAATCACCATCTGGCTCTTCGTTGTCGATGCTTTCATCGCTGCTGCGCTTGAGCGTTCGGACAATGCGCGCGAATTTGCTATACAGGTCAGACGGCATATCCGCCTGACCGCTGATGATCAGTGGGGTACGCGCTTCGTCGATCAAAATGTTATCGACTTCATCGACAATGGCGAAGTTGAGTTCGCGTTGTGTCAACTGCTCTTTTTCGATCACCATGTTATCGCGCAGGTAGTCGAAGCCGAACTCATTGTTCGTGCCGTAGGTAATGTCTGCCGCATAGACCTCACGCCGCTTGACCGGGCGCAGATTCTGGAAACGCGCATCATTAGAGGGGAACGTCGGGTCGAAAATGAACGAACCGCTGTCGGGGTCGCCCGCCGAACCTTGAATGACGCCGCTGCTTAAGCCAAGAAAGTGATAGACCGGCCCCATCTGCTGCACACCGACTTTGCTCAGGTAGTCGTTCGGTGTCACGAGGTGTGCGCCTTTGCCTTCCAACGCGTTCAGGTACAGCGCCAACGTCGCGACTAACGTCTTACCTTCGCCCGTTTTCGCTTCAGCGATTTTGCCCTCATTCAGCACCATGCCGCCGATAAGCTGCACATCATAATGCCGCATCCCTATCGTACGTGAAGACGCCTCACGCACAGCAGCGAAAGCTTCCGGCAGCAGATCAGTCAGCGTTTCGCCTTGAGCCAGGCGCGCTTTGAATTCGTCGGTTTTGGCGCGCAGTTGCTCATCGCTCAGCGCTTTCATAGCGGGTTCGTGGGCGTTGATCTGGTCTACTACTGCACGGTAACGTTGCAGTGCTTTTTCGACCGGATTTCCCGCGACGAGATTGACTAAACTCTTAAACATAGTGCCTCGGTTGGTACGCAGCTTTTGCAAGCGCGTTGAATTGGACATCCGAAGCAAGATTATAACATACAGCAGATTAGCATTGTGTTGGAGGCAAAAGCAATTTGTCGCCCCAAGAGTCATTTGACGCGCCTGTGCAAGCGCAGTATGCTCATCATTGAAACAGGTGTGCGGTGCTTTTGCGAGGTGGCGACATGGCATACAAAGACGAACACGATCACGACCACGACGATCTTCATGAAGAACCAGAAGCAGTGTCGCTGTATTGTGTGCGCTGCCGCGAAACCGTCGAAGTCGATGATCCGGTGCCTGTCTGGACGCGAAAGGGCTTGCCCGCCACACGCGGCACCTGCCCCATTTGCGGCAGCACCGCCTACCGATTGGGCAAAAGTGCCGCGCATCAGCAGATGTCGAAGCCGAACGCGGTGCGTGTCGCGACGAACACCAGTGCCGAATTGGTACAACAGGCAATCTACATCAACTTTGCGCCGGAGGATGTCATCATCGCCCGCCAGATCGCGCATGACCTGGAGCGTATTGGGCTGGCGTGCTGGCTGCACGAAATCGCCCCCCCGGATGTCCAGTGGGCGGGCAATGTCCATCCGGCGCTGAAAGAGTGCGTCAAGATGGTGCTGGTATTGTCTCCGGCTGCACATCACGAGCCGAGTATGGCAGAGGCATGGGGCTACTTTAGCGAGAAGAAGAAGCCGGTCGTTGTGGCACAGGTGGCGTCGGCTGCCCCGCCGGACGTTTTGCGCCGCCGCCCGCGCTACGATTTCAGCGGCGACTACAAGTCCGCCTTCCGCCAGATGGTGCAGGCGTTGAGCGAATAATCAACTGACGCACCAGCACCCTCACCCTAAATCCCTCTCCCTGAGGGAGAGGGACTTAAAACCACTGCCGCGTTTTGCTCCCCTTCGCCCTAAGGGAGAAGGGGGTGGGGGATGAGGGTTTTGCGTAATGTCAGTAATTAATCCTCGCGCGGAGAGCGCCAGGTAATCGAGAACTCAGTATCAGTGATGACGACCTCATGCGTTTCGCTGTCGGCATTTTCGGCATCGCGTGCCAAGCCTGCTTCCATTTCGGCGTTGAAGTTTGCCAACATTGCCTGTGTTGCGGTGAAGCCGGCAAAGCTGAAGCGTGCGACTTCCAGATACAGCCGCCCGTTGGCTGCCCACGCTCGCAGCGCCAGGCTGCCCGCATGCAGTTGCCCACCATCACCCACAACGCTGCCCGTGACCACAATCTCGCCGGAGCGCAGGTCAATCGTCGGATTTTCGACCTGGAAGTCTTCGCCGTTTTCCAACAGCGGCACGATCATGTCTGCGATTTGCGCTTCACTCATTGTGATCGTCAGGTACGAATACTGGTCATCAACACGCACATTGAAGGCGCCCGATGCGCCACACGCCAGCAGCGGCAGCGCACACACGAACATCAGAATAGCGATCAGTTTACCCTTCATTTCGAGTCTCCTTTGGATACCAACTATCTACCTATGGCGTCCCCAGCCGCAGCGCCAGGTCAACGATGCCTGTGAGCAGCGGGAACAGGACGACGCTGCCCATGAGCGGCAGCACGGCTTTCCAACTCCAGGGCTGCGCGACGATGGCGTAGATGCGCTCGCCCGCTGCCCTGCCGATCAAAATGGCGGGGATAGCCACGAACGCCAGGAGCCACGCTGCGCTTTCGGGGTCGCTCCAGATGTTGTAGATGTGCAGCGCGAACACCGCACCTGCAATGCCGTAGGCGGCGTGTTCGGAGACGCGCAGCCGCGTGAGCACTAGGATGATGATCGTCGGTATGACGACGGGCAGCGCACGCCAGTTCGCCTCGCGTCCCAGCAGCGGGTCTAGCTGCGCCAGAATGTCGCCCCAGTCACGATTGCCTGCGTCCAGCACCAGAATGAGCGACGCGAACAGGAACGTCATCCACCAGCGCGAGTCATATTTGCGTAACAGACCCAGCACGATACCCAGCCCTAACGGAGCAAGGATCAGCAGCAGCGGGTTGGTGCGATTCAGGTTCCATGTCTCGTAAATGCGGTAGACATGCTGCGACGACTCCTGACTGGCGAGCGTGGGGATATAAGTGAAAAAGAATGTCACCGCTTCCGGCGTGCGGTTGCCACCGATGGGACCTGTGACCTGCCCCATGATCATCATGCCGATAATGGAACCGATCAGCAGCTTGGTAATCCAGGGCGTGCGCTTCACATGTTCTATCGCCAGACGGCATGCCATGAAGCCGAAGCTGACCAACAGCAGAGACCAGCCGATCATGGCGTGCGGGAACGACCAGGAGGTTTCGTTCAGCCCGAAGGCAGTGTGCCAGGCGTTGTCGAGGATTGCCCCCGCAAAGCCGAGCGCGACCAGGCCGCCGCCGAGCAAGACCAGCGCGCCCGGCACTTTGAACGGCAGAATCTTCACGTCAAACCCCCGCCCGAAGGCATGACGGATATGATCCGTGAAGACCATGCCCATAATCAGGAATGAGACGCCTGCGACGGTCACGTAGATGACCACATGCGGCGGCGACCAGAAGCCATCGAAGGGCACAGTTGTGTGCCAGATGCGATCCCATGTCGCGCCCGCCCACGCGCCGACGATCATGATCGTCAGAGCGCGCCACAACCAGCGCCTCGCGACTGGATAATCGACAGGCAGGACGTTGCTGACGGTCTGTGCCGGGCTTGCGGCAGTTTGCTGCATGTATGTCCTCCAGTAGCCAGTGATGAGTGATGAGCGTTGAGTTCAGAATAAGGCGAAGGGGGTTTTTGGTGTTATGTGTTTGGGCAGAAGCAGGCGTGATCCGGCTCACTTCCTGGTGTGAGTACAGTCATAGAGGAAGCGCGACAGAGTGCGTTACAATGAAAAGTGCTTATTCAAGATTAGTGACGCCACATGCAGACACGACACGACATCGAACCCGGCTTGCTGCCGATCTTTCGCCTGTACACGGGCTTGATGTTCGTGTTGATCGCGCTCGGCGTGGGTGACGCGCTGCGCCGTATGCCGCGCGATTATTTCGCTATCTTCATGTGCGCCATCTGCGGCTCTCTGTTTATCTATCTGTCGTGGAAACCGATTGAGCGCTGGCTGGGCAAACGCTGGCTGCCGATAGCACTCTACACGGCTACGTTGGGTCCAATCTTCGCCGATGTCATGGCAAACGCGGCAGTCATCCGCAGCGGCTACACCGACCCGACGCTGCTCGATCCCAATCGACTGTATCTGTGGATGCTGATCCCAATGCTGCTGGTGAGCGCGCAGTATGGCTGGCGCATCCTGCTGGTGTTCAACTGTGGGACGGCCCTGCTGCCAGTGCTGCTGGCGCTGCCGCTGGCGTACTGGCTCGACTATGACACGGTGATCGGCACGGCGTTTGTGCGATGGCTGTTGTTTATCATTGCAGGCTATGTCGTCATGCGCATCACGTCCGCGTCGCGCCAGCAGCGGCGCGAGCTGGCAGAGAAGAATGTGCAGTTGGCGCGCTATGCTTCCACGTTAGAACAACTGGCAATCGCCCGCGAACGCAATCGGCTGGCGCGTGAACTGCACGACACCCTGGCGCACACATTGAGCGCGGTCAATGTGCAGTTGAAGGCGCTCGATGTGCTGATGGAGAGTGACCCGGCTGCGGCGCGAGCAACGCTTGAGCAGACACAGGCATTGACGCGCACAGGCTTGCAGGAGGCGCGACGCTCGTTACAGGCGTTGCGCGCTCGCCCGATAGACGAACTGGGTTTGGGGCTGGCACTGGGCGAACTGGCGCGCAAGGCAGCGGAACGCGCAGGGCTGCAACTGACGCTTGATGTGCCTGCGCAGATCGACGGGCTAACGCCGGAGACCGAGCAGCAGGTCTACCGTATTGCCGAAGAAGCGCTCAACAATGTCGTGCGCCATGCCAACGCGCGCCAGCTTGCAATGTACTGGGCAAACGCTACACTGACCATCCGTGATGACGGCGCGGGGTTTGACACCAGCACCAGCCCCAACGGACATTACGGCGTGGTCGGCATGAAGGAACGCGCTGCGCTGATCGACGCGGTGCTGGATATTCAAAGTGCGCCAGGCAAAGGCACGCGCATACAACTGAAGGTGCAAGCATGATTCGAGTCTTGATTGTCGATGATCAAGCGATTGTCTGCGAAGGGCTAAAAGTAATGTTGAGCGCCAAGCCGCACATCGAAGTTGTTGGCACAGCGCACGACGGAAGCGAAGCACTGGACGCGGCGCGGCGGCTGACGCCCGACCTAGTGCTGATGGACCTAAAGATGCCCGGTATGAATGGCATCCATGCCACGCGCGCCATCAAGACTGAGCTGCCGCAAGTAGCCGTGCTGGTGCTGACAACCTACGACGAGGATGAGTGGGTGGTGGACGCCATCCGTGCGGGAGCGAATGGCTACTTGCTCAAGGACACAGGACGTGACGAGATCGTCGCGGCGATTGAAGGTGTCATCGCCGGGCGCACGCCTGTCGATCCGGCAGTGGCGGAAAAGCTGTACCAATTCGTGAAGGCAGGCACGCCTCCCAGCCGGGATTTTGCCGCGCTGCTGACGGAACGTGAGCGCGACATCCTGCGGCTGCTGGCGAACGGACTATCGAACGCCGCCATTGCCGACAAGCTGTATCTGGCGGAAGGCACGGTGCGCAACCACGTCACCAACATCTTCACGAAACTCGACGTGACCGACCGCGCACAGGCGACTGCACTGGCATGGCGCTACGGGCTGGTGACACCACCAACCGCATAGGGTACGCTACTACTTTCTCATCTCATGATAAAAGGTGCTGTAGCCATGAAATTGCTGGTTTTTCGCGCGCTTTGGGGAATGACAGGCGCATCGTTGTCCGAGCAACTTGAACGGATTCAGACGGCTGGGTATGACGGAGTAGAATTCTGGCCGCTGTCAATGCCAACGCCCCGTGACGAATGGTTGCGCTTGCTCACACAATACCACCTACAACCTGTCGTAGCCGCATCAATTGCGGATCAGGCAGATTTGCACGCCCAACTACATGAACTGGCAGCCTACCAGCCTTTGCGCATCAACCTGCACAGCGGGCGTGACTCGATGTCATGGGAGGAGGGTTGTCGCTTTTTTGAGGAAGCCCTGCGCGTGGAGGCGGCAATCGGTGTGCCAGTGCTACACGAAACGCATCGCGGCAAGATTATGTACACGCCCTGGACGACCGCTGATTATCTGCGCAAGTTCGATACGCTGAAAGTGACGGCGGATTACAGCCATTGGGTCAACGTCTGTGAACGGCTGCCAGATGATGAGGCGGACGCACTGGCGCTGGCGAACAGCCGCGCGTGGCATATTCATGGGCGTGTTGGCTATGCCGAAGGACCCCAGGTGCCAGACCCGTCTGCGCCAGAATATACGACAGAGCTGGCATGGCATGAGCGTCAGTGGGCGGCTATTCGTCAGCAGCGCGAACAGGCAGGGGACGCAATCCTTACCTTCACGCCGGAGTATGGACCGCCCGCTTACCTGCATACGCTGCCGCACACCAACGTCCCGGTAGCGGACCTGTGGAATGTATGTCTATGGGCGACAGAACGGGCGCGCACGCAGTTTGCGCAGACTGTTATCGATTGACCAGACTGCTCACAAGCGCATATGTTTCAGTGTCACCTGTCGTCAGCCGCTCGCCCGTCAGCGTGTCGTAAATGCCGACTGCCAGCGTGTACTCGCCCGCTGGCAGCTCCGGGGCAATGGAGAGCGTGACGGGCTGGATGATCACCTCGTCCATACGCCACGTCTGCGGGGGACTGCTGGTACAGAACGGCGCATCCGCCTGCCCCCACAGGGTCCCGCCTTCATACGGCGTCGGATTGCCGTAGACATGGACGAACAGTGTGTAGGCGCGGTCGAGCGGAGCGACGGCGCGCGCAATCGCGGTCAGCGGCACGGCGGCGGCTGGCGCAATCTCCGGCTGTGTCTGCACCAGTCGCACTGCGATGCGGTCGCCAAAGACTACATCTTGCTCCTGAAAGAGATCGTCGTGCGGCTGCGCGCGGTAAATCGTCCAGCGTGGTGTGTCGCTCTGCTCCGTCATCGCCGACTCCACGTCAGCATACGGGCGCAGCCGATCGGGAAAGCCAGGATCAAACAGAGTCAACGCAAAGTAGTAGGCGTGCGGTGCATCTGGCAGGCGCAGGCATTTGCCCGGCTCGAACGCGCTGATCGAGCGCGGCGCAAGCACATCCTGACGCAGCCGGATGACCGGATGGGCGGGCGTGAATGGCGCGAAGTAGATGGGTGCGTCCGGCGGCACAAACGCGACCATCTCGTCAATCGCGGCATAAATGTGCTGTTCCATCGGCAGGTACAGGTCCGGGCTGCGCACCCATGTACTGAAATCGCGGGCACTGTTGATGGCTGCCCATGCTAACAGGATACCAATCGGCAACCACTGAAGTACGTTACGAACAACCTCTCCCCCGTCTCCCCTCCATTGGAGAGCAGTGCGATTCGCTGTTTTGGGGGAACCATTCGGAGTGAGGTTTCTCGTTTGCGCTGTATGCCGCTTGAACAAAAGACTGAATTGTGCCGCCCCCGCACCCAGCGCAATTGCCAGCGGCACAACGACTCCAACCGCGCGCAGCGGCTTAAGCGTGTCTGTCGTCAGCACAGCAGGCGCAAGTGAGGCAGCCGCGAGAAAAAGCAAGAAAATGGAAGGGATAGAAAAGTGCTTGTTCAACGGGCTTTTTTGTATCGCAATAAGCGTTGCTGCGATAACACCAAGCAGTGCAAAAATCACTAGCGGCAGGTCGAGGATAGGACGACCGGGCAGGTTATAGGCGACATCGCCTGAGCCTTCGACAACCCACGCCCGTGCCCACAACGTCAGGTTCTCGGCAAGCTGGTCAAGCGTGCGAATGCTGACCTGCTCCGTCCGCTGCCCGGCAAGCGCAGGGTTGGCGAGCAGTTCGATAACGAGGGGGAATGCGATGAGAGCAGCGATCATAATTGCCAACAGCGGTTTGGGATTGAACCGCAAAGGCGCAAAGGACGCCAAGGAGGATGTGTAGGGATGCCCCATGGGGCGTCCGCTGTTTGCATATTTCCATCGCGTCAGAGTGAACCACACCGCCATCACCGCACCCAGCACCAGCCAGCCGCGCGCGGCGATGTAGGTGTATGCCAGCGCGCCAAATGCGCCACCTGCCCATGCCCAGGCATGCCAGCTATCGACGCGGCGAGCGCGCAGCAGCAGAGCGAACGCCAGCGCACCGACCAGCGGGTACAGATGTGCGCGGAATGCCTGATGCCCCGCCAGCACATGCCAGAACAGCACGGCTAATACTGCTGCTGACCCTATGCCTGCTCGCACGCCGAATAATTCGCGCCCCAACCGATAGACCGCCGCGATGGTCAATATGCCTGTGAAAAACGCTGTGATGCGCAGCGCAAAGGCGCTGCCGCCGAACGCCGCCAGCGTGGGAGTCAGCGCGTACATCCACAGGCTTTCGCGCCCGAAGTTTTCCGGGAAGAACGGCGTCAGACGCGGCTGCTCCAGCAGCGACAGCGCATCCACGCCATAGTATGCCTCGTCGTAATGCACCATCGTCGTCATCAGGCTCAGGTCGCGCGCGCGCAGGGCGGATGCCAACAGGACGATAGCCACAAGCGTGAACAACCGACGTGCATATGACAAACTTTGGGCGCTTTTCACATTGCTTCCTCAAAAGAACAGGCTAATCTCTACCACGCGCTGCATAGTATGGAGTGCGGTGTATTGAAACATAAACGTTCAATGGTTACGAGGAGAAGATCATGTTGCGAAAAGGACTGTCTGTGTGTGCAATTCTGCTGCTGCTAATAGCGCCGATGCTCGGTGCGAACGCGCAGGAATTGCCGGAGCAGGTATGCCTGATCACTAACGATAGCGGACGCATCAACGATGGCACGTTTAATACGTTTGCTTACGAAGGCATGCTCAGTGCTGCCAGCGATTTTGACCTGGAAACCACCTTCATCGAAACCACCGCCGCCACCGATTACGAACGCAACTTTGAAACCTGCATCGGTGACGGCTACGACATCATCGTCACCGTCGGATTCCTGATTACCGATGCAACGGCAGCCGCCGCTGCAGAATACCCCGATGTCCAGTTTATTGGTGTGGATCAATTCTTCGCCAATCCGCTGCCTAACCTGGTCGGCTTGCAGTTCCGCGAAGATCAGGGCGGATTCCTGGCAGGCGCAATGGCGGCGCAGATGACCGAGAGCAATATCATCGGCGGTGTCTATGGCGTGGAAATCCCGCCTGTCATCAAGTTCCGCAACGGTTTTGAGGCGGGCGCACGTTACGTCAATCCCGAAATCTCGGTATTGGGCGTCTACAACGACAGCTTTATCACGCCGGACGAAGGCGGACGCGACGCCGAGCAGCTGATCGGTGAAGGTGCGGATGTCATTCTCGGCGCAGGCGGTCCGACGGGCAGCGGCGCGATCACGCTGGCGGCGCAGCAAGGCGCGTGGGTGATCGGCGTCGATCTGGATGAGTACTTCACCACATTTGGTGGTGGTGACACACCGGGCGCAGACCGTCTGATTACCAGCGCGATCAAGCGCGTGGATACGGGCGTCTACGACATGATCGCGGCTGCGGCGACGGGCGTTCCATTCCCGGCAAGCAGCATCTACGTGCTGGAGGTTGCCAATGGCGGCATTGGTTACGCACCTGCCAATGACGCAGCCATACCGGAGGAAGTTAGCACACGTATGGAAGAAATCCTCGCCGGGCTGCGCGATGGCACGATCATTACAGGCGTAGACCCTGTAACAGGCGCGCTGCTCGAACCGCTCCCGGCAGTGGCAGCGGCGGCAGGCAGCTTCACGACACTGCTGGCGGCGGCAGAGGCGGCGGGTCTGGTCGAGACGCTTGCTGGTCCCGGTCCGCTGACGGTATTCGCACCGACGGACGAAGCATTTGCCGCTTCGTTGGAAGCAATGGGCATGACGGCGGAACAGGTGCTGGCAGACACTGAATTGCTCACCAGTGTTCTGTCCTACCACGTCATCGTCGGGCAGGCGGCAACATCCACCATCATCCGCAATGTGCTGCTGCCGGAAGGCGAGATGTCGCTGAGCGTGCCGACAGCGCAAGGCGCAGAGCTGACGATCACGGTGGATGAGATGGGCGGCGTGATGGTGAATGATGCCAACGTCATCATGGCGGATGTCCACGCGGCAAACGGCATCATCCATGTAATCGACGGTGTGCTGCTGCCACCGATGTAATCAAAGCGCCAGGACGCAAGGAACGCCAGGAAAACATAAGCTTGGCGTCCTTCGCGTCTTGGCGGTTAGCTATTTTTCCTTGAAGTCTTTGATGTTCAGGCGGGTTTGATGCCCCTCGAAGCGCTCACCCGTTTCACTGCCCTGCACACGCCCCTGGAAATAGTCCTTCTGCCACAACTGCCGCGCTTCCTCGCTGCCCGACACATGGAGCTGCTCGTTAAAGCGCATGCGCCCAGCGGACCATTCATCAAACGAGCGCTTGAGTTCAGGGTTGGTATCCAGATCGCGCACTTCAGCGTCAAACTGTTCAATTTCTCCACGCTTGACCGGGTAGATCATACAGATCGGCTCATCTTTCTCGAACACGACCGGATAATCTGAGCGCGTAAAAATCCAGTTCATGGTGAACGTCGCGCGATTCCAGTCAGTTTCGATGATGCCGTCGAGCGGGTGGATCCCGTCCTTGAACGAGTTGGTCGGTCCGCGTGCGATCAGGTTGTAGCCTTTTGGCGTGCGAAAGAGATAGGGAATGCTGAATGTGATAATGCCATGCCCGAAATGGCTGAGCGCGGAGTAGGGTTCATGGCTTCCCTTCGCCCACTTGATGCGCGTGGCAGTCATGTCCTCGCCGCCATTCCACTCCGCCTTAAACTTCTGATCATTAAGTATGAGCCAGCCATGTTGATTGGCGATCAGCAGCGGCAGGCAGCGGTAGGCAAAGCGCATCCGTGTCTCGTCCATCCACACGCGCTCCTGTGGCGCGCGGACAATTGGCATATTCATCGCCTTGTTGATCTGATAGGCAATGATGACCTTATCATGGTCAACAGTCAGCGTATCGGCAATGGTTGCGTCAGGATGATTGGGTATATCAGGTGTGGACATGGCAGTCTCCACAAAGTATATGACGTTGCAGATTATAGCGGCTTATTGACAAGAAATGACATGTCACATTGGGATTATTGTCCCATCGTTAACAAGAGCGCAATCCGTGATAGACTATCAATAATTTATTTCGCATTTTCATTCGGATAGATGGAGCTTGAGAAGAGCCATGAACATCAAACATTTCTTGAGCGCGGTGCTGCTGCTCATCTTCCTGACGGGGTTAGCCCTCGCCAGCACCGTGAGCGCCCAGGACCCACCGCCAGACGACAGCCTGACGCTGGTTGTCGGTGCGCTCGATGTGCTGCCGGACGGCACACTGATGGTCGGCGGCATTACACTGATCGTGACCGATTATTCGCTGCTGCCATCGCCTTTGATGGACGGCGATATTGTGGTGGTCACGGGAGTACTGTTGGATGAGACGACGCTACATGTCGTCAGCTTTGAGCGCTTCGATGGCGAATCGACCCCGACACCCACACCAGACCTGACGTTGACAGGCACGCCGGATTTGACAATGACCGCAACGATCACTGTTACTGCTACGCTGGATCTGACGTTGACGGTAACGCCCGCCATGACGCTAACACCGATGCCGACGCTGACGGCGTGTGAAGCAGGTCAGCATCCTGTCGCCCTGCAAATCGCCGAAACGTTCGGCGTTCCGCTTGAGGAAGTCATGGCGCTGCATTGCGCCGGGAACGGCTTCGGCAACATTGTGCGCGCCTATGCGCTGGCTGAAGCGATGGACGATGGCGCGACCGCGCAGGATTTGATTGCCCGTCACAACAGCGGCGAAGGCTGGGGCAACATCATGCGCGATAGCGATGTACACCCTTCCGAGCTTGCACCAGGACGTGTGCTGCGCGGTGAACGTGGCAACGATGACGCCGCGACCAGCGAGACACAAGGCGGCAATCCCGGTAATGGGAATGGCAACGGTGGCGGTAACGACAATGGTGGGGAAAATGGTAACGGGAACGGCGGTGGAAACGGAAATGGCAATGGCGGCGGCAATGGGAATGGTGGTGGTAACGGGAACGGCAATGGCGGTGGTAATGGCAACGGTGGTGGAAACGGGAATGGCGATGGCGGCGGACGCGGTGGACGGCCGTAAACTCCACCACGAATAAAGAATTCCAACCACGAAGGGTCGCCCCTCTCGATTGAAGAGGGACGACTTGGGTGAATTCTCGAACTAGCCCGCGATGCTTTCTTCGTGGGCAGCGTTAGCAGCTTCGTTCAGCGCTTCCGCCACTTCCATCACATCCATGCCATTGCTGGTCACATTGGCAATCGCTTCCGATACCAGACCGCGCACCGCGCCATACGACACGACCTGCGGACCCGTGTAGGTGCTGATTGCCTCGTTGCTCAGGAAGCTGTTAGCAGCGCTGAACAGCGGGAAGATGTCGGCACGGTAGAAGTTCTCTTCCGTCAGCAGCGGCGCGGTCGCGGCGACCGGGTTGAAATAGCCTGTACCTTCCGTCCACTGAGCGGCGGGGTCAACCGTCGTCAGGTGCTTCAGGAACAGCCAGCTTGCAAGCTGTACTTCCGGCGTGCTGGGAACCATGATGATGCTGGGCACGAAGATTTGCAGCGCTTCGTTGCCTTCGGTATGTGGGAAGGTGCTGACGACCAGTTCCGCATCCACACCGCTCTCTTCAAACGCCGCAACCACGAACGTGAAGCCCGCGGTGCTGGTGGCGATATACGGCGTCAGACCGAGCGAGAAGTCCGTCTGTTCGGCGAAGCGTTCGGCAGGAATGTAACCGCAGCCCTGATCGTACAGGTCTTTGTAGAGTTGGAAGCTGGCGATGACAGGTTCGCTGGTGAAGGTGTATGCACCGTCAGCGAAGATCGCGCCGCCCTGGTTGGCAACGAACGATTCAAACAGCGACGGGTCGGTCGTGATCGGGAAGCCCTGCACGTCTTCGCCATTCGGACCGGTCGAGTTAGCGGCTGCGCACGACACTTCGATGAACTCTTCCACCGTTGTGGGCGGCGCATCGTAACCAAGCGCGCTCAGCAGGGTCTGGTTGCTGACCATGACCTGTGCCGAGAACTGGTGCGGCCACGCCAGCAGTTCGCCATTGAACGGCGCGCTGGTCTGGGCATTGGCGTCCAGAATGCCGGGCACCAGACCCGCCATATCTTCTTCGCTCAGGCCCCACGTCGCGTCCATAACATATGTATTCAGATCAACTGCCGCGCCATCGCGGAAGTAGCTCGCGCCATCGTTACCGAAGCCCGCGACCAGGTTGGGCAGTTCACCGCTGATGATGCCCGCGTTCATCAACTCGCGGATGTCGTTATAGTTGCCCTGAGCGACTGCTTCGACGGTGATGCCCCATTCGTTGGTGGTGTTGAAATCATTGACAATCGCCGTCATCGTTTCCAACTGTGCATCGCTGAACTGATGCCAGTAGACGACGGTCTGACCCGACGGATCGACACTCGACAGGTCGTCCTGTGCCTGGGCAAAGCCCACGCTGAACGCCAACACCAGCAGAACACACAGCAGACGATAGGTAGTGCGCATACGTTCTTTTCTCCTCAAGCGATTCGACACACTGTCCCCCGGCAGATGCCCTCGCGCCGGAAGACGAAACGTGCAACACTGCGCGAGGCAGTGGAGGGTCCTAACCTTTCAACCCTGATGCAGCGATACCTTCCGTAAACTGCCGCTGGGTGAAGAAATACAGTACCAGTATCGGGATGATCATGATGACAGCTGCCGCCATTTGCAGATGCAGTTCGTTAGGCGCATCGCTGTTGACGAACTTTGTCAAGCCGACGGCGACCGGTCGCCACTCATCGGTCTGCGTGACGAGCAAGGGCCATTGCAGTGCGTTCCACGAGCCGATGAAGCCAAACGTGATCGTCGTCATGATGGGCGCACGGGACAGCGGCACGACGACCGCGACGAGATAGCGCAGATGCCCCGCGCCATCAATCCGCGCCGCATCCCATAATTCGTCGGGGATTTGCGCGAAGAACTGGCGCAGCAGAAAGATTGTGAATGCCGATGCCATAAACGGAATCGTCAATGAAGGCCAGTTATTGAGCCAGGGAACATTGATAAGGTTATCGCTCAGGCGTCCGAACCAGATCACGGTCAGGTAATTCGGGATGAGCGTGGCGATGTCCGGGATCATCAGCGTCGCCAGCAGCAGAGCGAAGATGATCTCGCGTCCCCAGAAGCGCATCTTGGCAAAAGCATATGCCGCCGGAATGCTGAACAGCAGTTGCCCACCGAGGGTGATCAGCGTGATGCGCACGCTGTTGACCATGAACTGCGAGAAGTTTGCCTGACTCCAGGCATCGACATAATTGCCGATTTGTGGCACAGCGGGCAGCAAGCGCCCAAAGTTGACCTCATTGACGGTCATCAACGACCAGCTCACCATCCACAGGAAAGGCAGCACCGCTTGCAGCAAGCCAATGATCAAAATACCGTAGACAACGATCATACCCCAGCGGATTGGTCGGCGGCGGGCTGGCTCGGTCTGCGCCAGCGGCAGGTTGAGCGCGCGCGGTGCATCAGCCATAGAAGACACGCTCCTTCGCGATGCGGTTTTGCACCAGCGTCAACACGAGGATAACGATGAACAGCACCAGCGAGAGCGCCGAACCGTAACCCATGTTTGGGTCGGTACTCAGCACGGTCTCGAAGATGTAGACGCCGACGGTATCGACTGACCCGGCGGCGGCGGGGGTGCGCATGATCCAGATTTGCGTGAACGCCTGGAACGTACCGATAACGGCGATCAGCGACAGGAAGAAGGTTGTCGGCGACAGCAGCGGCAGCGTGATATGACGGAAGACCGCCCAGCCGGACGCGCCGTCAATGCGTGCCGCCTCGTAGAGTTCCTGCGAGATTGTGCCAAGCCCGGCGAGGAAGACAACCGTGCAGTAGCCGATGTACGTCCACACACTGTAGATAATGATGACCACCAACGCCAGCCCCGGACCCGCCAGCCATTCCGGGACGCTCGCGCCGAACAGTAAGCTGAAAACGCCAGTCGGTTCAAGCAGCCATTTCTGAATGGGGAAGCCGAACGAGGCGAACAGCTGGTTGATGGGAGACGTTGGGCGGTGTGAGAAGAGAATGTTAAAGACGATGGACGTGGCAACGAACGGCATAATGTACGGCAGGAAGTAGGCGATGCGGAAGAACGCCTTGCCCTTGATGTTCTGAAACAGCATATACGCCAGCGCCAGCCCAAAGCCAAGTTGCAGCGGCACTGTGCCGATGACGAACATCACCGTGATACCGAAGCCGCTCAGCAGGTCCGGGTCGGCGTTGGCAAGGACGCGCGGCACTTCGGCAATCAGCACATAGCCCGCGGCTGCCAGCATCGCAGCGGCGGCAAGTTGCAGCACAAAACGACGGTCACTGTCGCGTTTGCCCGCGCGCGTCCACAACCACCATGCCAGACCCAACGCCCCGACGCCTCCACTGATGATCAATACCTGAGTCCAGCCTGCCAGCCCGCCGCTCGTCGTCTGCGCCTCAGTGACCGCCGACTGGATGGCGCTGGCGGTCAGTTGCAGGATCAGCACGCCGCACGCGGCCAGAAACAGCGCCGCCGTCATGTGAAAGAGCGCACCTGCGCCCTCGTTTTGCCGCGACAGCCACAGCCACAATCCGCTCGCAACCGCAGCCCCGAGAATGGCAATCAGCATCATGCTGCCCGCCGACGCGACCTCCGGGAACTGGAAGCTGGCGATGAGTTCACTGATGAACAAGCCCTGTGTGGTTTCCTGACCGCGTATGCGCTGCGGGATGTTGAGAATCGGCGGCAGCAGGCGAGCGAACCAATCGACGAACATCAGCAGCGCAGTGGTATTGACGGCAGCAGGCAGCAGCGCCAGCAAGCCGCGTTTATCGTGCTGCCACTGACGATAGAGTTGCAGCCCCGCGTAGACAAACGCGCCGAGCGCCAGCCAGAAGAAGAAGACATAGGCAAAATCGCCAAGCGCACGCACGTAGTGATCGAGTGCCTGGTATTCGCCGGGGAAGCGCCGCCAGCGATGCAAACTGACAAAGAAGGCGAACGCGACGGGGAACAAGCCAAAGACAAAGATTAGCAATGCGGCAGGGAAAAGAAATGTGTACGCCTGGAGGTTTTCAAGCAGGACGCGCCCACGCCGTGTGTTGAAAAAAGAAAGCGTGCGTGTACGTTTGACGTCAGCAATCGTCGCCATCGCTTTCCCCTTTATCTAAGCAACCTCTGTGGATTTTAACAATTCAGGGCGCAAAGGGAAAGCAGATTCGCCAAAGCTTTAACAATACTTAAAGCGCACGGCAGAGGACTTAACAATTACAGTGCTGCCAGCCGCTTTTCGAGATAGCGCCTCTCTGCCGCGTTGCCGCACAACGCCAGTGCCCGCTGATACGCATCTGCCGCCGCCTCGCGCTGCCCGTCGCGGCGCAGCAAGTCCGCCAGCGCCGCCTGATAGGGAAAGTAATCGCCCATCATGTCTTCCAGCCGATACAACAGTTGTAGCCCGGCGGGAATGCCCTCCGCCATGCCGACAGCAACCGCGCGATTCACTTCGACGACGGGCGAAGCGGTCATGTTGATGAGCAGGCGATAGAGCGCGGCGATTTGCTGCCAGTCGGTGTGCTCGGCGCTGTCTGCCTGGGCGTGTAAGGCACTGACCGCCGCCTGGAGTTGATACGGACCCGCACTGCGCAGCCGGAGCGCTGCTTCGACCAGTTGCAGCCCTTCGTCGATCATGTCCCTATCCCACTTGCCGCGATCCTGCTCCTCTAGCAGCACCAGTTCGCCAGCCACATCCACCCGCGCATTACGGCGGCTGTGATGCAGCAGCATGAGCGCCAGCAGCCCAGTCGCCTCGGCGCGGATGGGCGTGAGGGGCAGCAGGTCAAGCAGCATGCGGCACAGGCGTATTGCCTCGTCGCACAGTTCGTGGCGAATGAGCGCGTCGCCGCGTGTGGCGCTGTAGCCTTCATTGAAGATCAGGTAGATCACTGCCAGCAGCGCATCGAGACGTTCAGGCAGACGGTCGGCGGGCGGCACTTCGTAGGGGATGCCCGCATCACGAATCTTGCTTTTGGCACGGGCGAGCCGCTGCGCCATCGCGACTTCGTTGATGAGGAAGGCGCGCGCGACCTCTGCTGTCTTCAGCCCGCCAAGCGTGTTCAACGTCAGCGCAACCTGCGCTTCCTGCCCCAACGCCGGATGACAGCAGGTGAACATGAGTTTGAGGCGTTCATCTGAGATGTTGTTCATGGCGTCGTCATCCTCTGGCGTATCCGCCGCCAGCGCCTCGTGCAGGTCGTCAATGGCAACTGAATGTTTGCTTGCGCGCCCACCGTGCCGCAAGCGGTCAACCGCACGGCGTTTGGCAACGGATGTCAGCCAGGCAGCCGGGCTGCGCGGCACCCCTTGTTGTTCCCACTGCTCCAGTGCGGCGATGAGCGCGTCTTGCAACGCATCTTCAGCAAGTTGAATATCGCCGAACACGCTGACGAGCGCCGCAAGCACCCGCGCGTATTCGTGTCGATAGACGTGGTCAATGGCACTTTCAGTCACATCATTAGGCATAGGCATGAGTCTTGGAGTGTTTGGAAAAAGCTTATTCAAGAGGATAGCGGGGTAGAGTTTAGAGGAAAAGCCCTCTAATCTCTCTCTCTACCCTCTTGAATAAGCACTTGAGTTGGATTACCCGAACACGACGATGGGACGGATTTCGACGGAGCCATCACGCGCGCCAGGGAGCTTGCTCGCCATCTCGATTGCCTCGTCCAGGTCCTTGCAGTTGAGGACGTAGTAACCGCCCAACTGCTCCTTCGTCTCCGCAAACGGACCATCGGTTGTGAGCGTCTTGCCGTCGCGCACGCGCACCGTTGTCGCTGTGTGTGTCGGCATGAGCGCTTCCGCTGAGACGAACACACCACGCTTCTGCGTCTCCGCATTGAAAGCGAAATACTCGTTCATCTCTGCCTGCTGCATTTCCGGTGTGTGCTGTGCTTCCGCCGATTGATCTCCATAGATGAGAAACATGTACTGCATGGTCGTATCCCCCTTCAGGATAGTGTTGGCGAACGATTTCGCCGTTCTATCATGATGTCGAATGAGATATGACGATTATGACAGGTCGTTTCACCTTCTCATCTTTCTCTCATCTTTGCATCGTGTGTGGTAAGATACATTCGCCCCTTAGAATTTAGCCCATCCACCACAACACCTGATCCGGCAGCGGCTTGCCAAGCGCGCGGAAATACACGGCTGCTTTGGCGGCGAAGATAAGGAAGCACTCCCGGTAGGTGTGAAATATGACGCCGACGGGCGCTTGCCAGAACTCGCGCACGATAATCTTGCCGTCAATGTCTTCCTGCGAAAGTACGGTAATTGCCGCTTCAATATCGGCATCCAACGTCTTGAACCACTCACCCAAGCGCCCCTTGTCTGCAGCGATGGACGGATCGGGATGGCGATAGTCGAAATTCTGTCTGAAAGTCTTGAATGCCTCGATATAGCTGTGCTGGACTTCGCCTAATTCGCGAAACAACTCACCGAGTGTCGGATTGCCGTGAACCGCGAACGTGAGATCAGCAGCAGTGCTGGCATCGAGCAGCAGATCGCGCACTTTGACAGAGGCATTTAGGAGCTCAAACTGGGAGGTCAGACTATTCATGAAATATCCTTTCGCGCTATAGTGCGTACCATCACTATATGCGTTTGATGAGGTCTGGTATGCGTCGTTTGCTCGTGTTCATGGTTTGTCTTGCCTTACTCACTGCACTGCCCCTGTTCGCGCAAGCTGACCCGGTTGCGGGTTCGCAGTCCGCGCTCGATTTCATCGCCGCGCAGCCGGATGATGTCGCCGTACTGTGCATTCCGTCGGACGCAGCGGGCGAAATCGCACATAACGCCGAAGTACCGTTCGCGCTGGCGTCCACGTTCAAGATCATCGTGCTGGCAGAACTGGCGCGCCAACTGGACGCTGGGCTGATCGACCCAGACGAGGCTGTATCCGTGTCGGAAGTCGATGCCTACTGGCTGCCCGCGACGGATGGCGGCGGACACCCACAGTTTATCAGCTTCCTGGGGGCAGAGCGCGAGACAGCGACACTGCGCGAAATTGCCTACGGCATGATTCGCTTTAGCTCGAACGCGGCAGCGGATTACCTGACGGTGCGACTGGGCTACGACGGCTACGCCGAGTTGTATCAGACTTTGGGGCTGGAAAGCACGCAGTTTGTGACCGGGACGCTGCTCGGTTTGTATCTGGTGCTGGAGAACCACGAGACAGGTCCGGCAGATGTTACGGCGCTGGACGCGGAAACGTTCGCGGCGGAAAGCACGCGGCTGACCGACCTGTTCCTAAACGATCCCACATGGCGCACGTTTGAGCTGGCAGACCTGGGCGCGCGGCAGACGGCAGCACAGGCGGCTGTCGCAGCGGGCGATCTGGCGCTGATTCAGGCGGAGTATGATCGGCAGGCGGCGTTTGTGGAGCGCTTCGGCATTCGCGGAAGCGCACGAGACATGCTGCGCGTAATGGCGGCTGCGTATGGTGGCGAGACATTTTCCGACGAGGCGCAGGCATTGATGCGCGGCGTGCTGAACTGGCTGATGGATTTGAACCCAGCGAACCGCGAGGTGTACTCGCATCTCGGCAACAAAGGCGGCTCGTGGGCGTCGGTGCTGACAGGCACATGGTACGCACAGCCCATCGGCGCGGAGCCGACGCTGCTGGCGGTGTTCTATCGCAATTTGCCGCTACCGTTGTGGAGCAACTGGCTCAGTAATGGCGCGCACCAATTGCTGGAACTACGCGCGTTTGCGTTTGGTGAAGGCTGCGGCGTGTTCGCGGCGGCGTTAGGGCAGTAACGAGCGTCAACTAATGTACTGACCCGAAACATACGGTAGAATGGTTGTGAAGTGTTGTCGAGGGTCCGATGGTCATTGAACGTCAGCGCATGACGATTGAACGGTTTGAGCGTTTTGTCACGTTGCCAGAAAACGCAGGGCGTGTCTTTGAATTGGTTGATGGGGAGCTGGTCGAAAAGATGCCGACCGAAGAACACGGCTTTTTTATCCTCGTCATCGGCGGCAGGTTGCTCACATTCGTCAATCAGCACAAACTCGGCTGGGTGACGACCGACGCGCGCCATCGCTTGCCCAAAGACAAAGAAAATGCTTTTCGACCAGACATCTCCCACATTTCGTTCGCGCGCAAGCAGGAGATTATTCGTCAGGGCGCAGTCCCTTTGATGCCCGATCTGGCGGTTGAAATACAGTCACCCGATGACAGTGCCAATAGGATGCGCTTGAAGGCGATCTACTATCTCAACAATGGCAGCCAGTTGGTGTGGCTGGTCTTCCCAAACAAGCGACAGATTGAGATTTGGACGCCTAACGGCGAACTGCACACACTCAGCATTGACGATATGTTGGAGGGCGACGATGTGCTGCCCGGCTTCACGCTGCCGCTGCGCGAGATATTTCAGGTGTAATGACGATGGCACAGAGTTGGTTCAAACATGCGCTTCAGCGCAGCGCTCTGCAACCGCGCAGGCAAACGGCATCGCTGGCAATTCTGGGGATGTTCGTCGCCATCTTCATCGGCGCGCTCTACCTGTCACAGGCATCGTCCACGTCGCTGCTCGGTCGGCAGTTGGGCGATCTGATTGATGAGCGTGACCGTATCCAGCAGGAGAACGAAGCGCTGCGTGCCGAAATTGCGGGCTACCGCACCGTCGAACGCCTGCTGCGCCGCGCTCAAGAGATGGGCTTCGTCCCCGCCACCAACGACACCCTGCGCTATCTGGTCGTCGAAGGCTATAATCCTGACCGTGAGGCAGCCGTCGTCCCGATAGATGCAGCGGTAGAAGAACCGCTGCCCGAATACGACGAGTCGTTCCTCGGCTGGCTCCAACAGCAGTGGGATGCGCTCGTCGGGCAGGTCGAACGTTTTAACAGCAGCGAGTCAAACTGATGCAGCGAGCCTACAATCAGCAAGAGGTGGTGCGCCGCCGAACCCCGTTTGTCGTCACGATACTGGTCATCATCAGCGCCGGGCTTATGCTGCGGCTGGCGTCGTTTCAGTTCAGCCTGCCGCTGGAAGTGCAGAGCTATCTCGAAAGCCTGCGCGACGCGGGCTACACACGCACGCTGGAACTGGCTGCCGATCGCGGCGTGATTTATGACCGCAACGGCGAACCGCTGGCGGTCAACACGCTCGACTACATGATCGGCATCAGCCCCAATCTCGTCTCAGAGCCGCAGCGTACGGCGCAATTGCTGGCATCGGCGCTGGGATTGAACGAGTTGGAAGTCTTCGAAAAAGTCCGCAGCGATGACCCCTGGGTGCAGCTTGCGCCGCGCATCAGTGCCGCCGTGCGCCAGCAGGTGACGGCGCTCGACCTGCCGGGCGTCACGCTCACGCCAATCCCGCGCCGCAGTTACCCGCAGGGTCCGCTTGCTGCGCAGATCATTGGCTTTGTCGGCGGCGATCTGGTGGGCTATTACGGTGTCGAAGGCTACTATCAGGATCAGCTTGCCGGACAGGTGCGCGAACGTGAAATCAGCCGCATCCCGTTCGACCTGCCGGAAACCACGCAGATCGGGCATGGCAGCGATGTCGTGCTGACGATTGACCGCGATGTGCAGTACCTCGCGGAGAACGAACTGCTGCGCGCGGTGCAGGAAAGCGGCGCGACAGGTGGCACGATCATCGTTATGAACCCGCGCAATGGCGAAGTGCTGGCGCTGGCGAACTACCCCAACTTTGACCCGAACGCCTACTTTAACATCACCGACGAAAACGTCCTGCGTAACCCGGCGGTCAACACCATTTACGAGCCGGGTTCCGTGATGAAGGTTATCACCGTCGCCGCCGCGCTCGACCGCCAGGCGATTGCGCCCGACTTCAGCTATGTCGATAGCGGCGTGCTGAATGTGGCGGGCATCTCAGTTTACAACTGGGATCGGCGAGCGTATGGTGCAGTGGATGTCACGCGCGTGCTGGTTGACTCGCTCAATATCGGTGCGGCGACCGTAGCGCTGGAGATGGGACGCCAGCCGTTCTATGAAGAATTCAACGAGTTTGGCTTCGGGCGCATTACAGGCGTCGATCTCGAAGGCGAAGAGGCAGGGCTGATGCCTGTCCCCGGCGACTCAAACTGGAGCGAGGCGAACTATGTCACCAGCAGCTTCGGGCAGGGCATCTCGGTCACACCGCTGCAAATGCTGACAGCGGTCTGTGCTATCGCCAACGATGGCTTGATGATGCAGCCACATGTCGTCCGCCAGTTTGTCAGCAATGGCGAGGTCATCCCGGCGACGCCTGCCGCTCTCGGTCGCCCGATTTCCGCGGAGACCGCGCAGCAGGTCACGCAGATGATGGTAGCGGTGGTTGAAAGCGGGCTCGATAACCCGGCACGGCTGCCCGGCTACACGATTGCGGGCAAGACCGGTACCGCCGAAATCCCTGACCCATCAGGCGGTTTCTATCAATCGGGCGTGTCGATTACGACGTTCGTCGGCTTTCTGCCCGCTGATGACCCGCAGGTGGCAATCCTGATCAAGCTGGATCGCCCGCGCGAATACTGGGCGAGTCAGGTCGTCGCGCCCGTCTTCAGTCGCTTTGTCGAACGGCTCGTCATCCTCATGGAAATTCCCACCGACGATGTACGCCGTCAGCTCGGTGCACTCGGTGGTAGCGTGAATAACATCAATCGGTAAAAAAGATGCAGAATGCTTTGCCATTCGCCCTGACCGTTGGCGCGGTCGCTTTCCTGCTCGGCGTCATCTGGGGCGAACCGTTCATCGAAATTCTCAAGCGGCTCGGCATCGGCAAGAAGATTCGCCCCGAACTCGACGAGTCGCAGCAGGCGAAGATGGGCACGCCGACGATGGGTGGCTTCTTGATCCTTGTGCCTGTTTTGATCGTTGCGCTGGCGCTCAACCTCGTCAGCGTCATCCGCAGCGATGCACCCGTGACAGGTGCGTCTATATTGCTGCCGCTGGCGGTCATGATCGGCTTTGGTATCCTCGGTGCGTATGACGATTGGGAAGGCATCCGACGTTCGGGCGGTGCGCTGCACGGGCTGGGCATTTCGCCGCGCACCAAGTTTCTGGCGCAGATCTTCCTGGCGGGCATCGCCTCAACGATCATCTCGCTATATGGTGGCGGCTTCTCGTTCGCCAACCAGTTCACCATCCCGTTAATCGGCATTGTCATTCCGCTGCCGCCGCTACTCTTCATCCCGATCAGCACATTCATCATCGTGGCGATGTCCAACGCAGTCAACCTGACCGACGGTATGGACGGGTTGGCGGGCATCATCACTGCCAGCGCCTTCGCTGCCTATGGGGTGATTGCGTTCTTGCAAGGGCAAATCTTCCTCGTGCAGTTATGCTTTATCCTGGTCGGCGCGTGCTTCGCTTTCCTGTGGTACAACGCGCATCCCGCACAGCTGTTCATGGGCGATTTGGGCGCGCTGGCGCTCGGTGCGACGCTTGGTACAGTCGCGATCATGACCGGGCAATGGCTGCTGCTGCCGATCATCGCGATTGTGCCGATTGCCGAGACGGTCAGCGTGATCCTGCAAGTCTGGTACTTCCGGCGCACGGGCGGGAAGCGACTGTTCCGCATGTCGCCGATCCATCATCATTTCAAGCTGGTGGGCTGGAGTGAGACACAGGTCGTGCAGCGCTTCTGGCTGGTAGGGATTTTGAGCGCGATTGTCGGCGTAGCGCTCGCTTTGATATAGTCACAAGTAATGACGAACGAGTGACGAGTGCTGTCGCACCTTGAATAAGCTTTCTTGTGTCTTGATCAAGCATGTATGCGAGTTTGAGGGTTTTGTTGTGGTGAAGTGGACAAGTCTGGTTGTATTCATGATCGCCCTGCTGCTGGCGGGTTGCCGCGAGTCCGCGCAGCCAACGCCCACGGCGGGGGCAACGCTGGAACAGGAAGACATCGATATTGAAATGGCGGTCGAGCCTGCTCCGGCTGCAGTCGGCGATGCGACGCTGCTGGTGACGCTCCACGACCGCGACGGCGTGCCGATTGACGATGCGACGGTTGCGGTACGCGGCGATATGACGCACGCGGGCATGGTGCCAGTGCTGGGCGATGCGACGGGCGGCACAAACGGCGAGTACCGTATTCCGTTCGAGTGGACGATGGGCGGTGACTGGATCATCACCGTCGATGTGACACTGGCGAATGGCGTTCGAATCAGCCGCGTCTACGAGATGACGGTGCAGTCGTAACATGATTCGCAGTTTCTTAAGTTTGAACGCTTTGGCAATTTGCGCGCATGACGTATACTTAGGGGCAGGTTGGTGTTATCATCCCGCCAGCCCACCATTGACACGACTCGGTTGAGCTTCACCCACCGATGGGAGGATCAGGCGCGATGCCACCTGAGAAGAGCGGTTTGTACTACCCCAATAAGTTTGCCCGTCTCGCCATCGAAGCGATGGAAGAAATCATGGGGCGCAATGGCTTAAACGCCATCCTCAACTCGGCAAACTTGAAACAGTTTGTCGATAATTATCCAGCGGATAATCTTGAAAAGCAGTTTGACTTCACCGACTTTACTGCACTGAACATTGCGCTCGAAGACACCTACGGTCCGCGGGGTGGGCGTGCGCTGGCGTTGCGTGCCGGGCGTGCCATTTTCTCCGGCGGCTTGCGTTCGTTCGGTGCGCTGGCAGGCGTGGGCGATCTGGCGTTCAAAGTGCTGCCGCTGGCTGCCAAACTGCGCGTCGGTGTGCCTGCCATGGCGAACATCTTCACGCAGTTTTCTGACCAGATATCCAATGTCTATGAAGAAGGCACAGACAAAATCGTCTACACGATGGAGCGCTGCGCCCTGTGCTGGGGTCGCAAGGCGGATGTGCCAGTTTGCCATATGGGGCAGGGTCTGTTGCAGGAAGGCTTACGCTGGGTCAGCGGCGGTCGTGAGTTCAAGGTCGATATGACGACCTGCATCGCCAAGGGCGACGACATGAGCCGTCTGGTCGTCTACAAAGAGCCGATCTCTTAAAGAGTTCTCAGGTCATAGTTCTGAGTTCTCATTATAGTGCAAAGTCCAGAGTGTAGAAGACAACAAATCTGCGCTGGACTTTGCACTTTGTACGCTGCACTAATTCTCCGCCCGTTCACGCGCCAGCAGTTGCGCCTTGCGCTCGACACCCCACCGATAACCGCGCAGCTGTCCATCACTGCCAATAACACGATGGCAGGGGATGACCAACGCGGCGTGGTTGTTGGCACAGGCAGACGCAACCGCCCGCACCGCTGCTGGCTGCCCAATCGCGTGTGCAATCTGAGCGTAGGTGCGGGTTTCGCCGCGCGGTATCTGGCGCAGTGCGTCCCAGACACGCCATTGGAACGCGGTAGCCTGAATGTCAAAGCGGACATCCGGCAACCTCTTACCCTGATCAATATGCGCAAGAATGTCCGCAACAAACGGTATCAGCCCCTCATCCTTTGCCAGCGCCGCGTTGGGGAATTCTGCCAGTAACGCCGCCTCGCCCGCCTGTGCATCGTCGTGTAGGCTGACAGCGCATAGCCCACGCTCGGTTGTCGCGACCAGCAGCACTCCCAGGTCACACACCGCCAGTGTGTAGCGAATAGCGACACCTGCGCCGCGCGCCCGGTACTGCATCGGCGTCATCCCCAGTTGTTCATCCGTGCGCTCGTATACCCTGCTGGTCGAACGAAAGCCTGCATCATAGATAGCGTCTGTGACATTGCTACTGGTGCGCAGCGTGTCGCGCAGCTTCTGCATTCGTCGCGCTTCAGCATATTCGCGTGGAGATACGTCCAGCACCGACTTGAATGTCTTCTGCAAGTGGCTGGGATCGAGATGAAACACCGCGCCCAGCGCATCCAGCGTGATCAGTTCCGGCTCATCCAGATGCGTGCTGATGAGGTCGCACACCTGCTGCACCAGACTCAAGCGCTCATCGACAATGCTCACGCCGCGCGGGCGGCACCGTTTGCATGGGCGGTAACCAGCGGCTTCTGCGGCGGCAGGCAGCGGGTAGAACTCGACGTTCTTGCGCAGCGGCAGCCGTCCCTTGCACGACGGGCGACAGTACACGCCTGTCGTCCGCACAGCATAAACGAACTGCCCGTCGGCGGCTGCGTCGTGGGCGGTAATCGCTGTCCAATAGGTGTCTTGGGTGATCATCGCTTCTTCTCCAGGTGTAAGGTATCAGCTTTTGTCTTGTGGGTATTGGCGGCTGGATATTCGATTGTTGGTGATAACTGGTATTGTAGTGTCGGACGAAAATGGCTTCTATCGGAATCCTGGTGAACTATCCGGGGCAGATACATCCTGCCCCTACCACCGTGCTGCACGCTGCACACAATACCCAAAAGCGAATAGCTGATACCTTTCTTACACCCCTCCGAAATCGCTCTTACGTTCATCTATTAGACTGATACAATTCCCCCAGAATGCAACAAAGAGATGAGGGTCTTAACGTGATCGAACAATACATGACCGATCTGCGTCACAGCGATCCCGCTGTGCGTTACAACGCGGCGCAGCAGCTTGGCAGCAGCGGTGATGCCCGCGCCCTGCCCGCTCTGATCGACGCGCTGCCCGATAGCAATGAAAAAGTCCAATATGCGGCATTTTCCGGGTTGATCAAACTGGGCGACAGCAGCGCCGCCGCGCCGATGCTGACCGCGCTCCTGGACGACATGGACAGCCGTGTGTGGGCGTTGATGCGGCTGAACATCGGGATGCGGCTGCGGCATGGCTTGCTCGATATGGTGCCGCGTGGTGACAGCGCCATCATCCGCCAGATTGAGACAGCACTGGCACGCGAAACGCTCGACACGCATCAGCGCGCATTCTTCGTGCGTGCGTTGGGACGCGCCAGCACGGGCGAAGCGGTCGAGACACTGCTCGAACTGTTGGAGCATCCCAATCATGACATCCGCGTGGCAGCGGGCGAAGCGGTCGGCTGGATTGGCGATGCCCGCGCTGTGGAGCCGCTGCTGACGCTTCTGCTTGATTCTAGCGATCAGGTGCGTGAGGTCGCTGTCGAAGGGCTTGGGCGTATCGGGCATGAGCGCGCCGTCGAGCCGATCATCCGCATCTTGCAGGACGAGGCGGAATGGGTGCGGCGCGCTGCCGCCGTTGCGCTCGGTGAGCTAGGCGACGCACGTGCCCTGGACCCGCTGGCAGAAGCGATGCACGACGAAGATGAGATGGTGCAGGACGCGGCGTTCGAAGCGATCAAGAAACTCAGTACCGACCGCTTCACTACGGTTATCTAGATGTGTTTAACGCAAAGGTGGAGGGATGGAGAGGCGCGGAGGAGTATACCCTGCGCTCCTTCGTCCCTCCGCCTCTGCGTAAATTAGTCTCCTTTTGCAATTTTTGGACGTGTTTTGCGCTTGAAATGGCATATAGCTCTGCTATAATGCTGAATTCAAGTTTTGATGCAGAGAGGACGAACGAACATCACCACTTCAGACGATATTCGCATTAACAACCAAATACGTGGCGTGCGCGAAGTGCGCGTGATTACCGACGGCGGCGAAAACATGGTCGTGCCGATTTCGGTTGCACTCCAGATGGCGGAAGAAAAAGGGCAGGACCTCGTTGAGGTATCCCCGAATGCGAACCCGCCTGTGTGCAAGATCATGGACTTCGGTAAATATCAGTATGACAAGCAGCGCCGCGAGCGTAAAGCACGAAAGCAGCAAAAAGAGATCGAAATCAAAGAGATTCAGCTTGCGCCGAAGACCGATGATCATCATCTCTCGTTTAAGCTGCGTGACGCGCGTGGTTGGCTTGCGGAAGGTATGAAGGTGCGTGTACGCCTCAAATTCAAGGGACGCGAAATCGCGCATCCTGAGATCGGGCGGGCGCGTTTGGAAGCCGTCCTTGAGCAGATGAAAGATGTGGCAGTGGTCGAGCAAGCGCCGAACTTCGAGGGCAAGTCCCTGACAATGCTGCTTGCGCCGGCTGGCGAAAAGAAGAAATCCTAGCGCATCCTTGCGCCTATTGCGGAGCATATTGTGGGCAAGCTGAAGAAGTATAAACTGAAGACGCACAAAGCGACGATCAAGCGTTTCAAGGTCAGCGCAGGCGGAAAGTTGATGCGCTCCAAGGGCGGCAAGACGCACTTCCGCCGTCGTCGTTCGCAGCGTGCCAAAAACGAACTGAGCAAGTTGCAGCCAGTCGACAAGCGCGATCTGAAGCGTATTCGCACCCTTGCGCCGTACCTGCGCCTGTACAAGACCAACCCGCGCGGCTAACGCGCCTTTGTCATTCGGAGTAACGAATTATGACCCGTGTCAAGACTGGTGTCGTCCGCCGTCGCGCCCATAAGAAGGTGCTGGAGATGACCAAGGGGCAGTGGGGGACGCGCGGGCGTCTTTTCCGCCGCTCAAACGAAGCGATGCTGAAGAGCCTGTGGTATTCGTACCGCGACCGCCGCAATCGCCGCCGTGAGCTGCGCCGCCTGTGGAATGTCCGCATCAACGCAGGTGCGCGCCTGAACGGGCTGAACTACAGCCGTTTCATTTATGGTCTGAAGAAGGCGAACGTGCATCTCGACCGCAAGGTACTGGCAGACATCGCCGTGCGCGACGCGGATACGTTCCGCAAGCTCGCGCTCCTCAGCGCACAGAATCAGTAGAGTGCATTAGCAAATTAGCAGACTAGCGAACTAGCAAACCCATCTGTCAAGCGATTGAAAGTTTGGGTGTAGCTACTTCGCTAAGGTGCTAATTTGCTAATCCGCTAAATCGTCATGATCACCAGCCCCCAGAACGAGAAAGTCAAACTCGCACACGCACTGCAAACGCAGGCAAAAGCCCGCCGCCGCGAACGCAAGATCGCGCTCGAAGGCACGCGGCTGGTGCGCGACGCGCTGGACCGCAAGCGTAAGCCGGAATTTGTGCTGTACGACGCGGCGACCGCAGACACCAAACTCATCAACATCCTGGGACGCGAGATTGGCGAAAGCAAAGTTCTCCAGGTCAGCCCTGAACTGCTCCAACACGTCAGCGTAACCGAACAGCCCCAGGGCGTCGTCGCCGTGTTGCCGCTGCCTACTCCCGACTTGCCGCGCGAACCGCGCCGCGTGCTAATCCTCGACGGCGTGCGTGATCCTGGCAATATGGGGACAGTGCTGCGTACTGCGGCGGCTGCGGGTGTGCAGGTCGTCATCCTCTCACCTGATTGTGTCGATCCGTACAATCCAAAGGTGCTGCGCGGCGGCATGGGCGCGCACTTTCGTGTTCCAATTGTCGAGGCGCCATGGGAAGAGATCGCCACTTACTGCGAAGGGCTGCCCATCTACCTCGCGGATGGCAAGGGCGACCACGATTATGATGCGATTGATTGGGCGCGCTGGGCGCTGATCATCGGCAGCGAAGGACACGGCGCGAGCAAGGCAGCACGGACGCTGGCAACGCAGCGTATCCGCATCCCAATGGCAGCCGCCACCGAGTCAATCAATGCCGGTGTTGCGGCGGGGGTCATCCTATTCGAGGCGGCGCGCCAGCGGCGGCGGGCGTAGTGCTTACCGAAGCAGCAATTCTACACTGTCTTCCCCATCGCTCGTCCGCAAACGCTCCCCGGTTACGAAATCATACAACCCTAAGCGCACGCTGTAACTCCCAACTATCGCCGTTTCCGGCAGGGTCAGTGAGATGCGATTACTGAGCAATACCTCATCCGGATCGTCCCATTGCAAGGTCAGGCGGTTCACGGCGGCAGGCGCGCCATCATACTGCGCCACGATCGTCTCCATAGCAGTATCCACCACATGCACAAAGAGCGAATAATTGGTAAGCGGCTGCCGGGGTGCGCGCCAATACAGGCGCAGCATCAACGTGGGCGTATTCGCTATATCTGTGGACAGATCATAGCCCACCAGTTGAATTTGCTCACCCAAGACCACATTTGACATCTGCCGAGGCGGCAGCACACGGTAGACATAAATAGTCGAGCCGGCGGTTGGCGCAGCAGGGTGCAGGGTTTTGAGCAGGAGCATTTGTGCGAGAAGGGTATCAAACGTCGGTGACTGGAGCCGCTGGCGGTCGCCATCAGTGAAGGCAAAATAGCGCATGCCTCGGTCTGCCAACGCCTGTGCTGTCATTTCCGGCTGCGGGTCTTCGATCCACCACTGAAAGTCGTTCTGCCCATCATAGCCGCTCCAAGGGCGATTCCAGGCAGCCACAATCGCGCTGTCGCGCGGGATCAGGACAGTACCATCATCTGGCAGGCTCGCATCGCTCCATCGCCACAGTTGATAGATGATATGCGGCGTCTGGAAGCGCTCGACAAGCTGCCATACGTTGAAGAGCGTAGGGATAAGCCAAACGAGCAGTGCCGCAATGCCAATCCACTTCAACCAGCGCTGAGTTGTACGCATAAGATGCGCCACAACGCCGCTCCATAGCAGAATGAGTGCAATTACGCCGGGCATGACATGACGGATTTCGGGTCCAGCACGTCCTCCTGTATCATTGACCAGGGAAGCAAGCGGCACAACCGGCAGCAAATAGACTATGAGCGCCACCAAAAGCGGGTCCATTTGCACAGGACGCTTTCGCTTTGCCCATAGATATCCCGCACCAGCCAACCCAATCGCGAAAATTCCGATGGGTGCAACCATCGTCTGCAAATTGTTCCAGTTACGGGACGTATCAAGCAGCCGCGACGCGCCCATGCCGCGCGCAGCATTCGCCTCGCTATTACTCAGGGGTTGATTGCTGACCATGGTGATCAGAAATGCAGCCGATGCTACCCCGACGAGTGCCACCCCGCTCCACCAGATCAGTGCGCCGCGTTTTCTGCGCCATGTCAGCCATGCCATCGCCAGCAGCGGTGGCAGCAGCGCATAAACAGGCACATACTTGGTATAGATGGCGGAGATGGCAGCAACCACACCTGCCACTGCCCATGCGAACGACTGCTGACGAAATGCCCGTGCAGCGCCCCAGACCGCGGCGGCACAGGTGAGGTAAACGAGTGGGTCAGGAATGGCAAGGCTGTTGTACTCGATGACGGGTGCGGCAAGCGCCCACACCAGCCCGGCGATGACTCCGGCACGCCAGCCGGCAAGCAGCCTCGCACTTGAAGCGATGAGTGCCGCAGTCAGTACGCCATAACCAACTGACAGCAAGCGCAGCCAGTAAATGATTTCCCCTGCTGCCAGCCACCGCCCGCCCACCGCGTTCTCCAATAGCGATTGCACACCCATTGCTATCCACACGAACAGGGGCGGATATGACCCCAGCCACTCCCCGACGCGAAACGCCCCATAGGCTTCTCCGAGCGGCGCATTGCGCCAATCGAGCGCAAGCATGTACATGTTAAGTTCGTCAGGATAGTCTGCAAACGGCAGGAAGCGCTCAAACGTCAGCACACGCACGAGTGCTGCCAGCAAAATGATGAGGGTAACAGAGACGAACCACTTTGTTGAGGTGATATAGGGCATCGTAATAGTTGTTCTTTTCAACAGGACGTGCAGAAATTATCGCGGTTGCAACAAGATGCCGCAACTGGTGTATAATCCACCAAACATCCGTTCTAACGCAGGCAGGACATCATGGCAAAGGCGCGCTCGCAGTACGCATGTCAGAATTGTGGCAAGACCACACCACGCTACTTTGGGCGCTGCCCACAATGCGGTGAATTTAACACGATGGTCGAAGAGGTCATCGAGAGCGTCAAGCCGAACGCCGCCAAGGGCATGGCGGCGCAGCGCAGTGCCCTGCCCTCGACCACGCCGCAGCGTCTCGCCGATGTGCGGATGGAGAACCTGACGCGCCGACAGATTGGCAGTGCGGAATTTGACCGCGTATTGGGTGGCGGCGTCGTGCCGGGTAGCATTACTTTGATCGGTGGCGATCCGGGAATTGGGAAGTGCGTTGCAGCAGGAACACTAATTTCGACTGAAAACGGACTTGTGCCAATCGAAACACTGAACCCAGCCTGTGCGGAACACAAGTTGTCGGAATACGTTGTTGGGGTTCAATCCCTTGATGGCTTGCGACATACCAGTCACTTTTATGACAGCGGCATTCAACCGACGTGTACTCTGACAACGAGAATGGGCTACTCTCTCCAAGCAACTTTGCAACATCCTGTCCTCACAATTAACCCTTCTGGTTGCCGAGAATGGAAAACACTCTCCAATCTCCAAGAGGGGGATTATGTCGCGATTCAACGACATGGAGCTACTTGGGGAACAAAGACCGACCTGTCGAAGTTAGAACTCAAGCCAGGGCGAAACGGTATTCTGCCGCAGCTTCCGACTACAATTGACACTGAATTTGCGTACATCATAGGGCTGTTGATTGGAGATGGTTACATTGACTCAACTGTATCTATAGGGATCACGACAAACGATCAGGAGATCAAGGGGGCTCTGCAGAGATGGGCGGAGCGTTTGGGTGTCACTTTAAGTGAAATCGCCAAGCATGGCACTACAGCAACAAACTGTCGCATTTCCAACAAGATACTAGTGCAATGGCTGTATGATCTTGGTTATCCAAAGGCGCTTGCACATCACAAACGAATACCCGACTTCATCTTGACTTCCACTTGTGAAAATGTACGAGCATGTCTGCAAGGATTATTCGATACAGATGGGTCAGCCGATAAACTCTTTGTTGAGTATTGCTCGGTGTCCAAGACTCTTGCCCGACAGGTACATCTACTACTGCTTCAATTCGGTGTTATCGCCAAATTGCGCTTTAGGCCCAACAAACATCAAGGCTCGTGGGTAGTTCACATGCAGGGAGATAACGCGCGTCTCTTTTATGAGCGTATCGGGTTTCGGTTGACACGCAAGCAGGAAAAGCGCGCGTTACTGCCACAGACAACAAACTCAAATCTGGATGTTGTGCCATTCCTTCCAGTCGTTGACACAGCAGCAATACCCAATTCTGATCGCAGATTGCGACGCTACTTCCGGGGGGAACGCCGCGCAAGTTATCCAATGTTGCAGCGCATTGCCAAATTTGTTCCTGAGGTAGCCGAACTTCTGAAACCTGCATACTTCTGGGATGAAGTTGTTGCTGTCGAAGATAGTGGGCTTGCGCACTGCTATGATCTCTGTGTGCCAGAGACGCACAGCTTTGTCGCAAACGGCATCGTCAGCCATAACTCAACCATTATATTACAGTCCTCCGCCGCGCTTGCCAATACTGCTGGGCGCGTGCTGTACGTCAGCGGCGAAGAAAGCACACACCAGATCAAGATGCGCGCTGACCGCATGGGCTTAGCCGCCGCCGAACTTTACCTGCTGACCGAAACCAATCTGAGTGATATCCTCGAACATGTCCACCGCCTCGAACCCGCGCTGCTCGTCATCGACTCGATCCAGACGATCTACAGTGAAGAAAGCGAGTCCTCCCCCGGCAGCGTGTCGCAGGTGCGCGAGTGTGCCTCGCGACTGCAAATGCTCGCCAAGACCAGCGGCGTAAGCGTCTTCCTGATCGGTCATGTTACCAAAGAGGGCGCAATCGCTGGTCCGCGCGTGCTGGAGCATATCGTCGATACCGTGCTGTATCTCGAAGGCGACCCGTTTCAGGCGTATCGTCTGCTGCGGAGCGTCAAGAATCGCTTTGGCGCGACCAGCGAAGTAGGCGTGTTCGAGATGGTTGGCACGGGGATGATCGAAGTCCCTAACCCATCGGAGGCATTTCTTGCGGAACGTGCACTCAATGCCGCTGGCACCGCGATTGCCGTCACGATGGAGGGCACGCGCCCGCTGCTTGTCGAAGTGCAGGCGCTCACCAGCCCGACCTCGTTCAGCAACCCGCGCCGCACCCCCAATGGCATCGACATGAACCGACTGCTGCTGATCGGCGCGGTCTTGAGCAAGCGCATGGGGTTGAAACTGTTCGAGCAGGACATCTTCGTCAACGTCGTTGGCGGCATGAAGATCGACGAGCCTGCGTCCGATCTGGCGATGGCAACCGCGATTGCCAGCAGCTACTTCGATACCCCCGTGCCGCCTGACCTGGCGCTAATCGGAGAGATTGGACTGACGGGCGAACTGCGCACAGTGGCGCAGCTTCCCGCGCGGTTGGCGGAGGCGAGTAAGCTCGGTTTTACGCGAGCGATTGTGCCCAAGCTGCGGCGCAAGCTGCTGGATGTGCCAGAAGGACTCAAGTTAATTGAAGCGCGCAATATTGGCGAAGCGCTGGCAACGGCAGTACCGAAGAAGTAGCAACAAAAAACGCCGGGAGCATCTGCTTGCCCGGCGTTTATGTTATGGAACCGCCGTCATATTCGTCCATGATGACGAACTCGGCTAGTTCATGCTGATGGTGGTGCGCTCTTCCGCGCCATCCGCCTTTTCGCCCGCGATTTCGACCAGGCTGTTACCCAGTTCAATCATCCGGCGTCCCACCCATGCGATGGGGGAGGTATCACGTTCGGTAATGGCTTCCAGCACCAGACGTTCGGCTTCTGCTTCACGCAACAGCTCATCTTGGTACATACGGATGCTTTCCATCGTTACAGGGGTCATTCAATTGTCTCCACTCGCTACACAATCATTGTAAATTTTGCCTTGCGGCACACAAACAAGCGTGTGGATGATCATCCAGTTTCAACTATCTACCTTGATCGTAAGGGTGATTCAATCTTAAGTCAAGAGGTACAAAGCGGCTATTCATACAATTTTTACATTCTTTGAACGTTCCACATTGGGCACATTACCCAACAAGGATTTACATTGAACCGAAAGCGGGTTAACGCTATAAATAGAAGAAGAATCTTACAAGGACATGCCCCATGCAGGCACAGGGATTACTGACCGAACGGGTGTACGCGCAGATTATGAAGATCGATCCACACCGGATGGATCGCTTTTTGCCTCCGTGGGCGCGTCGTGCCAATCCAATCATCCGCGCGCAGTTGGGCGTGTTCTGGCGCGCAATGACACCTGACTTAAGTGTGCCTGGGCGCTGGTATTTGTATCAAATGCTCATCACGCTTATCAGCCTGGCGCTGCCAGGCATGTTCAATCTGCTGCTGCCGGTGGTCGTCGTCCCCGTCATTCTGCTGCCGTTCGTGCTGTATTTCTACTGTGATACCCTGTTTCGCATCGGCGCGGAGACGGCGACAGTACTTGCAGATGATGTGCGTCAGGATCGCATCACGCTGCTGCGGGCGACTCCGATCCCTCTGATGCAGGCGCTGGCAGCGAAAGGCGCAGCCGCCATCTGGCGACAGGTGGAAACGCTCGAACTGCTCCTGCTGGCGATTGTGCTGCTCAGCTTCCCGATGGTGATCTTGCAGCACGCGACGTTCAATTTACTGGATGCCCAGCCCGCACAGACGCGGCTGCTCGTCATCGTCGGTGTAACCGCCAGCATCGCACGCTTCTTCCTCGAACCCGTGATGATCGCTGCGCTCGGCATTGCGATGGGAGCCGTGAACAAGCTGCGCATCCCGGCGATCCTGTCCACAGGCGCGCTGGCGTTCGCCTACGCAGTGCTCATCAATATGCCCCGCCTGCTGGAACTGGATGTGTGGGGGCGCGTGCTGGTCGAAACCGTCGTGCCGCTGGCGCTACCCATCGTCATTACGTGGATATCGCTCAAGTTCGCCGTGCATCATTTGACGCGCGACTAGCCCGTCGTCCCTAGCCCATTTGCAATCGCGTTGACGGTTGCCAACAATCGCGACAGCCCATCGGGCGACTTGTCCTGACGCCATGTGCGCAGCATGTCAATCTGTGCATGATGCAGTTGCACCAGCGCCGGCTGCCGTAGCATGATCTCCTGCGCAACGTTCGGGCGCTTCTCCCACAATGAGCCGCCATATAATTCCTGCAAGCACGCGGTCGTCAGCGCCAATTCATCGAGAATCAAGCGCATCAACCGTTCACGCACTGCGCCATCTTCGACCAGGTCAGCATAGGCGCGCATCAGGTCAGCATTGGCGAGCATAACCGTCGTAGCAGCGCTGCTGACGACATTATGCAGAATGTGCCAGTCGAACACCTGCTCGCGCAAATAATCATAGGCGGCGGGCTTGCTTTCTTGCAGTGTGCGCAACGCCGTGCCTAAGCCATACCAACCGGAAAGCAGGAAGCGCGCCTGACTCCAGCTAAAGACCCAAGGGATGGCACGCAAATCCGCCAGCGTGTGCTGCCCGGTACGCCGCGCCGGACGTGAGCCGATGCGACTCGACTCGATGACATCAATCGGCGTCGCCTGGCGATAGAAGCTAATAAAGCCATCTTCTTGCAGCAATAATTGGTATTTGCGGCGGCTGGTATCCGCCAGCCGATCCATGATTTCCTCGCGCGGCTGCGGCTTTGGGTTCGTATGCTTATCCGGCAGCGATGCACGCAGCGTCCCCGACAACAGCAGTTCAAGATTATGCACGGCAGTCTGATGATTGGCGTATTTGCGTGCAATCACTTCGCCCTGCTCGGTCAGGCGCAGATCGCTCTTGAGCGCGGCGGCAGGCAGCGCGCGGAGAAAGCGATGCGTTGGTCCACCACCGCGACTGATCGACCCGCCGCGACCGTGAAAGAACCGCACTCGCACACCAAACTCATCCCCGACATGCGCCAGCGTCCGCTGCGCTTTGTACAGATTCCACAGACTGGCAAGCCCGCCACCATCCTTATTGCTGTCGCTATAGCCGATCATGACCTGCTGCACCGGCGTTTCGGTCGCCTGCTGCTGTTGGTGATACAAGAGGCTGCGGTGCGTCAGCGGATATGTCAGAAAGCTGCGCAAGATGTCCGGCGCATGGTCGAGATCATCAATCGTCTCGAACAAAGGGACAACCGGAAGCTGGCACACCAGACCACTGTCTGTGCTCATGATCAAGCCTGCCTCGCGCGCTAGCAGGTAAACGGCAAACAGATCGGATACATCGCGCGTCATACTGACAATGAGCGCGCCCAAGCCCTGCGTACTGTGCTGCCGAATATGCTGTGCCAGGACGCGATAACAGTCCAACACTGCCGCTGCCTCTGCACCCAGCGCTGCGCCCGGCAGTGTGAATGGGCGCGGCGTGCGCAGTTCAGTTTCCATAAATTCGCGCCGTTTCGCCGCGTCCCAAGTGGCGAAGTCGTGATCTTCAAGCCCGCCCGCCGCCAGCACCTGTGATACTGCCAGTTCATGGAAGCGGCTGTTCTGGCGCACGTCCAGCACCGCCAGATGAAAGCCGAACGTCTGTACGATGCGCAGCACGGGCAGAACATCCGCAGCCGCCAAGCGCTGCGCACCCACCGCTACCAGGCTATCATACAACGTCCGCAGGTCAGCCTCCAACGATGCTGCAGCGGTGTAAGCATGTTCATGTGGATTGCCATCGTCAGGCAGCCGCACCAGCATCAGGTTGACTATCTGCCGCCAGGGTTCATCAGGGTTGCGTTCAAGCGCCCGCTGCCCCGCCTCGCCCAGCATAGCGCTTGTACGGTCAAGGTGGTCTATAAGTTCACGTGATCCCGACTGCGTGAGTCCTGACAGGCTGAGCTTCTGTGCCCGCGCCGTCAGTTGCTCGCGCAGCAAGGCAAGTGCATTGCTATGCAGCGTTGCGAGGGTCTGGCGTGTCGTCTCTGCCGTGACCAGCGGATGCCCATCACGGTCGCCACCCACCCAGGTTCCAAAGCGCAGGCGCGGTAACTGCGTGGGGTCTGCGACCAGCGCCGGGTCAAAGCCCGCTTCGACCCACGCCTGATACAGCCGTTGGTCCAGCGTCTCCAGCACATTCGGGAAGACATTGCGCAGGTAGTAAACAACGTTGCGCACCTCAGAAGCGACATCCGGCTTTTCCAGATAGATTTCGCCCGTGCGCCACAACCGCTCCAACGCTGTCTTGATCGAGTCACGAATGCCGCGCTTTTCCTGCGGCGTGTACATCTGGTTCTCAAGCTGCAACATCAGCAGGTAGAGCGCGCGGTGCTGCTCCAGCACGGTATAACGCTTCGCCTCCGTCGGGTGCGCCGTCAGCACAGGTTCGACACGCAGCCGCCGCAGTTCGTTCGCCACTTGCGCGTCACTGAGTCCAGATTGCTTCAGCGCGTGCAAGTCCTGACTCCATAACCCTGAAAGCTGCTGGATGGCGTCTTGCTTTTCCAGCGCGCGCCGATACTGTACCACTGCATTTTCTTCGACAATATTGAGCAGCTGGAAAGCAATCGAGTATGCCTGCGTCAGCTTAACGACATCAATACCATCCGCAGCATCGGTGTGTGCGGTCCCCTCTTGCCAGGGCAGAGCAGCGGCAAGTGCTGTTTCGCCGCTCTCCTCCAGAACCTCACGAAAACACTGAACGAGAAACTGAATGTCCTGATCGACTTTATCGAAGTTGGTCGTCTTTGAACTTGACAGCAGCAAGTCAGCCTCCTATTCAAACAAGTCTACACGTCCGCTTTCGAGGTGATAGTAAGCCATCGCAATCTTGAGGCGATCGCTTTGCACCGCTTCCATCAGAATAGTGCTGCTGGATACAAGATAAGCAGCCGTTGCGCGCGTATTCGCGCGCGTAGCTGCTTCTAAGGCATAGTCGGTATCTGGATCGATTCCTGCCAGCGCCGGGCGTAAATGGGTAACGAGTTTCGGTAAGTGACCGGGTAGCTCGACAGCCTTGAAGACTGCCGAAACTGCACCGCACTGCGCGTGTCCCATCACCATCACGAGTGGGACTTTGAGCGCATGCACCGCAAATTCGATGCTCGCCAACACCAGGTCGTTGGCGGCATGTCCGGCAGTGCGGACGATAAAGAGGTCGCCCAATCCCTGATCAAAGATCAGCTCTGATGGTACGCGAGAGTCGGAACAGCTCAAAATCGCCGCAAACGGATTTTGCCCATCAATGAGTGTCTCACGATGGACCGTCGTTTGGCGCGGATGAATCTGCCGCATAGCAACATAGCGGCGGTTGCCCATCATCAAGCGTTCCAGTGCCTCGGTGTAGTGCATCGAGCCGATTCCCCCGGTTACGGACTAAAATCTGCCACCGAGTATAATGCGGACTGTGACGATACCAGAACGCAAGAGCCCCCCAAAATGCGGGGGTACTCAGAACACAAACCGGGTCGCCGTCTTCGGAAAGTCCGTCTCCTGCCACGCCAGCACCACCTGCGGTGTGATGCGGATCATGAGTGCTGCAGGATCATCCAGCTTCACACTGTACTTGGCATCGTATGCTGGAGAAATTTCGGCAGGCAGCAGCGCCAGCGTTAAAAATTCGGCGCGTCCTTCGACAATCACCACCTCGTCGCCGCTTTCCAGGTGCATAATCACGTCCGGGCGTGCGCGCAGATTGCGCGCCTTGCGGGCGTTTTCTTCAGAACCAAAGTAGAGCGCCCCATCCTGCCATACACCCCACACAGGTGCGGCGTGCGGCTTACCGTCGCTGCCTGCTGTGCTGATCCAGTAATTGCGTGCTTTTGTCAGTCGTTCGTCTGCCCATGACCAGGGCAGCAGCCCGTCGATGTCTGTCGTGATGCCATAGTTCTGCATCTTCGGTCGTGTTGCCGTCGGCATGCGCATCATCCACCTCCACGTCTAGTGTCTGATATATATGAAGATTCCAGGACGACATGAGAAAAGCACAGATTGTATCATGCTCTTGCATCACGGATGAGATGCGGTATCATCTGTTGTCGATACAAGGTATCGTTAAGAAGCTGATGTAGTGGAGTGTCATTCATGAAGAGTCGTCTCAGTTTGCTATTGCTTGTCCTTTCGCTGCTGTCGTTTGGCATCGTAAGCGCGCAGGAAGCACCGCTGCGTGTGCTGGCAACCACCTCAATTGTGGCAGATGTGGCGCAGAATGTGGCGGGTGACCTGCTCACAGTCGAAGCGCTGCTACCGATTGGCGCGGACACGCACGCCTTTGAGCCTGTGCCTGCCGATGCAGTGCGCGTTGCTGAAGCGGACATCCTGCTGACGGTCGGTGCGGGCTATGAAGGCTTCCTCGGCGACCTGCTCGAAAACGCAGGCGACGATGCTGCGCAGGTAGTAGTCGTTTCGAACGGCATCGAAATCCTCGGCTTCAGCGAAGACGAACATGACCATGAGGATGAAGAACACCACAGCGAAGAGGCGACGGCCGACCCGATGGCGACGCCCGAAGCTGAGGCGGAGCATGAAGACGAACACGAGCACGAAGGCGCGGAACACATCGGCGTGCTTGGCAGCGAAGACCTGGAATGTGAAGCGCACGAAGATGAAGACCACAGCAAGCGCTTCACCAATGATATCGCGCATGACGAACACGAACATGAACATGGCGCGTGTGATCCGCATGTCTGGACCGACCCGCGCAACGTGATCGTCTGGGCGAACAATATCGCGGATGCCTTCACCACGGCTGACCCGACAAATGCGGATACCTATCGTGCCAACGCGGATGCCTACATCGCTTCGCTGGAAGTGCTGCACGCAGAAATTGAAGCGCTGGTGGAAACGCTGCCAGAAGAGCGGCGCGTCCTCGTCACTAACCACGAATTCATGGGTTATTTCGCTTATGCCTATAGCTTTGAAGTCGTCGGCACGGTGCTGCCGGGTGTGACGACTGACCTGGAGCCGAACCCGCAGGAACTGGCGGAATTGATCGAGCTAATCGGTGAAGAGGGCGTGCGCGCGATCTTTGCCGAGGTCTCCGCCAATCCGCAGCTTGCCGAAGTTGTAGCAGAAGAAGCAGGTATCGCCGTCGTGACCACGCTCTACAGCGAGTCGCTGAGCGAAACGGATGGTCCTGCATCGACCTATCTCGACTATATGCGCTACAATGCGCAGACGATTGTCACCGCACTCAGCAATTAAACTATAATTGTAAGGGCAGGAAAATCCTGCCCTTACTGTGAGGCAACACCATGATCGCACAACAAGAAGCGCCCATCATCCACATTGCGAATCATCGCAAGCCAACACCGCCTGTGCTGGAGGCGCGCAATTTGACAGTCACATACCAGGACGTGATTGCGCTTGAAGAGGTGACGTTCACCATCCAGCGTGGCGATTACGTGGCGATTATCGGACCCAACGGCGCGGGCAAATCGACTCTTGTCAAGGCGATACTCGGATTGCTGCGCCCGCAAACCGGCAGCATGACCGTACACGGGCGCGGTCAGACGCCGCTCGGTTACGTGCCGCAGCATGAGGCAGTCAACCTGCAATTTCCGGTCACGGTGCGCGACGTGGCAGCGATGGGGCGACTGAGGCAGATCGGCTGGTTCAGGCAGCCGGGCAAGCGCGACTGGGCAGCCGTGGACGAAGCACTGGATCGCGTTGGGCTGTGCAATCTGCGCCAGCGACAGATAGGTGAACTCAGCGGCGGGCAGCGGCGGCGTGTTTTTATTGCTCGTGCGCTGGCCCAGCAGGCGGACATCCTGCTATTGGACGAGCCGATGAGCGGTGTGGACGTGACTGGGCAGGCGCAACTCATGGACGTGCTGGATACGCTCAATGCGCAGGGCTTGACCGTGCTGATGACCACGCATGATCTGGATCTGGCGTTTAAGCGCTTCGGCAAAGTGATGGCGCTGCGTCGGCGGCTGGTTGCGTTTGGCACGCCGGATGAGGTTTATCAGCCCCGTGTGCTGGAACAGGTGTACGACCGTACGCTAACGACGTGGGCAGATGACCGCGAGGGGCAGGTGAAAGTCCTGATTGACGAGCACGGCTGCCCCGACCACGACCACTAGAGATACTTCTGCAAATCCTGAACAAACGTCTCCGGGTGCAACGGCTTTGGGAAGAACGCCGTGAAGCCCGACTCAATCGCTTCCTGCGCGACCCGGCTGCTGAAATAGGCAGTGACGGCGAAACATGGCAGCATCGCGGTTTGCGGGTTTGTCTTCACCCAGCGAAGCAAACCCCAGCCGTCCATCTGGGGCAGCGACAGGTCGATCAGCAGCGCGTCGTACTTGTTATCGCCGAGCAGGAACATGGCTTCCTCGGCGCTCGTTACCGCTTCGACCCCGATGTTGTGATACTCCAGAATCGTCGATGCCACATCGCGGCTGAACGGATCATCTTCAATGACAAGAATGTTCAATTGGCTTATGCCTTCCCCTGAGTACAAGTCTAGCTATAGTACGCCCTCTATGGCGCGATGTTGCTTAAGGTTTCAGGCAGCGTTCAACGCTGCGTTCAGTTCGGGAATATCGACCAGGAGGATCAGCAAATCGTTGATGAACGTTTCCGGCGTCAGAGGCTTGGTCAGAAAGTTGTGAAAGCCGCTGGCAATGGCGCGTTCGCGATAGCCTTTCATCGCGTGTGCCGTCAGCGCAATCACCGGTATGGCAGTGGTGCGCGGGTCGCTCTTGAGCGCTTCGATCATCATCCAGCCGTCCATGCCAGGCATGGAAATATCGCTCAGGATGAAGTTAAACTTCATCGACTGTGCAACCTTGATGCCTTCGTTACCGTCGGTTGCAGTAACGACTTCAGCACCGTAACTTTCCAGCATGATCGTCGCCACATCCAGACTGAATGGATCATCTTCGACGATCAGCACTCGCCACCCATGCAGCAGCCCGGCATGTAACTCAGGAACCATTTTCCGCACTCCTTAAAACGATGCTGTCTTCTTCCGACACACGCAGCGGCAGCGTGACCGTAAACGTGCTGCCCGCCCCCAGCTTACTTTGCACGCCAATACGCCCACCCATTGCCAGGCACAGCTTGCGCACAATCGCCAGCCCCAGCCCCGTACCGCCATAAACGCGGCGGGTGGAGCCATCTACCTGCCGGAACTCATCAAAGATGTAGTCAAGCGCCTGCGGCGGGATGCCAATGCCTGTATCGGTGACCTCGAACAGGATGCTCTGGCTCTTACGGATTGCCCTCAGGCGCACCACACCTTCATCCGTGAACTTGACAGCGTTGGAGAGCAGATTACGCAAGATCTGACCCAGTTTGTCTTCGTCACCAATGATGACATCAGGGAATGACGCATCGACCAGGACTTCAACATTCAGTTCCTTTTCGCGCGCCAGCACTTCGGTCTGCGCCTGGATTTGACTGATAAACGTGCCAACCTCAATCGGCGCATCTACAATTTCCATGCGTCCTGCCTCGATCTTGGCGATATCGAGGATATCGTTGATCAGGCTGAGCAGGTTCTGGCTGCTTTCGCGGATACGCAGCAGCATCCCCTTCGCAACATCATCGACCTTGCCGCGCATCCCGGTTGTGAGGATGCCCGTGTAGCCAATGATGGAGTTCAACGGCGTACGCAGTTCATGGGACATGGTGGCGAGGAACTCGTCTTTGAGATGGTTCGCCTGCAACGCGCGGTCACGCGCAGCGACCATTTCCGCAGCCACATTGTTAAAGGCGGTCACGATTTCCGCCAGTTCGTCGCGGTTGTCCAGCCGCACTGCCTTGCCCACCTGCCCGCTGATCATGATGTCGGACGCATGGCTGAGGTTGTCAATCGTCCGGCGTACTGACAGATAGAAGCCGACGAAGAAGTATGCAGATGCCAGCACTGACAGCGCGGCAACTGTCAACACGACATTGCGCTGCACCTCGAAGCCATAGATACGGGCAAACAGCAGTTGATCAAGTTCTGAGGCGACTCGTTCGTAAAGAGCAAGATGTTGTGCCATGATTGCGCTGGCACGACTGTGAAACTGAAACACGGTTCCGCTTCTGCGCTCAAACTGAGCGGTCTCCTCCAGAAATGCAAACGTAGCCTCAAAAGTCGTTGCGACCTGAGAACTCAGACGCTCACCCAACGCTGGATTAACCTCAGCGACAAAACCATAACCACTTTCATTCGACTTCAACGTATCTTCAGTGATTTGTGAAAGCAGCACCATCAACAGTTGTTGGTCGTCCGCCAACCCCATCTGGATTGCGCTCGTTCCAGCAACCTGAAGCTGAGACAAGTGCATCAGCGTGCGCGGCAGCTTGGTGATCACCGTATCCATCAGGTAGTAGCTGTCGATATCTGGATCGAGAATGAGGTTAGAGTTATTCCCGACCACCGTAATCAAGTTCAGCAATTCTTCCTGGAAATCGAGATGTGCCTGAAGGTTTTCCTCAGGTGGCAATATCACAGCAAGTGATGACAGCTCATCCCAGTCAGCGCGGAGCTGAGCGAATTCATCCCTTACGTCAAGTACTTCCCCCAGTTCCGCATCGCGGACAGCAGCCACCCCAAACTGTTCTTCCATCGCTACGCGCGCACGCTCAAGATCATCTGCATATTCCTGTCCTCGCCCGAACGCGACAAGCGAGGCATAGAGAGTATGATCCTGAACACTTTGCAGCAGCGGCAGCAAAGTTTCGTTGTACTGCAAGCCAGTTTGCTCATCTTCGGCGAATTGCATATCCGCGTTGATGCCAGCAACATACTGTGTCAACAGCACCATCGTGGGAATAAGGAGCAGTGACCCGACGAGAAAAAACTTCTGAGGGTATTTGAGACGATTCATGATGCGAATCGCAGCAGCAAAGAATGAAGTCACCGTGAACTTCCATCATGTAGATAGCTGAACATTGATACAGGATACGACAGTATTGTCATTTTGTAACAAAAATTTCACATTGATTTCATGAAACCCTTCAAAAGGTTATGAAGGCGTCCCTTGAATTTGTCTGCCGAGGGTACCCAAAGAGGGAAAGTAAATTCCCCCGCTCATCTCATGTGCTGCTCAGGCATATGCCCTATGATGAGTTCGCTTGTGAAGAATAGCACAAAAGGAAGTGCCTATGACGCAGATTTCGACTACTGGCGGAAACTTGTCGTATGCAAAGATCGACCGTGCCATCACCCGTTGGATGGCACGCAACGGGATAACACTGCTTCGCATCAGCATTGGCGTAGTGTTCTTCTGGTTCGGCATAATCAAGTTCGTGCCTGGTCTTAGCCCGGCTGACGAGCTCGCCACACGCACCATCAGCACGCTCACGTTTGGGCTGATTCCGCCGGATGTATCGCGCCCGCTGCTGGCGCTGTGGGAAGTCGTCATCGGCCTCGGCTTCATCATCGGTCGTCCGATGCGCCTGATTCTGCCGCTGCTTTTCCTGCAAATGGCGGGCACAGTGACGCCGCTGTTCCTGTTCCCAACGGAAACATTCAGCGTATTCCCCATTGCGCCAACGTTGGAAGGTCAATACATCATCAAGAATATCATCATTGTCAGCGCAGCAATCGCGGTCGGTGCGACCGTACGTGGCGGCGACCTGGTTGCGGAGCCGGAAGCCGTCGAACTGGCGCGTGACATCGAAGAGCAGGACAATCCAGGCACAACAACGCCGAACAGCTAGGCACGCGTGCGGGCCGCGACTGCCCGCGCCCCGCAATCACCTTCTGCTTCTCGCTGAAGCTGCCGAGGCTGGAGCAAATCATTCACATGCGACCGGCTCCGCCTCTTCTAGTCCGGCGTCGATTGTAGCGGGCAGCATCGCCAACAACCCATAGCCAACGTCCCTCGAACGGTGTTACACTCCCGCGCAAATAGACATTGCAGGGGGTTTTTCATGCTCACACTCGTCGAACAAATGGCATTTATCATGCTGGCATTGTTCGCCATCGGTGCCACTTACGCCGCTTTCCAAAAGATGTACGCCATTATCCATCGCGGGCAGGGTGAACTGTATCTCGACAACCTGCCACAGCGCCTGTGGACGGCGCTGCGCGTCTACCTGTCGCAAAGCACGACACTCAAGACGCGGCGCATCTCCAGCCTGTTTCATCTCGGCATCGTCTGGGGCTTCACGTTCTATTTTCTGGTGAACGCGCTCGATGTGCTGCGCGGCTTCATCCCCGGCTTCAACGACTCGCTCAAGAGCCTGGGCGTCGTCTACGATGGCTATCGACTGCTGGCGGATGTCTTCAGCGTGGTGGTGCTGGTCGGCGTCGCCTACTTCCTCCTGCGGCGCTTCCTGCTGCCGAACAAACGCGAACTGGCGTATCACGACAACGTGGTGCTGCACAAGGATGTGAAGGCTGGCGCAGTCTGGCAGGACTCGCTGATCGTCGCCGTGTTCATCCTGCTGCATGTCGGGGCGCGCTTCCTCGGCGAGAGCGTGATTGCCGCCCGCGAACCCGATCCGTTCATGCCCTTCGCCACCGCCATCGCGCCGCTGTGGGCAGGGCTGACAGTGGACGGTTCGCGTATTATGGAGCATCTCTTCTGGTGGATCGCGCTCGGCGGCATTCTGCTCTTCACGCCCTACTTCGCCTACAGCAAGCACGCGCACCTGTTTATGGCACCGCTTAACTTTCTGACGCGCCCGCGCCGCACTTCGCTCGGCGAAATGGAGAAGGTCGATCTGGAAGACGAGACGCGCGAACAGTTCGGCGCGAACAAGCTGGAAGACCTGACGAAGACTAACCTCTTTGATGGCTTTGCCTGCATCATGTGCAATCGCTGTCAGGACGTGTGTCCGGCGTATGTGACGGGCAAGGAACTGTCACCCGCCGCCTATGAAGTTAACAAGCGTTCGATCATGCGCGAACATTTCAGCGATCTGGCGGGCGGTGCTGCCAGTCCGCAGCCGCTGATGGGCTGGGCGATCAGCGAGAGCGCGGTGTGGGCATGTACGTCGTGCGGCGCGTGCGTCGATATTTGCCCAGTCGGCAACGAGCCGATGTTCGACATTCTCGACATCCGCCGCGACGCCGTGCTGATGCAGAGCGAGTTCCCGGCAGAGTTGGGCGTGGCGTTTGAGGGCATGGAACGGCGCGGCAACCCCTGGGGCAACCCCGAATCGCGCTTCAACTGGGCAAAGGGGCTGGACTTCCCCGTGCCGACGGTCGATGAGAACCCACAGTTCGATATTCTCTACTGGGTCGGCTGCGCAGCATCGTATGATCCGCGTGCGCAGTTGACGGCGCGCGCGCTGGTCAAGGTGCTGCACAAGGCGGGGGTCAACTTCGCCGTCCTGGGCGAAGCGGAGACGTGTACGGGTGACAGCGCCCGCCGCGCCGGAAACGAATACCTGTATCAGGAGATGGCGAAGGCGAACGTCGAGACGCTGAACGAAGTCGCGCCCAAGCGCATCGTCGTCACCTGCCCGCACTGCTTCCACAATATCGGCAAAGAATACCATCAGTTCGGCGGCGATTATGCAGTCGTCCATCACACCGAACTGATTGAGGAATTGATCGCGGCGGGCAAGGTTCCGGCGAACGCACACCCGAAGCAGCAGTCGAACGTGACCTTCCACGATCCGTGCTATCTGGGGCGGCACAACGATGTCGTCGATGCGCCGCGCAATGTCCTGACGGGTATGGGCGCGTCGCTGACGGAGATGCCGCGCAGCAAGAAGAATTCGTTCTGCTGCGGTGCGGGCGGCGCGCAATTCTGGAAGGAAGAGGAACACGGCGCGAAGGCGGTCAATATCGAGCGCTACGAAGAGGCGAAAGCGACAGGCGCGGACGTGGTGGCGGTCGGCTGCCCGTTCTGTATGCAGATGTTCACGACCGCGCAGACGGCGGTGGCGGACGGTCCCGAAGTCAAGGACGTGGTGGAACTGCTGGCGGAGCGGTTGTAGCGGTTGGTAAACATCCGTTGGAGGGACGACGCGAGCGTCGCCCCTCCGGACCCCATTGATTTCTGTAGAAACGAGGTAGTGTGCAGCCTCCCTGTGGGATGCCTCGTCCGCTAAGTCCATTCGATTGTGCTATCCTACCCCCCGTCCGCCGTCCCCCACACGCGCAGCGTGCCGTCGAGACTGACCGATGCCAGCCGCGTCCCTGTGCTGTCGAAAGCAATCGCGCTGACCAGTTCGGTATGCGCGATCAAGCCGCCCGCCAAAGTCAGTCCGTTCACATCCCACAGCCGGATGCCGTTATCGCGGGTCAGCGCGTCCGGGTTGCCGCCCGCCGTTGCCAGCAGTGCGCCATCGGGACTGTAGGCGACGGTCAGCACATAATCGTCGGTCGAGTTGTCAAACTCGGCGATCATGATTTCGTTGCTGATGTCCCACACGCGCGCCGTGCCACTCATCGCGCCGCTGGCGATGCGCGTACCGTCGGGACTGTAGGCGATGTCACGCACCGCGCTCGTATGCAACCGGAATTCGCTCGTCTGCGAGGCGCTTTCGCTGCCCCACAGCCGCACAAAGCCGTTTGCATCCCCCATCGCGATCTGGCTCGCATCAGGGCTGAAGGCAATCGCAGTAGTGGCGGTGCTCGTCGGCAGTCTGCGCACGCCGGCATTATCCGTCGTCCACACAGCGACGACGTTACTGCTCTCATCGCTGGCGGAGTCCCACACGCCATACGCCGCCGCAACCAGATCGCCGCCAGAGCTGAACGACAGATCGTTGACCGCCGTCGCGCCTTGGACAGCGCTGAGTTCCAGCACGTCCGGCGCTTGGTTCACCAGCGTGACAATGCTCACAGTTCCGCTTTGTGTGCCGACTGCAAGCCGCGCCTCGCCACCTGCTGACCAGCCTGCCAGCGCGGTCACAGGTGCATCGGTTTGCAAACGTACAGGTTCACTTGTCAGATTGCTGGCATTATAGATCAGCACTTCGCTGGTGATGGCGTTCTCAATTGCCCCACCCGCCACTGCAATCAGCTCCGTGCCGGGCAGCCACGCCAGCGCGCCGCCAAATGCGCCCGGCTCGCGCTGGACGACACCGACGACTTCGATATCATTGGCATTGCTGATCGTGATCGTGTCACCTGTTGCCGGAAGCAGCGTCGGCTCTGCGGTCGGTGTGACAGCGGTGTTGGTCGCAAAGCTGGTACAGAAGGTGACATTCCCCGCCTGATCTGCACGGTAGTCATAGGTCGTATTTTCGACAAAGAAGAGATATTGATAACCGATGGTCTGTACGGCGGCGTAAGTCTGACCTTCCTGCGGGCAGCCCAGGCTGGCATCGTCGTAGACATTCTGTGACCAGCGCCAGTTAATGTCGTTGAGCGTTAAGGTCGTGCCGAGTCGCGTGTTCAAATCCGTGAGGGCGGTATTGATTGACTCCGGCTGCGCCTGGGCAGTCAGGAACGGCACAAGCAGCAACAGCAGCATTGCGAAAAAGATACGTTTGGACATGGCGTTTCCCCTGTAAACTAATGCAAGCAGATTGTACAGGCTGCGACACAGGCTTATCTGTCGCTGAGTCTACGCCGAACCGACGATTGGGCAACGCGCCAAAGGTTAGAAAATAAGTTCTGTTTGAAAATTGTAAACTCATGTATACTCATCGTGCGATTTTGTTATCCCAGTAAAGCAGCGAATGATATGACCGCGACACCTCCCTATACTTTCGTCAGCCACAGCTCGAAAGACAAACCCCTGGTCTATGATCTGGCGGCGCAGCTTGCAAACGCCGGGCTGGAAACATGGGTCGATGTCGATGACCTGGAAGATGGCGTGCGCTGGGCGCAGGTCATCCAGCAGGGTGTCGAGTCGTGCGAGGCGATGGTCGTTGTCTGGTCGGCGAACGCCCGCGCGTCGGAATGGGTCGAACGCGAGACGCTGCTGGCGCTGCGGCTGAACAAGCCCGTATTGATCGCGCAGGTCGATGATACGCCGCTGCCAATCTACCTGATCAACCGCCAGGCAACTGATTTCCGCAAGCAACCAGGGCAAGCAACACAGCGCATCATCAAGACGCTGCAAAAGTCGATCAAGACCGACGCGGTGCCCAAGCGGACGCCCAATCTGGCGAGCAAACCGAACGAGCATAACTTCTTCAAGTACCTGGAGCAGCTTCCAGAAGGCGCGGACTGTGCGCGCATCGCGCGGGCGCTGTTTGCTTTTGCCGAGCAGCACGCCAACGCCATCACTTTCAGCGGCACAAAGGAACCCGCCTTCCATGCGCATGTGTGGGTAGGACCGGGGGGTGTGACTGTGTTTTCGGTGCGGGCGCGGCGTCGGCAGCCATCGGTAGAAGTGCCGCTGCAATACTGGGCGAACTTCCCGCCGTTCGATGATGCAGCCGCCCGTGCTGCCGTGCTGGACGCGCTCAATCGCCTGATGCCGGAGCGCGACCGCTTCGCCGCCGACCGCGCCGACCTGCGCCCCAACCTGCCGCTGGCACGCGCGCTCGATACCGACGCGCGCCTGTCCGCGTTTCAGGATGTGATGCGCAGCGTCATCGAACGGCTGGGGAAGGGAACGTAGGCTTAACACAGGGTCGGCGTTTTGTAAGCGGTCTTACGGCTGTGCTATAATCACCGTTCGCATCGTCCGACTGAGGAACACACTTGTGTTAAGCCCACTCGACTACTTTTTTGGTCTCTTCTCGCTCGACATTGGTATCGATCTGGGAACAGCAAATACGCTTGTCAGCGTACGCGGCAAGGGCATTGTCATCAACGAACCCTCTTTTGTCGCGGTCGAGAAGAAGACGCGCCGCCCGCTAGAGGTCGGTTCGCGCGCCAAAGAGATGTGGAGCAAGAACCCGAACAACATCCTGATCGTGCGCCCGCTGCGCGATGGCGTCATCAGCGAGTTCGAGATCACCGCGGCGATGCTCAACCACCTCATCAACAAAGCACACGAACAAACATGGGTGCCAATTCCGCGCCCGCGCGTCGTCGTCGGCATCCCCAGCGGCGTGACGGAAGTCGAAAAGCGCGCCGTTTATGACGCGACTGTCGGCGCGGGCGCGCGTGAAGTCTACCTGATCGAAGAGCCGGTCGCGGCGGCGGTCGGTGCGGGTCTGCCCGTGCAGGAAACGCGCGGCAGCATGATCATCGACATTGGCGGCGGCACAACCGAAGTCGCCATCTTCTCCCTTGGCGGTATCGTCATCAGCCGTTCGATCCGCGTGGCTGGCGATGAGATGGACGAGGACATCGTGCAATATCTGCGCGCCAAACACAACTTGCTAGTGGGCGAACCAACGGCGCAGCGCTTGAAAGAAGAGACGGGTTCAGCCTATCCTTTGCCACAGGAGACGATTGCCAGCGTCAAAGGGCGCAATCTGGTAACAGGCTTGCCTGCAACGGTCGAAATCAGTTCCATTGAGGTGCGCGAGGCAATCGCCGGGTCGGTCGATATTATCGTCGATACAGTCAAAGATGCGCTGGACGACACGCCTCCAGAACTGGTCGGCGATTTGATGGAAAGCGGAATTTGTCTGGCGGGCGGCGGCGGTCAGCTCAAGGGGCTGGCAGACCGCCTGACGGAAGAGGTCAACATCCGCACCTACATTGCTGACGATCCGATGACGTGTGTGGCGCGCGGCGCGGGGCGTGTGTTGGAAGACTACAACAACCTGCGGCGACTGCTCGTCGGCTTAGAGCGCGGCAGTACCCGGCATTAGTTCTATAAGATTGATAGATCGTAGAGACGAAGTGAGGGTAGACTTTACTCTTCTCCGTCCCTACGCTAAATGTTCTCGCTTCATCGACTCAGGATATGCGTGACAATCGTCGCACCGGAACCGCCGATGTTCTGCGCCATCCCAATCTCAGCATCCTGCACTTGATTCGCGCCCGCTTCTCCGCGCAACTGCGTCACCAGATCGACCAATTCATAGACACCCGTCGCGCCGACCGGATGCCCGCGCCCCTTCAGCCCACCCATCGTGCAGATCGGCACACGCCCACCGAGCGTAATGTCGCCATTCTGCGCCAGGTCGATGCCGCGCCCGCGTTCAGCAAATCCGGCTGCCTCTAAACTGAGCGCCGCCATGATCGAAAACGCATCGTGCAGTTCAAAAACGTCCATATCGTCCGGCGCTAATCCACTGCGGTCATATGCCTTCTTCGCGCTGGTGCGTGCCGCCTGCAACGCCAGCGGGTCACGCCGATCAGCAATAGCAATCGTATCGGTAGCAGCGGCGCTTGCCAGTATACGAATTGGCGTCTTGTGGCTCAGATCGCGCGCCATCTCCAACGGACATAACAGCATAGCGGCTGCCCCATCGCAGATGGGCGCACTATCGAACAGATTGATCGGCTCGGCAATCATCGGTGCGCGGGCGTAGCTTTCCGGCGTGATCTTGTTCTTGAACATGGCGTTCGGGTTGTTTGCCGCGTTTCGATGCGCGTTAATGCTGAACGGCGCGAATGCTTCGTGCGGCACGCTGTATTCGTGCATATAGCGGCGCATGATGAGCGCGTTCAAGCCGACGAACGTCGCCCCGTGTATCGCTTCGTAGTCGGCATCGGCAGCCGTCGCCAGCGCCGCCGTCGTGACCTGTGGCGTGGCGTCGGTCATCTTTTCGACACCACACACCGCCACCAGATCGACCATGCCGCTGGCAACCGCACGCAGCCCCGCCTGAAACGCCATCCCGCCAGAGGCACACGCCGCTTCGACCGTTGTCGCTTCGATGTCGTACCAGCCCATAAAGTCGGCAACCAGCGTCGCCAGATGCGCCTGGCTGCTGACGCGCGCGGCGAGCATATTGGCGACGAACAGGCTGTCTGGCGCACGGTCAATGCCTGCGTCATCGAGCGCGTTGCGCAGCGCTTGCGCCGCCATCTCGCGCAGGCTCAAATCCCACCATTCCCCAATCGATGTCTGACCGATTCCAATTACCGCGACTTCACGCATCGTGTTTCTTCCCTTACACTCACTGTATTCATAGAGACTGAATCTTGCGTTCAGGTCGTCAGCACGTGGGTGATCGCCGTACTGCCCATACCGCCGAGATTCTGGATGAGCGCCACGCGCGCGCCCGCAACCTGATTTGCGCCCGCCTCGTCGCGTAGTTGCAGCGCCGCTTCCACTGCCTGATACACGCCTGTCGCACCGACCGGATTGCCGCGCGCCTTCAACCCGCCGAATGTGCTGATCGGCAGGCTGCCTGTCAGCGACAACACACCATCGGCTGCCAGCTTCCAGCCTTCGCCACGCACGGCAAAGCCCATCGCCTCCAGCGCCAGCGCGGTGATGACGGTATAACCGTCATGCAGTTCTGCCAGATCGATGGCAGTGTACTCAATGCTCGCCTGCCGCAGCGCGCGCCCGAATGACAGCGCCACCGCACGCAGGTCAAGCAAATCAGTGCGGTCGTGCAGCGCCAGCGTATCGGTGGCAACCGCGCTGGCAGCGATACGGACCGGCTGAGGTACCATGTCCGCCGCGCGTTCAGCGCTGGTCAGGATGACGGCAGCACTGCCGTCGGCATCCGGCGCGCCGTCGAACAGACTCACTGGATCGGCAACCATCGGCGCTTTGGCAAACGCGCCCGGCTTGATCTGATTACGGAACATGGCGTTGGCATTCTTGCCTCCGTTCGTATGGGCATTGATGCTGAAGCCTTCAAACGCGCTCAGCGGTACGCCATAGGTGTGCATGTAGCGGCGCATGATCATTGCCGCCTGCGCTGTTGCGGTAGCGCCCTGGATCGCCTCGTAGTCCGCGTCCAGGCTGACGCTGCGCGCGGCGACACGCGCGCCCGCCACCATATCGGTCGATTTTTCGACGCCCAGCACCATCACCGTCTCGACTGCACCACTGGCAACCGCCAGATAGCCCGCTCGCAGCGCAGCCGCGCCGCTCGCCTCCGCAGCCTCGACCGTAAACGCCTCAATGCCTCGCAAACCGGCATAATCCGCCACCAGCGCCCCCAGTTGCGATTGTCCGCTGACCGTCGCAGCATAGGCGTTACCGATATACAGGGCTTCTACGGCGTCTATCTTCGCGTCATTCAGCGCGGCGCGGGCAGCATCCGCCGCCAGTTCTCTCAGACTGCTTTCCCAGTGTTCACCCACAGGGGTCTGACCGATGCCAATGATTGCCACATCTTGCATAATGATGTCTCCATTATCACCCTCACCCCAAACCCCGCTCCCTCATAGAGAGGAGATTGAGAAGGCTCTTCTGCCTCTTTGCCCTCAGGGAGAAAGGGTTGGGGATGAGAACAAACGTCTCATCCAATAAATTCCAGTATCGCCCCTGCAGCCATCGCCAAGGCGTGCGGTTCATAGCGAATGAAGTTATGCTCGCCACTGACCTCGATAAAGCGCGCGCCGGGACGCATTCGTTCATAAAGCGCGCGTGTCTTTGCAGGTGGCACGGTCTTGTCGTTTGTCGCCTGAATGATCAGCGTCGGCGTCATCACCTGCGGCGCGGCATCCCATGCGTGCTGCCCGACCGCGCGCAACTGCTCCAGCGCGGCGGTTGGCAGTTCAAGGCTTAGAATTTGCTGGCGCACCTGCGGATTATCGAGGTCAGCGCCCGGCATGAACTGCTCAATGTTCTTGCGCACTTCGGGGCTGTTGAAATCGAGCTTGACCATCTGAAACGGCTTATACTTCGGCACGACACGATGCAGCACAGGCAGCAGATTCCACAATGTGACATCGAGCCTGGTAAAGGGATTGATCAGCGCCAGTTGATCGAGGGGTGTCTTTGGCACAAGATTCAACGCAATCGCCCCACCCATCGAAAAGCCGACCAGTACCACGCGGGAGTGTTCCCCGCGCAAATCCGTGATGTGCTGGCTGACGAACGCCGTCCAGTCGCGCACCCGTCGCTGACTCAAGGTAGCGATGTCTGTGCCAAAACCAGGCAGCAGCGGCGCCTGCACCGTCCAGCCTGCCTGATGCAGCCGATCTCCAAGCGGGCGCAGTTCGGCAGGCGTGCCGAGAAAGCCGTGTATGAGCAGGGCAGCCTTATCGCAACCCCGCAGCAGAAACGGCGCGTGTTCTTCGCTCGCAAAAGCATCGACAACTACTGCCAACGTTGCAATCCTTTCAGTCCATTAGCGAACATGCAAATTTGCTCGTTCGCTAGTCCCGCAGCAACCCACGATAGCGGGCATACGTCGCGTAGTCGATGGCAGTGCGGCGGGCGATGTAATCGCGCGTCTTCGGTGCACGCCCGGCGGCAGCGCGGATGCGGTCAGTGACGACGAGATCGAACGAGTCCGAACCCGCGCCGCTGCCATAGCTGACCATCAAAATGCGATCACCCGGCTGCGCCTGATCAAGAATGGCAGTCAAGCCGATCATGCAAGAGCCAGAATATGTATTGCCGATCTCGCCTGCCAGCAGTCCGGTCTTGTACTGCGCTTCCGTGAAGCCGAGCTGCTTTGCCGCGCGTTCCGGGAACTTGACGTTCGGCTGATGAATAACGACATAGGTGTAATCCTCAGCCTTCGTTCCCATCATTTCCATGAGCGTGCTGGCGCTGCTGATGACATGGTTGAAGTAGGCAGGTTCGCCCGTGAAGCGCTCGCCATGTGATGGGAACGACTCGTCCGAACGCCGCCAGAAATCCGGGGTATCGGTGACGAAGCTGTAGCTGCCTTGATAGACTGCCAGTGCTTCCTCAGCGGGGCCGATGATAAACGCCGCTCCACCCGACGCAGCCGTGTATTCGAGCGCATCGCCGGGACGTGATTGCGCCGTGTCCATGCCGATGCTCATGGTATATGTCCCCATGCCGCTGCCGACCATGCCAATGCTCGCCTGCACTGCTTCCGTCCCGGCTTTGCACGCGAATTCCCAGTCTGCCGCCTGAATGTTGGGCGACGCGCCGATGCTCTCAGCGACGATGGTGCTGGTCGGCTTGACGGCGTAGGGATGGCTTTCGCTGCCGACCCAGATGGCGCGCAGCGCTTGGGGGTCGATCTGGGCGCGTAACAGTGCGTTGCGCGCCGCTTCGACCGACATCGTAGTCACGTCTTCATCGGGACCGGCGACCGCTTTCTCTGTGACCGGGCTGCCGCCGAGCCCGCCCGTCCATACGCGGCTGACTTCCGCGCCAGGCAGCCGATAACGCGGCACATACGCGCCATAACCTACCAGTCCCACCGGGCGATCCGGGCGCATGAGTAGCGAAGCGGCTTTCACCGCCGGACGTGTTCCATTCATCGACATACAATCCTCCTGATACTGGAGAATAAAGCCTATTCAAGAGGATTGAGACGAAGCGGCTAGAGGAATTCTCTAGCCTCTTTGTCTTTATCCTTTTGGATAAGCGCTTTCTTCCATGTCCTTGACAATCTGCCTTGCTCTTTCCAGGCGAATGTTCTTTTCTTCAATCATACGCCCGGCAACTAGTGCCACCTGGTCAGACGATGCCCCCGCCGCGACCGCCAGTTGCCGCGCATGCATCCGCATGTGTCCGTGCTGAATGCCGGTCGTTGCCAGTGCGCGGATCGCTGCGAGATTTTGCGCCAACCCGACCGCCGCCATGATCTCGCTCAGTTGGCGCGCGCTGCTAATGTCCATGATCTTGAGTGCGATCTGGGCGTTGGGATGCACGCGCGTTGCCCCACCGACGATACCGACCGCCAGCGGCAGTTCGATTGCGCCGCGCAGGTTGCCGTCCGCGTCCTGCCACCAGCGCGTCAGGCTGCGATACTGTCCGTCGCGGGCGGCATAGGCATGTGCGCCGGCTTCGACCGCACGCCAGTCGTTGCCTGTCGCCATAACTACTGCATCAATGCCGTTCATGATGCCTTTGTTGTGCGTCGCCGCGCGGTAGGGATCGACCTCTGCGAAGATGCCCGCCTCGACAATCGCCTTGACCGCCTCCACACCGCTGATGTCCGCCGTCGCCAGTTCCGCCGCCGGAATCATGCCCTCTGCCCGCGCCTTGCGTTGATCCGTCAGATTGCTGAGGATGCGCAGGTTGACGCGCCCGCCTGTGATTTCTTCGACCAGCGGCGCGAGATGCTCGACAGCGGTGTTGACAGCGTTCGCGCCCATCGCATCGCGCGTGTCGTAGAGCAGATGCAGCACCAGCATCGCGCCGATAGGCGTATCGGGAAACGTGCGCACAGTGATGCCGCGCGCCCCCCCGCCGCGCTTGACGATGCTGCCGCCTACGCTGTCCGCTTCGGCACACAGCCGGGCTTCGTTGGCGAGCAAGGCGTCACGCGCCGCCGCCAGGTCTGGCATATCTACGACCTGGATTTGCCCGATCATGATCGGCTCGTCGCTGCTGGTCGTGAAGCCACCGCCTTCGCGGAACAATTTCGCCGCGTTGCTGACCGCCGCTACGACCGACGGCTCTTCGATAACCATCGGCACGAGGACATCCACGCCGTTGACGAGAAAATTAGTGGCGATGGCGAACGGCAGCGCATAGGTGCCGATGACGTTCTCAATCATCGGGTCGGCGTGGGCGGCATCGAGTCCTCCGCTGGTCAGCGCGGCTTGCTCGTCGGCGCTCAATACTGCCCAGTCGGCGGCGATTTGCAGCCGCTCTGTAAGCGTGCGCCTATACAAGCCAGAGATACGTGAGGTGCGTTGTGTAGTCATGCACCGTAATGTAGTGAAAGATTACTGTCAAAACCTATCAGGGCGGGAATGATAGGTATCAATATGTCTTACTGTGAAAATACACCTGATACTGCTGCCCATGTGCCGTCATCGAACTGGCAATTGAACTGAAAATGACCTTGCAGTGGTCTCATACTTGTAATTGTCATACGTCCAACCATGTCCTGGTTACAGGCGTCGCCTTCTGTTTCAGGTTCACCAAAGGGGCTGAGTTCTTCTGGAAGACACGATAGATGGCAGACACGTTTGAGTTGTCAATTGTGTTGTAACTTGGCGTAAGTATTTGATAGATAGTATATGAGACGGCACGAAATTCGCGTGGGATAGCGATGGCGACATAGATTTCCTGGCCGAGCAAATAGTGATAGAAAGTGTAACCGGCAGCTCGTCTCAAGAACGGCGACTCTCTGGTTGTTGAGTTTTGTGTTTGCCCTGTCCGCTGTTGATAGATGCTGACAGAGGTTCGGATTTCAGGATTAGTCAGCAATACGACATCGCGACGATCAATCGCCGCGATGGTAGCAGTTGGGAGTGGGAGAAATGTTGGAGCAACGGTTGCAATACTGGGAGCTGTGGGCAATGAGCTGGTATTGCTTCCAGCGCACGCTGCTACAAGAGTAAGGCATAGCAACATTAGCGAATTCAACAAGGGCGTCCGGTAGAGTCTCATCCCGCCACCTCCGTATGCGCCGCCAGCCACGCCGCGATCTGCTCAACGCCTAACTTGCCCTGCGCCACTTCGAGGATGAAGTCGTACTGCTCTGTTTCTGTCCACGCCGGGCGATAGCCGTTGAGCGTGAGGAACTGTACGACCGCCCGCAGCGCCGTGCGCTTGTTACCATCGGCGAACAGATGATGATAGGCGAGGGACTCCAGCAGCGCGGCGGCTTTGTCGTAAATCGTCGGGAACTGCGGTTCGCCAAACAGCGAGATGGACGGACGACGCGCCGCCGAATTGAGCAGGTGCAGATCGCGCACGAACGTATGACCATCGGTCACGAGATCATTGATATTGTAGAGCTCTGACGCGCTCAGGTAGCGCACAGGTTTAGCGTTTGGCGAGTTCATCGAGCAGCCACCGATGCGCCGCGATTAGCGCGTCTATCTTCTGGCGGTCGCGCTCGGCGTCGGCGTCCGGCGCAGGTTCACACGCTTCCGTCGGGAACCATTCCGCCAGTGTCTCCATCTCCGCCCGCCCTTCCGCCACTGCCGCGATGCGCTCCAATGCCTCCTGCGGCTGCCAGATGACGCGCTCGCCGTTGACCGCCAGCATCAGGATCGCCGCCAACGTCGCGGTACGCTTGTTACCATCGGCAAACGGGTGATTGCGTGCCACCGAATGAAACAGCGCGGCGGCTTTCTCGTGCAGCGTCGGGTAGGCATCCTGCCCGAAGGCGCTGGCGGCAGGGCGCGCGACAGCCGCATCGAGCAGTTCTACATCGCGCACTTTCTGCTTGCCGCTCATGATCTGCGCGTTATTCAGCAGCCGCCCATTGATATAGATCAGTTCCGAGAGTGTCAGGTAGCGCACTAAAACACCTTAAGCAGCTCGACCTCGAAGATCAGCGTGGCGTTAGGCGGAATGACGCCGGGATAGCCGCGTTCGCCGTATGCCAGCTTGCCGGGGATGTAGAACACGTAGTGGCTGCCTGCGGTCATCAGCGCGATGCCTTCCTGCCAACCCGCGATGACCTGACTGAGGAAGAACGTAGTCGGCTCATTGCGGTCATAGCTGCTGTCAAACTTTGTGCCATCGATCAGTGTGCCTTTGTAGTGGACCTCGACTTCGCTGCCGGGCGGGCATTTCGCGCCTGTGCCTTCGCGCAGCACTTTGTACTGCAATCCGCTGGCAGTCGTTTGCACGCCGGGCTGTTTGGCGTTCTCGGTTAGAAACGTCGCATTATCCTGAAGATTCTTGGGGTTCATATGCTTATTCCTTGTCTTGAGTATCTGATTTCATGGCAGACTCGAGCAGCTTCGCAAGTGCAATCGGTCCGGGCAGCTGTTCCTGCCAGAGCGTCGGCACATGCAGCACCAACCCCGGCAATACCAGCGACCGATAGTTGCCTTCAGCATCAACTTCTATGATGACGTACTCGCCCTTTTCATTCAATTGATGGCAACGCACTTCACGACGGCGGTAATCAAGCAACCAGTATTCGCGCACACCGAACTGCTGATACTCCAGATACTTGTCGTGGTAATCGCGCTCCACACTTCCAGGCGATACGATTTCAACACACTACGTATTCACAATGCTGCTCGGCATAGGAATCGAGGTAATCCCCTTCACTGACACCTGTTGCAATGACATCTTTAGGCAGTACACGCGGCGCTGGTTTGAGCATTTCCATAGGGGCGCTCCCGGTTGCTTGTTTCCAGTGCCGCTCAGTATACACCAAGCTGTTTCTCACGTCGCACTCCTGACACTTGATCAGACTATGCGTCACATCAGGAACGAAAGGTGTGTATGATGCGCGGGGTCAAGAAGGCGAACCTGCCGACAAAAATCTGTGCTGCCTGCGGGCGTCCGTTCGCATGGCGCAAGAAGTGGGAACGCGACTGGGACCATGTGCGCTATTGCAGCGATGCCTGCCGCAAGCGTAAGGAGCGCACCGTATGAGCGAGAACACGATGCGTCGCGACTTTGCCACGCGCGATGAGATGATCGCCTACCTGCGTGCGCAGTTCCCACAGGCAGACGGTCGTGACGGACACATCAGCCAGACGCGCGGCGGGCGGGCGGCAGCAGAAGCAGCGCTGGCACAGGTCGATCCGCCGAAGTATGCCGCCACGCGCAACCGCTTGAATGGCGCAGTCACGCGGCTGTCGATGTATATCCGGCATGGCGTGCTGGGTCTGGCGGAAACGCGCGACGCGGCGCTGGCGAAAGTGCGACGAGAGCAGGACGCCGGGAAGCTCGTCAACGAACTGGCGTGGCGCGATTACTGGCAGCGCCTCTATCGTAAACTGGGCGATGGCATCTGGCAGGATCGTGAGCCAAGTAAGACCGGCGTAGCGGGGCGCCAGTACGCGGCGGACCTGCCTGCCGATATTCGCGACGGACAGACCGGGCTGGCGTGCATTGACTCATTCAGCCGCGAACTGCGCGAGACGGGCTACCTGCATAACCACGCGCGCATGTGGATGGCGGCGTATATCGTCCACTGGCGGCGGGTGCAGTGGCAGGCGGGAGCGCGCTGGTTCTTGCAGCACCTGCTCGATGGCGACCCTGCCAGCAACAATCTGTCGTGGCAGTGGGTCGCCAGCACGTTCAGCCACAAACCGTATATCTTCAACCGCGAGAACTTGGAGCGCAACACGAACGGCGTTTACTGCCGCGACTGCCCGCTGCGCGGCAGGTGCGACTTTGAAGGCAGCTATGAAGACCACGCGGCGCGGTTGTTTCCCGACGTGCCGGAACGTGTACGCGAAGGGTGGCTGAGCTGATGAGCGATGTGCAGCGTCCGATTGTGTGGGTGCATGGCGACTGTCTGCGCCCGACGAACCCCTCGTTAGAAGCCTATCCGGCGGCTCCAGCGCTGTTCGTGTTTGACGACGCGCTGCTGGAGGCGTACCAGATTTCGCTCAAGCGCATTGTCTTCATGTACGAATGTCTGCTCGAACTGCCTGTGACCATCCGTCGCGGCGACATGGCGACCGAACTACTGGCGTTCGCTGAGATGCACAACGCCACGCGCATCATCACGACCGACAGCCCATCGCCACACTTCGCGGCGGTGTGCAAAGCGCTGCGCAAGACGCTGCCGGTCGAAGTGCTGGACGAGCCGCCATTCCTCGATTACGACGGCGAACTCGACCTGGGGCGCTTTTCGCGTTACTGGCGGGTGGCACAGCGGTTCGTCAGTTAAGCTTCATGCGGTATTTCATCGTTCCGGGAAATTGATCGCTGAAATACGCTGACCAGTAGGTTACATAACGTTGAAACCCGAGCGCTTCATACACCTTCTGTGCTGGCTCATTACCAATCGTAACCGAAATGCCTGCATGGGAATGCCCTTGCCGCGCGCCTTCTGCGATGATGGCATTCAGAAGTGCTTTGGCAACGCCTCTTCCGCGTGACTCAGGCTTCACTGCCACACACTCAATGATCCACGATGCAGGGGGCGCAATCGTGATGTCCTGCGGATCGCTCCACACACCTGCGTAACCTCCCATAAACTGCTCTATCATCTGGGCATCCCAGCCGAGGCGACCAGCAACCATGTTGATCCGATCCAACCGCAGCGGTCGGTAATCCTGCGTGTCCATGACAAACCCCGATGCACCGCCAATGGCAATGCCGTTTTCCTCAATAACGAAGAAGTCTGTCGCGCGCCCGTATGCCAGCGCATCTGAGCGAAAGAGCGCGTCAATGAATGCTATACTGGTCGTGTTTGTGCCTTCCAGCAGCGGGTCCCAATAGCAGAAACCCGGCGCAGGGGAAGATGATTCGTAGTTGCACCAACTGAGGAACGGAATATCGTCATAGCTTGCGCGGCGTACCTGGAATTGTGTCATTTGCTCGTTCATGCTTGTCTCCTTGAACCTTATTCCATCGTTCCAAACATCTTGTTTTGACCCGTCTTGTGCAGGAAATGCTCCAGCCGCTTGCGAAAGACCGCTGGTTGCTTGCGCACTTCGTCAATAAACCCGACCCGAATACGCTGGTAAAGCGGTGGAAATTGTTGAAAGTTCTCCCACGTCTCCGGGTCAGCCTGTAACGCCGCCAGGATGTCCGGCGGTATCGTAAAGGCTTCTATACGCAGATCCGGCAGCGTGGCAAGACCAGCCGGTGTCATGTGACCGCTTGCGATCAGGCGGCGGGCGCGCTCCTTGTTTAGCTCCGTCCAATGACTGTTTGGGCGACGCGGCGTGAAGCGCTGGGCAGTTCTTTCCACATCGATCTTTTTGGCAATACCGTCTATCCAGCCAAAGCAAAGTGCCTCCTCGACCGCGTGCAGGTAAGGGATTGAGGGCTTGGGGGATGACTTGCCATACGTTACAAGCCAGATCTCTTTGCGCGTCGCATGATTCACTTCTAACCACGCTCGCCAATGCTGACGATCTGGGGCATAGAATGTTTCGGTAATGGTCATCTGTGGCACTTTATTGTCTCCACCATCCATTTCTACATAAATGTAGAAAACCCAGGCAAAAAAACTATCGCATCAACCATCCATCAAGCAGCATATTTGCAGCGGAGATTGTCGCTGCCACTCGTGCGTCGCGATCTGGAATAAACCGCTGCGGGATATTGTGTACACTCTGCAAAAGTCCAACCAATCCCATCGCTGCAAAGTCAGGATCATTCACATGCACAAGTCCCTTGCGGATGGCATTGCGGATGATGGCAGCAATGGGGACACGCAGCATTTCGAGGCTCAATTCCGTCAAGCGTTCCGCATCCACAGGGTTAATCGCTGGCATATCTGAGCGTACTATCCGCCCCAGATCGATTGGCGGGTGCACAGCAAACCAGTAGGCAACGGCATGAACCTGGTCGCGGAAATCAGCGCCAGCTTCGATGATTGCATTCGTCAGCCCCTCCCCATGGCGTCTAAAGCTCCGCTCCGTTACTTTAATATATAGGTCTTCTTTCCCCTTCGGAGCATAGTAATAGAGAGATGCATGGCGCATATCGACAGCTTTCGCAATCTGTTGAAGCGTTACACCAGAGAAACCGAATTCAGAAAAAAGTACCTCAGAGGCATCAAGAATTCGCTGGTAGGTATCGTTATCCATATCACTCTTTTCTACACATGTGTAGAATTTTATCATGAATATTTGACCATAATTATGATAAACACATGAGACTCATTTCGCTCCACTCGACAATAGACACATTCTATCGCAATGCCCAAATCGTCATGGCTGCGCTAAAATGACAGCGTCAACGGGAAAGAGGCGATGATGACAGACTTGATAACCGGATTGAATCCGGCGCAGCGCGAGGCAGTGACGACGGTGGATGGACCGGTACTGGTGCTGGCGGGACCGGGCAGCGGCAAGACGCGCGTGCTGACGCATCGCATCGCCTATTTGTGTCGCGAATGCCGCATCTACCCCGATCACATCATCGCCGTGACGTTCACCAACAAGGCAGCCGCCGAAATGCGCGAGCGCTCGGAACGGCTGCTCGGCGGCAAGCTCGATGGCTTGCAGATCGGAACGTTCCATTCGCTGTGTGCCCGCATCCTGCGCCGCGAGTCAGATCACACGCCCTACGGCAGGGAGTACGCTATCTACGACACCGACGACCAGCAGAGCGTAATGAAGGGCATTCTGGCAGACCTGAACGCCGACACGAAGAAGTTTTCGCCGGGGCGTGTGCTAGGCGCAATCTCCAGTGCCAAGAACGAACTCATCGACGCCGACACTTACGCCGACCTGCCGACGCGCGACTACTTCAGCGAACTGGTGCGCCGCGCCTACCCCATCTATCAGAAGACGCTCGTCAACAATAACGCGATGGACTTTGACGACCTGCTCATGCAGACCGTCATCCTGCTGCGCACACAGGACATGGTGCGCGAAAAGTACCAGCGGCGGCTGGAGTATGTACTGGTGGATGAGTTCCAGGATACCAATCTGGCGCAGTATGAGCTGGTGCGTCTGTTCGCCGCGCCGCAAAACAACGTCTTCGTCGTCGGCGATGAGGACCAGGGCATCTACGCCTTTCGCGGCGCGGACTACCGCAATGTCATGCAGTTCAAGCAGGATTACCCGCAAGCGAAAGTCCTCCTGCTCGAACAGAACTACCGTTCGACGCAAATCGTGCTGGACGCGGCGCGGGCGGTGATCGACCAGAACAGCAACCGTACGCCGAAAGCGCTCTTCACAGAACGACAGGGCGGCGCGCGCATCAGCGTGCATGAGGCGTACAGCGAGGCGGAAGAAGCGCAGTACATCACCGACAAAATCCGCGACCACATCCGCCGCGAAGGACGCCAGTACAAAGACATCGCCATCATGTACCGCACCAACGCGCAATCCCGCGCGCTCGAAGACGCGATGGTCGCCGCGCACATTCCCTACCGCCTCGTCGGCGGCGTCGGCTTCTACAAGCGCCAGGAAGTCAAAGACATCCTTGCCTACCTGCGTCTGATCCACAACCCCAACGATACCGTCAGCTTCGAACGCATCGTCAATGTACCGGGACGCGGCATCGGCAAAACATCTGTCGAGAAGTTCCGTGAATGGGCAGGGTTGCGCAGCATGGGCTATGGCGAAGCGCTCGGCGCGATCATGAAAGGCGAGCCGTCCCCGATTACGGGCAAGGCGTCAAAGAGCCTGGTCGAGTTCGGCACGCTGCTGGCACAGTGGCGCGAATTGGCGGGACAAGGCGATCTGACCGTGCTTTACGACGAGATCACAACCACCATCGGCTACTACATCTATCTGACGGGCATCAGCGACAGCGATGACCAGTTTGCCGAACGCAAGCAAAACCTGGACGAACTGCGCAACGTCATCGCGCAGAAGAAAGACCTGGCGCTTGGCGACTTCCTCGAAGAAGTCTCGCTCGTCGCGGAAGTCGATCAACTGGGCGATGAGCAGAACAGCGTGACCATGCTAACGCTGCACTCGGCAAAAGGGCTGGAATATCCGATTGTCTTTCTGGCGGGACTGGAAGATGGCTTGCTGCCGCACTCGCGCTCGTTCACCGACCCGGAGGGCATGGCGGAGGAACGGCGACTGCTCTACGTCGGCATCACGCGCGCCAAGGATCGGTTGTACATGAGCTATGCCTTCCGGCGCATGGTCTTTGGCGAAAGCAGTCTGAATGAGCCCTCGCGCTTCTTAAAGGATGTTCCGGCGGAACTCACCGAAGGCTTGTCGGTCAAGATGACTGCGATGCAGGATCGCGCGGGTTACCAGCGCCTGACAACCTGGGACAGCGACGACAGCTGGGGGCGCGGCAATCGCGGTGCATCGCAGCCGTCCGGTAAGATCGTGCCGTTTCCCGGCAGCCGCGCCTTCCAGAAGCCCGCGCCGCTGCCACCCGCCGCGCCCGCTTCGCCGTACAAGATAGGGCAGCGTGTGCGTCATGCCAAGTTTGGCGAAGGCATTGTGCAGGAAGTCGAGCGTGTGGGGCAGGATGTCGAAGTGCTGGTGCGCTTTGAGGACGCGGGGACGAAACGACTGTCAACGGCGTTCGCAAAGTTACAGATACTTTGACCGCTGGGAGAGGGGCTGGGGGTGAGGGCTAAAACGAAAACCCCCGCAAGACGCGGGGGCTTTCAAAAATGACCGAAGCGATAATGGATGACTAGATGTTGCGAACGATGTTCGAGAAGATGTTGCCGATTGCCGGACCGATGAGCGCCAGAATGACGATAACGACGACGGCAACGAGGACGAGGATGAGTGCGTACTCAACCAAACCTTGACCTTCTTCACGAGGCATGTACAGCATATTGTTCTCTCCTGGTAAATGCTGTCGGACAACATTAATGTAGCATAACTTCTGAATCATTGTCAAGCATCGATTGCCAATCTTTCATTCATCTTTTCACAATTCATGTCTTTTTTACACATTTGCGACTCTTGTCACAAGTGACGAATGACGTGTGGATTCCTGACGTTCGTTTTTGACAAGTGTTTTATCGCTCCTTAAAATCCGCTTCATACAAGAATCCCCAATTGTTAAACTATACAGCAGGAGTTGACTTCTATGAAAGAGTATACGACTGGCAACCTACGTAACGTCGCCTTTGTCGGACATCAGGGTTCGGGGAAGACGACGCTGGTCGAGGCTTTGCTCTATAACACCGGCGCAGTTACGCGCATGGGCAGGGTTGAAGACAAGAACACGGTTTCCGATTGGGACGATGAAGAAAAAGAACGCGGTTTATCCCTCTCTACCTCCCTGATCCCGATTGAATTTAACGACATCAAAATCAACGTTCTGGATGCTCCTGGCTACACCGACTTTCAAGGCGAGATGAAGAATGCCATCCGCGTCGCCGACTCCGTGATTGTAGTCGTGGATGCAGTCAGCGGTGTCGAAGTCGGCACAGAATTGGCGTGGCAGTACGCCGAGGTTTACCAGCAGCCGATTATCGTCACCATCAGCAAGATGGATCGCGAGAATGCCAATTACGAACGCACGCTGGAAAGCCTGCGCGCCAGCTTCCCGGATTACAAGTTCATCCCCGTTATGATCCCCATTGGCGCAGAGGCGAACTTTAAAGGCGTGATCAACCTGCTGACGATGAAGGCGTATTACAACGAAGGCAAGGAACGCAGCGACCTGCCCGCCGACATGGTGGACGCAGCGCAGGCAGCACACACGACACTGGTGGAGGCAGCTGCCGAAGCTGACACCGAGCTGATCGAGAAATACTTTGAGACCAACGACCTGACGGCGACGGAAATCCGCGACGGGATGCGCAAGGCAGCGCGCGATGCCTATCTGAAGACCGTCCCCGTATTCGTGACCAGCGGCGCGAAGAACATCGGCACGTATCCGGTGCTGGAAGCGATGGAAGTGTATGTGTCGCCGCCGAGCGAACGCCGCTTCCGCGTCGTCTCGCCGCAAGGCGAAGAGTCGTTCATGTACGCGCCGCAAAGTGACGAAGGCGTGTTGGGTGCGTATGTCTTCAAAACCAGCAACGACCGTTTCGTCGGCACGCTCAACTACTTCCGTATCTTCTCCGGCAATATGAGCGCCAACCAGCACGCCTGGAACGCCACACGCGGGGCAGACGAACGTTTCGCCTCGCTGATGCTCATGCGCGGCAAGGAGCAACTCCCTGTACAGACGCTGCACTGCGGCGATATTGGCGTGGTTGCCAAGCTGACCAGCACGCGCACGGGCGATACCTTCAGCACAAAAGACAACCCGTTCACCATCGTCAAGCCGACTTACCCCGATCCGCTGTACACGGTCGCGCTGCACCCCAAGACACAGGGCGACAGCGCCAAGATGGGTCCGATCCTGACGAGTCTTGCCGAAGCTGACCCGACGCTGCGCTGGCG